>DASYKM010000136.1:0-51532 GCA_035995425.1 Steroidobacteraceae bacterium
ACATCACCCTTGCCTGGTTGACGAACACGGGCGTGTCCAGCGCGCGTCTGTATGTGGAATACAAGGGCGCTTTCTTCAACGACTTCAAAATCTCCGTACCGGCCGCCGTCAGCGTTTTCCCGGAAGAGGTCTACCAGGCCCCGCGGAGTTGGACGGAGCGGGCCTACTCGAACCTGCTTTTCTACAAACAGCACGACCAGGGCGGACACTTCGCGGCGTGGGAACAGCCTGAGCTCCTCGTGGGCGATCTGCGCGCAGGGTTCAAGTCGCTGCGTACGTAGGTACGCAGGGAACCCTGAACTGGCCCGCCCGGTGCGACGACCGGGCGGGCCGTCGGCCAGCAGCACGATGACATTGTTTTCGTCGGGCAGCTGCGCCTTGGCGTCATGCGGATCGCGGTTGCCCATGACCGCGACCGCTTTAGCTACTCCGGATCGTCGTCTCGGGTTTCGACGCATCTCATGACGCTGTTCGGCAACTGGCAGCGGGTTGCTGACCAGAGCTCGAGCCTCGTGCATCCGTGTGCGTCTTGATCCCAAACGCGACGCGCAGCACGGCGAAGCGGCGCAGCAGGAATTCATAGAGCAATATGCAAGTGGCGAGTGTCGCGCCGAGCACAACCCAGTACTTGGTCCAGGGCCGCCAGGGTTGCTGGATGACGGTGTACGCGATCACGATGATCACGGTCTGATGCAGGATGTAGACCGGGTAGCTGGCATCACGCGCCCAGGAGAGCAGGCGGTTGCCGAAGCTCAGATGCTGCCGTCCGTATCCCAGGAACGCCAGCAACGAGAACCAGGTGAAGAGATTGGCGAACATGTAATCAGTTGCGCTGCCACGAGCAATGACGCCGGCTGCGAAGAGAGTCAGCAAACCCACCAGCACCGCGAGGCCGAGCGCGAGCGACCAGCGTCGGCGCTCCGCGAGCCAATCCCACGCGCCTGGCATGGAGGCCAGCATGAAGCCGTACACCGTGAGCAGTAGATAGTGAATGAAGATGTACCAGTCGCTCACGAGGTTGTGCGACTCGGGAAACAGCGGTTTGAGCAGGGCTTCGTTCAGGCCCAGCGGCAGTGCGAGCGCATAAATCCACGCGCCCGGACGGATCACCGGTTTGGCGCGCCGCCACCAGAGCAGCAAGGGCATGAGCAGCAGGACGTAGACATAGAGATAGATGATGAACCACAGGTGATGCCAGCTGAAATCGCCGGCGGGGTAGGGCTGAAACTGGAAGACGCGTTGCGTCATGAAATCCAGATAGCCGCCGGACCATTGCCCGTGCGCAATTCGTTCCACGAACACCTGCGGCGGGACGACAAGGAACATGCCGATGATGGCCGGCACCAGGAGGCGCAGCGTGCGTTCTTTCACGAGCGCGGCGCCGGTGCGCCGCCGCAGCGCGAACCACAGCCCGGCACCGGCGATGACGAACAGCAGCGGCATGCGCAGCCGGTGCGCGAGGTCCATGGGCCACTGCAGGCTCGGGATCGTTTCCGCGTTCTGGATGTGCCAGCCCCAGCCGACGAACAACATGCCGGTGTGGAAAAACAGCAGCACGAAAATGGCGATGACGCGCAACCAATCGAGAAATTCATAGCGCGTGTCTGGCTTGAGGGTCGATTCCATGAGCGATGTCTCCCGCGTTGATGGACGCCACCTTCACGCGGAATCGACGGGTCTGCCATGGAGATGTGGCAAGCGGGACAGCTACCCCCCGATGAGGGCGAACAACGTCTCCTTGTATCGCCGGCTCAGGCGCAGCACTGCCCCGCTGCGCAGCGTCACTTCATGATCACCCTTGAACAGGGGTGAGAGCGTCTTGACCTCGGCGATGTTCACCGCCGCGGACTTGTGGATGCGCACGAAGCGCTGCTCGCCGAGCTGCGCCAGGAGATCCGCCAGCGTGCGGCGCAGGATGAAGCGCGCCTGGGCCGTGTGCACGTGCACGTAGTTGTCATCGGCCTCGAGCCAGTGAATGGCGGCGGCATCGATCAGTTGCAGCTGCTCACCCTGGGGCACCAACAGCCGCTCGCTTGCGCCCGTCTGAGCGCGCGCAGTGCGGATCGCGGCCGCGGCTGGACCCGCGTCGCGACGCTCGCGAATGCGCCCGAGGGTCTTCTGCAGGCGATCCTTGTCGTAAGGTTTCAGTAGATAGTCGATCGCGTTCAGGTCGAAGGCCTTGATCGCGTGCTCATCGAAAGCGGTGACGAACACCAGCAGCGGGGCGCCCGCCGGTTCGAGCTGCGCCGCCACTTCCAGGCCGCTCAATCCCGGCATCTGGATATCCAGGAACACCACTTCCGGCTGCAGCCTGGCGATCGCCGCCGCGGCCGCGAGTCCGTCGGCGGATTCACCGACGAGCTCTATGTCCGGCTGCGCGGTGAGCCAGCGGCGCAGCTTGTCGCGCGCCGGCGCTTCGTCGTCGACGATGAGGACCCGGATCATTCGTGGGTGCAGGGAATGGTGAGACGCGCGGCGACGCCATCCCCATCTTGCGCGAGCTCGAGGCTTGCGCGTTGGCCGTAGATGAGATCGAGCCGTTCGCGGCAATTGCGAAGGCCGATCCCCATCCCAGGCGTCGCGGCAAGCGTTGCGCCGGAATTGCGGATTTTCACTTGCAGGACGTCATCATGGCGGTTCGCATCGATGCGGATAGTCACTGGCACGCGACTGCGTTCCACGCCGTGTTTGAAGGCATTTTCGAGTACGGGCTGCAGCAGCATGGCAGGAACCGCCGCATCCAGCGCATCGTCTGCGATGTTCCAGATCAGCTCCACGCGGCCGGCGAAGCGTTCTTCCATGATCTGCTCGTACAACTCCAGCAACTTCAATTCTTCACGCAACGAAGTCATGTGGCGCGCGCCTGCTTGCAGGCTCGAGCGGAGCAGGTCGGCGAGCCTCGTCAGCAGCCGGTCGGCGCGTTCGACGTCGACTTGCATGAGCGCCGAGATGGTATTGAGCGCGTTGAACAGGAAGTGCGGCTGCAACTGCGCCTTGAGCTGCGCGAGCTGCGACTCGGCCAGGTGTTTCTGCAGCGCCAGCAGCCGCTCACGTTCCTGCCGCCAGAGATTGAAGCTCGCGAAACCAAAAATGATGCACAACCAGAGACTCGTGAACAGCAGCAGCTTGATGCTCTCGTAGAAGAGCACGAAACCCCAGGATTCATGCTCATAGATCTCGCCGGTCATCGCATACACGGCGTGGCGCATGGCGTACACGGCGACGACAAAACTCGGGATGAGCAGCGGCAGCCACGCAAGGTGCTTTCCGAACCACCGCAACGGATGGTCGAGATTCTCGTTCCAGCGTTTCGATACGCGCCGTTGCAGAGCCAGCCAGCACGTGGCGACGATGCATGAGCTGCCTTCCCAGAGCACCGGCTCCCACCACTTGATGGAAGGACTGTTGCGCTCATCCTCGATTGCCACCGCCATCATCAGCAGCCAGAACAGACCCCACAGGGCGAACAAGGCGCGGTTGTTGTTGGCGGGTGCCATCGCGCGATTGTAAGCAGCTGGCTGTCGCGGCTCTAACTCAAATGGGGTGAGCGGGACGTCGTCGTGCATCAGCGAAGCGGAGGGCGAAAGCGCGCCATAATGACGCCAGCCATGTCGGTACCCACCATCGCCGATCACTATGACGCCGAGCTTGGTCGCCACAACGAGCGCTTGCGTGCGGTCACGAACATCAGGCCGACCGATCGAGTGCTGGACGTTGGGTGCGGAGGAGGGCAGACCACCCGTGACGCGGCGCGCGCGGCTTCGTCCGGAAGTGTGCTCGGCGTGGACATCTCCGAAGAAATGCTCGAGCGAGCCCGTCGTCTGACGCTGAACACCGGTCTGCGGAACATCACCTACGAGCTGGGCGACGCGCAGGTCCATCCATTTCAGCCGGCGCATTTCGACGTGATCATCAGCCGGTTCGGCACGATGTTTTTTGCAGACCCCGCTGCCGCGTTCGCTAACCTCGCCCGCGCCTCGAAACAAGATGCGCGTCTGGTGATGATGGTTTGGCAGAGCGCCGCGCGGAACGAATGGGCAACTGCGATACCTGAGGCACTGGCGGTTCCCGATCAGACGCCATTCTGGGAGACGCCGTTCTCGCTGGGCGATGCGTCCGTGGTGGAAGCGATTCTCCGCAACGGAGGATTCCTCGACATCGGCTTCATCGACGTGCGCGAGCCGGTGTACTACGGGCCGGATGTGGACACGGCATTCGACATCGTATGCAGTTTCAAGAATACGAAGGACGTGCTTGCCAAGCTCGATGCAGACGCGGCAAAGCGTGCTCTCGATCAGCTCCGCGGGATGTTAGCCGAGCGTCTCACCCAGGACGGAGTGTTGTTCGATTCGCGCGCGTGGATCGTCACCGCAATAACACGAAGGTATCAATAGTTAGATACCAATGGCGGATCGAACCCGGCGTTCGATCGTGATGCGATATCCCTCGCTGGGACTTCAAATCATTTCCCCCAGATAAGGAGCAAAGCCATGAGTGCAGTAGTCAAACAGTCGAGCAGTGACCCCACTGCGATTCGCCCCTTCCGCATCAACGTTCCCGAGCCGGAACTGGCCGAATTGCGCCGGCGCATAAAGGCCACCGTCTGGCCTGGGAAGGAAACAGTTGCCGATGGGTCACAGGGCGTGCAACTCGCCTTCATTCAAGCGGTCGCGCGGTATTGGGCCACGGATTACGACTGGCGCAAGGTCGAAGCGAGACTGAACGCCCTGCCGAATTTCATCACGACCATCGACGGGCTGGACATCCACTTCATCCACGTGCGCTCGAAGCATGAGAACGCGCTGCCGCTGATCGTCACCCACGGATGGCCCGGCTCGCCCATCGAGCAGCTGAAGATCATCGATCCGCTGACCAACCCCACGGCTCACGGCGGCAGCGCGTCGGACGCCTTCCACGTGGTGATCCCATCGATGGCCGGCTACGGATTTTCAGGCAAGCCCACGACGACGGGTTGGGATCCCGCGCGCATGGCGCGCGCGTGGGTGGAGCTGATGAAGCGCCTCGGGTACAACCAGTTCGCGGCACAGGGCGGCGACTGGGGTGGATTCGTCACGAACCTGATGGCTCTGCAGGCACATCCGGAGTTGATAGGCATCCATGTGAACTTCCCGGGTACCGCGCCCGCTGATATTTCCAAGGCGCTTCAGTCCGGCGGACCGCCACCGGCTGGTCTTTCGGCCGAGGAGCAGCAGGCATACGAGCAGATCGCGCTTCTTTACCGGCAAATCCCCACGCAAGTGATGATGGCTTCACACCCGCAGACCCTGTACGGGTTGGCGGATTCGCCCGTCGCCCTTGCCGCGTGGTTGATCGATCACGACGTGGCTAGCTACAAGCACATCGCGAGACTCTTTCTCGATGGGGAACCCTACGGCGACCTCACGCGGGATGACATCCTCGACAACATCACCCTTGCCTGGTTGACGAACACGGGTGTGTCCAGCGCGCGTCTCTATGTGGAATACAAGGGCGCCTTCTTCAACGACTTCAAGATCTCCGTTCCGGCCGCGGTCAGCGTTTTCCCTGAAGAGGTCTACCAGGCCCCGCGGAGTTGGACGGAGCGGGCCTACTCCAATCTGCTCTTCTACAAACGGCACGACAAGGGTGGGCACTTCGCGGCGTGGGAACAGCCACAGCTCCTGGTGGGCGATCTCCGCGCAGGGTTCAAGTCGCTGCGTAGTTAGGAAAGCGGGGAATCCTCAACTGGCCCGCCCGGTGCGACGACCGGGCGGGCCACCGGCGCAAATTGCGCGGCGACAGCCTGACTATCGCTGAATCGACAAGCTAGTTAGTCAGGAAAGTCGAACAGGCCCGGGCCCACGGGAACTCAACCGGTCCGTACACGGCAGGTTAAGTCCAACGATGATCTTCTCCGGAAGTCTAATGCCGGGGGCCCGCCGCATTTGCTACCTTCCGAGTACCACCGGTGTCATTAGGGATGACACCGGTAACATGCACATACGATCGCCGTTCCAGGCGGCCTGATAAGAACAGTCAAAGTCGGGGGCAAACAGATGATCAGCGACAAGAATTTCAGCAGGGGAAGCACGCTCGCTTTCTTGGGTCTGGCCGTGCTTTCCGTCCTTTCGGCTTGTGGCTCGGACGACAAGTCGTCCATGCCAGCCGCGGAACAGCAACTTTCCTCAGTGTCGGGTCTGGCCGGCATTGCATCGTCAACCTCCGTGGCTGTGGCCAACGGAGTAGCGATTGCGCCGGAAAGCGGTACCTGGTTTGAATCGGCCTTCGCCACCTGGGCGGGTACCGCCGGCGGATACCGGGCCTTCGTGCGGACTCGCGGCGCGTATGACTGGAGAAATGACAGCGCGATCCAAGGCTGGCTCGTCGACTGGGAAGAAGCGGACGCTGAGCTCGTCCGCAAGGTTGATCCTGCTCGCAACACTTGGCGGGTGGATATTCCCGGCCTTCCGAGAGGGGAATATGAGATCCAGATCAGGGCTGCCGATGGTGTGGCGGTCCAGCACACGTTCACCGGCCTTCAAACCGCGTCCTACCCGCGCAACGGCGCGGCGTTCGTACCTTCCAATCAGGCTATTTCCGATTTTCCTGGCACCAACAATTTCGCGCCGAATGGCGCGGTGGGCGGATATCTGCCGGATGGCCGAGTGGATCCCAGCGCCATCATCGTCTATGCGACTCGGGAAAATATGGCGACGACCTTGCCGTCGAATTTGTTTTCGACGGGACGAGGCGCAACCGCAAATGCGAGAACACCTCTCGTGGTTCGCATCCTGGGTACGATCGGTTCGTTTGAGACGGTCGCCGCTAACAAGGCGGGCTCCGGCTCGATCGTGCCTCCGGGCGTCAACGACAGCCGGATGCTGTCCATCGGCTCGGGCAACGGCAATGTCACCGTCGAGGGCATTGGGCCGGACGCCATCATCTTTGGCTGGGGCATAACGACCGCCGGAGCCCACAACGTGGAGTTCCGCAACCTTCGATTGGACCAGTGGTATGACGACGCCATCTACATCGATGGTGGCGGCACCGGCACGAGGTCTTCCAACACCTGGGTGCACAACAACACGTTTGGATACGGACAGAACAAGCATCTCGCGCTGGGCATGGATCCCGATCAGGCCAAGGGTGACGGCGCCGTCGACATATCCAACCAGCCGAGAAACTACACCGTCGACTACAACGTCTTTGCCGGAAGCAGCAAGGCGATGCTGATCGGCGGCGGCACCACCGCCATCAGCAATCACTACGGCACCGTTCACCACAACTGGTTCCATGGCTCGGAGGAACGGACTCCGCGCGTGCGCAACGGCCGCATCCACGTGTTCAACAATCTGTATCAGGACATCCAGGGCCATCCGTATCACAACCAGCTCCTCGCCAGGAACACGGGCTATGGAATCGGCGCGGGTCACAACGCCACCATCTGGGCGGAAGGAAACGTCTTCGACCACGTCAACTTCCCGTTCCTCAGAAGCCGGCAGGGCCATGCGCGGGGCCATCAAGTCATCAACTACGAACCCGGTCCCAACGAGTCCGCCACGGCGAACGCTGGTTACAACCATTTCTTTGGAGACGCCCCCGGCTTCATCGTTTCGCGAGAGGTCGTAACGGACGGAGACTTCCCCGCGAACGTCGCTGCCTTCCGCAGAACCACCGACTATCTTCCCGGCCTGACAGACGTGGGGCTTCAAGCCCTGCGGGAAGCTGCGCTCACGCTCGAGCCCAACGTGCTCGACGACTCGTCCCGTACTTACTTTGACCCGGATCTGGACATCGGCATCGTAGTTGCCGCGGGTTCGACCACTACGAATCCTGCGATGAGCACCAGCCCCGCGGCGCAGTTCGATTGGTCATTCAGGCCGAACCGCGAAGGCGTGTGGCCGACCGGGACGCCAGCGCAGGTAGCGGCACTGAGGGTGGAGATCGACACCCGTGCTGGCGCAACATCCGCGTTGGCTCCGACGTCGCTTCCCGCCGTCCCCGCGGTTTCGAGCGTCACGATCAACGATGAAGTGCGTTCTGCGATCAATGCGCAATTCATACCTGCGCCCGGCAAGGTCGTGGTTTACGCGAACACGTTCACGATCAACTGGGTCAATAGCGATGTCTCGACGACGAGCTATGAAATCCAGTGGAATGGTGGAGCGGGCGAGTGGGAAACCATCGAAGTCGTCGCGGCAAATGCCAGACCCACGCGGTTCATCACCCAGGAGATGAACCAGTTTGCCACGCCGGAAACGGTGCATCTGTTGGCGACGGCCGCGAGCAGGAATGCGATGTACGCCTTCAGGATCAGGGCGGTCAATTCCTTCGGGGCGAGTGACTGGTCGGCTAACTACGTGTTGAATGGTCACACGGTGACGTTCAATGCCAGTGGGGGTTCCGCGGTCGCGCCTGTGCTCGTGGCCGTCGGAAGCGCAGTCGCCGAGCCCGAGAGCCCGACCAAGGAGAGCTCCTTGTTTGGCGGCTGGTCCGTCGATGCCGAATGCGAAGCGTCGTACGACTTCGACGCGCCGGTCACCGCCGATGTCACGCTGTACGCCTGCTGGGACCCGGCGCCGGCCCAGATCACTCTTGCGACATCGGCAACGAGCGTGACGGTGGGTACGTCTGCGACGCTGACGTGGACTTCCTCGCCAAACACGAATTCCTGCGTGGCGAGCGGCGCTTGGAGCGGCAACAAGTCGCCGAGCGGCAGTGAATCCTTCACGCCGAGTGAGGCTGGCGAACAGACCTACAAGCTTACCTGCCGTGCCGAAGGTGGCGATGACGTTGAAAGCGTCGCGATCACAGCGTACGCGGCGCAAGCCGGTGGCGGCGGCGGCTCGATGGACTGGTGGTCAGTGGCCGGATTGGGTCTGCTGTTGGCCGCTCGCCGGCTTTTCCTAACTACATCGAGACATACGCGAACGGTGCCTTGATGCGCGACCAGCGTTCGGGCGTCATGGTGTGGCGAGCTCGCGGCGCAGCCAGGCGCGCGCCATGGCCCATTCGCGTTTGACCGAAGCGAGCGAAATGCCGGCGACGCCGGCGGTTTCCTCCAGCGTGAGACCGCCGAAGTAGCGCAGCTCGACGATGCGGCTCTGCGGCGCATCGATCTTCTCGAGGCGCGAGAGCGCGGAGTCGATGGCGAGCACGTCGACGCGCTCGTCATCGAAGCTCGCCAGCGCCTGCGCTTCATCCACTTCGAGCGCGGCTTGCGTGTCGTGCAGGCTCAGGCGCTGCGCGCCATCGCCGCGCCGCTGCGCGCCGCGCTGCCTTGCGTAGTCGACCAGGACGCGCCGCATGATCTTCGACGCGAGTGACAGGAATTGCTCGCGGTTCTGCCACTCGATGGCGCGCTGGCCCGCGAGGCGGATGAACGCTTCGTTCACCAGGGCGGTGCCCTGCAGGGTGTGGTCGCCGCGTTCGCCGGCGAGTTGGCGCCGCGCCAGCTGGCGCACGTCCTTGTAGACGAGCGGCCACAACGCTTCGAACGCCGCGGCATCGCCGTCGGCCCAGCGTTGCAGCAGTCGGGTGACTTCTCCGGGATCCACGGGAACATTCTGCCGATGAACCCTGACGCGTCAATGAGATACGCGTTTCCCCCGTTAAGTAAGGCCGGCATCGGCTCCTTTCGTGAGCCGGTCTTGCCGTTTCCTGCGCGTTTGGTGTGTAGGCGAGTGAAACAGGGTGGCTAACATGCGATTCGGAACCAATTCTCCGGGCAAACTGCTGGTCGTGCTGGGCTTCGCAGCGCTTTCGGCCTGCAAGAAAGACGCGCCGGCAGTTCCACCGCCGCCACCGCCGCCGCCCGCCGCCACATATACCGTCGGCGGCACGCTGTCCGGCCTCACAGGGTCGATCACGCTGGCTAACAACGGTGGCGACGCAAAGATGCTCACCACCAACGGCACATTTTCGTTTGCCACGGCGCTTGCGACCGGCGCGGCCTACAGCGTCACCGTCACCGCCAAACCCGCCACCCAGACTTGCACGGTGGCGAGCGGCGCCGGCACGCTGGCCGCCGGCAACATCTCCAACGTCACTGTCACCTGCGTGACCAACACCTTCACGGTGGGTGGAGCGGTCACGGGACTTGCCGGATCCGGCCTCGTGTTGCAGAACAACGCCGGCGACAACCTCACACGCGCGGCCGACGGTGCGTTCACTTTTGCGACGGCGGTGGCGAGTGGTGGTGCCTACAACGTCACGGTGCTTTCGCAGCCCGCAACACCGGCGCAGACCTGCACGCCGACTAACAACAGCGGCAACGTGGCGGCGAACGTCACGAATGTGACGATCACCTGCGTCACCAACCCGACATCCGTCGGCAGCGCCGTCATCGGTCCCGCGGGCGGCACGGTGAACGGCGTTTACGGCGCGCAGATCATCGTACCGCCGGGCGCATTGGCCATGCCCGTCACCATTGGCATCGCGCGCGACAGCAGCAACTCGCCCGCGTTCGCGGTCACGGACGTCGACGCCGTCGGCGCGATCTTCGAGCTCACGCCGCACGGGCAGACCTTTGCCGTGCCGGTGACGGTGCGCGTTCCCTTCGACGCCGCGCAGGTTGCCAACGATGCCGACCCGACGCTATACAAAGCGGAGATGGCCGGGGCGTTCGGTGCCCTGACCACCACCGTGAACGGCAATTTCCTCGAAGCGACGGTCACGAATTTCTCGTGGCTGTTACCCGGGGCGGCGGCGACCAAGCCTCGTATGGTGTATGCGGTGGCGAATGCCGCAGGCACGCTGAGTCTCGCTTCGTATCGCATCAATCGCACGACCGGCGGCTTGAGCACCGCCACCAGCAGCGCCGCAGTCGGAGATTTTCCGACCTCGGTGGTGGCGCATCCGTCGGGCCGGTTCCTGTACGTGACCAATGCCGGCAGTACTACGACAAATGGCATCGCACCCAACAGCGTCTCCGTCTACGGGCTCAGCTCGATCAACGGCCAGATAGCCGGCCTGGGCTCGACGAGCGCGACGCGCGCGCCGCCCGGTTACAAGCCGACCATGCCGGTCGTGCATCCGTCCGGAAAATTCCTCTACGTCATCAACTTTGGCAGTGTCTCGTCCAACAGCGGCGGCGATATCGACGTGTTCGACATCGATGGCAGCAAGGGACTGCTGACGCTGTCTGGCAATGCCATCAGCGGCAACGGCTCGCAGCCCATGGGCATTGCGTTCAACCGGCTCGGCACGCGCGCCTACGTGTTGTTCGACGGCGCTACGCTTTCCAATCCGCTCGATTCGCGGGTGGCGCTGTACGACGTGGATCCGGCGACCGGCGCTTTCGCAGGTCCGGTGAGCACCGTCGCGGCGACCGCGCCGGGGAATCATTCCTGGGCGATCGCCATCGATCCGAACGGCAAGGCGCTGTATGTCGCGAACCTCATCAGCAACGAAGTCGTCACGTTCGGCATCAACTCGACCACTGGCCTGCTCAACAACCTCGGTAGTTTGTCCGTGCGCGACAAGCCGGCCGCGCTCGCGATGGACAGCTTTGGCCGCTTCACCTTCGCTGTCAAACAGCAGCCGTTCTTCAATGTGAATGCGCTGAGCTTCCTGATGGATGCCACCACCGGTGTGTTGTCGGCCGCGGGCAGCGCGCTCAGTGGATGCCCTGGCGGCGCCTGCGTCGGGCCGATCTCCATGATCACGGAACCGCAAGGCGACTTCGCGTATGTCGTCGATTCGGTCGGCGGACTGACGGCCTTTGCGGTGAATCAACAGACTGGCGCCTTGAGCACTGCGGGTTCGAGTACCGGTGCGTGGGTGCCTGCGCCCGGTGGCATCGGTTTTCCGTTTACGTTTGCGGCGAGCGGCGTGAGTCCGGTGTGGCAACCGAACTGCACGCAGGGCTGCGGCCTCGTCGGAGTGTTGACGAGTAGCGGCAATGGCGGCAGCGGCGGTGGAACTCCGCCCGGCAACCCGAATCCGCCGACCTCGCACTACCTCAGCGTGACGCAGGGGGCATTCTTCGGTTTCGTCACGAGCTCGCCGGCTGGCATCGACTATGGGCCGGCCACCAATCTCGATCCGATCGCCCACAACGTTTCCGCCAACCACTTTCCCGCAAATTCGACCGTGCAGCTCTGCACCTCGGAGCCGCCGCAACCACAGCAGGGCTACGACCAGCATTGGTCGGGCTCGTGCAGCGGCAACGGTCAGTGCGCATCGGTGACGATGACGAGCGACAAGTACTGCAACGTGACTTTTACGCCGGTATCACTTCGTTAAGGGAGTTGCGATGAAAACCGCCATCGCCTTGTTGTTGGTGTTGTGCCCTGGAAACGTGAAGACGCCGATCGGTACCCGGACTGCCGTGGGCTTCCGACGAAGCGTGCGCGCAAGAAGGCTGAGGATGCCCCCAAAATCGCGAGCTATCTATTCGCGCGCGCCACTGCTCATTTGATGCCTGGCGGTTAGCTGCCGCCCATCCAGACTCATCCCGTATTCACGACGCTCTTGTTACTCACGGCTGCGCGGCCGTCTGACTAGCATGGAGCCATCAGATACGAGAAGGAGTACGAACATGAAGCCTGACACGACAATGACCATTCGCGAAGTGGCCGCCCGATTCCACGAACTTGCCCAGCAGGAAAAGTGGTTCGAAATCCAGGATGAGCTCTTTGCAGAGAACGTGCGCAGCATCGAACCGCCGACCGCCCAGGGTCTGCCCAATGCGGAGGGCAAGGCCGCCGTTCGCAAGAAGGGTGAGGCGCTGGTGAGCCAGGTGGAGGCGGTGCACGCGTCTTCCACCACCGAACCCGTTGTCGCCGGCAACTTCTTTGCGGTAGGCCGGGAGCTGGACATGACGGTGCGCGGTGCGGGGAGAACCCAGATGAACGAGGTGATGGTGTACGAAGTGAAGCGCGGTCAGATCGTCTCGGAGCAGTTCTTTTACTGAAGCAAAAAAAGTAACCCAGGAATGTCGATTTGGGCGAGTCTCGAACGGCTATCAAGTGAACGGTCAACTTGAGTATCCGGAGAAATCACCATGCCCAGTCCGATAACCCCGACCATTACCGCCTTTGAACGATCGCCGGATGGCGGCAAGGGACTGGCGCGTGATACGCGCGTTCGCTGGGCGCTTGAAGAAGCAGGCCAACCTTATGACGTTCGCCTCGTTTCGTTCGGCGCGATGAAGGAACCCGCGCATCTGGCACTGCATCCTTTCGGCCAGATTCCCACCTATGAGGAAGGCGGTCTCGCCCTGTTCGAGACAGGGGCAATCGTGTTCCACATCGCCGAGCGCCATGTGGGCCTGCTGCCAAAGGATGCCAATGCGCGGGCGCGCGCGATCACCTGGATGTTCGCCGCGGTGAACACGGTCGAACCGCCGATCCTCGAGCTCTCGACTGCGAAGTTTCAGGAAGGCGACAAGCCCTGGACCCAGGAGCGCCTGCTTGTGGTCGCGGATCGCATCCGCGCCAAGCTCAACCAACTTTCTGCCCGCCTGGGCGATGCCGACTGGCTCGATGGTGCGTTCAGCGCGGGTGACCTGATGATGGTGTCGGTGCTGCTCAGGGCGAGACCGTCGGGCATCCTGGACGAATTTCCAAAGCTGGCTGCCTATGTCGCCCGCGGCGAAGCGCGGCCTGCTTACAAGCGGGCGTTCGCCGATCAGTTGCTAGTCAACGCCAAACCACCGGGCTGACCCACCGCCAAATATCGGGCCTTGACTCACCGTTTACAGTTGTAGACAATTATTACGTCTACACCTGTAGACGTCGGTGCGCGCTCTGGTATGAAAGTGTCAGCCTCCATCAGTGAAGCGGAATCAGTGGTCATGGAGGTGCTGTGGAAAACCAGCCCCATCGCCACGGAAGACCTCATCGCCTCGCTCGAGGGGCCCGATAAATGGCACGCATCAACGGTCAAGACGCTGCTCACTCGCCTGTTGAAGAAGGGCGTCATCCGTGCTCGGCAAGATGGTCGGCGCTATCTGTACAGTCCGGTGATGAAGCGAGAGCAGTGGCTCACGGACGAAAGCACCGGGCTGCTCGATCGGCTGTTCGGGGGACGCGTCGCGCCCCTGGTGGCGCACTTCAGCCAACGAAGGAAGCTCAGCAAGAAAGACGTGGCCGAGCTCAAGAAACTCATCCAGGAGTTGGACGACAATGGGCGCTAGCCTCGCGCGCGTGCTGATCGAGGCGACATTCGCATCGAGCATTGCCGTGTTGATCGTCTGGGTTTTGCGCAAGCCGCTGCGACGGACCACGGGAGCGCAATCCGCCTATTGGGCGTGGTTGCTGGTGCCGGCAACCGCGCTGGCCGTGTTTCTGCCCGCACCCGGCTACAAAAACCAACTGCTTGCCAGTCCGCTGCCGAATTTCATCGGCGCGACGTTCTCCAACGTCGTCGAAACAATCTCAGCGGGCGAGTCGTCGACTAACTACGTCACCTTCGGGCTCGCAACCTGGTTGCTGGGTGCATTGCTGATGTCCGCGGTCTGGGCGATTCGCCACCGCGCGTTCGTCCGGACAATGGGAAACCTGGAGCCTGGCCTCGATGGCGTTCTTCGCAGCGATGCCGTCGTAGCACCCATGGTGATCGGCGCGTGGCGTGCTCGAGTGATTGTGCCGACGGACTTTGAGACCCGTTATACCGCGGAGGAACGCCAGTTGATGCTCGCGCATGAGCGGGCGCACCTGGAGCGAGGCGACACTTTGATTTATGCGGTCGCAGCCGGCTGGTTGTGCCTCTTCTGGTTCAATCCGCTGATGTATTGGGCGTTGGGGCGCCTGCGCTTCGACCAGGATCTCGCGTGTGACGCGCTCGTGGTCTCCCGATCGGGAGCGAGCAGGAGGCGTTATGCGGACGCATTACTCAGGGTGCAAATGCCGATCGACTCTGCGTGGTGCAAGCCCGTTGCCTGCCATTGGAAATCGAGTCATCCACTGAAGGAGAGAATCATCATGCTCAAATATTCATCGCCGGGTCGCATTCGCCGCGCGAGCGGTGTGGCCATCGCCGTTGCGCTCGCCGTCTCTGGCATCTGTGCCGTCACGTTCGCAACTCCCCCGACCCCTGCGCAGAGCCCCACACCCGGCAGCGTGGACTCAACGGCAAAGCGGATCACGATAGACGCCAAGGACACTGACACGCGTGACGTCCTGAAGATGATTGCCGATAAGAGCAGCCAGAACTTTCTCGTCAGCGATGAGGTGCGCGGGAAAATCACCGTTCACCTGAAGGACATTCCCTGGACCAAAGCACTGAATACCGTCGTGCTCTCTCAAGGTCTGGTGACCAGGCAATCCGGAGACATCACGCTGATTGACGTCGCGCACTAGTCTTTGGATACTGTCGGCAGTGCGCTAACAGGGCGTCACCGACCCGCGGCAAGGGAAGAATCCCACCTGTTTTAGTCTGAGTAGCGTGCTTTGCACCTTCTTTCAGCCTGGTTTCAGCGGGGCACAGGCGACTCATGAAAGGAGGTCGTCATGACCACGCCGAAGTTGTTACCTGCCTATCCATCCCTGGAATCCCTGCGCAAGCAGGCAAAGAAACTCGCGCGCGACGTCGCCGCTGGCGACACTGCCTCCATCGCACGTGCGCGCGCCCATCTACCAGACTTCGACGCGCCACTCACTCAGCGCAACGCGCAACTCGTGATCGCGCGGGAATACGGCTATGCAGGCTGGCAAGCGTTGACCGCAGAAGTGAGCAGACGCCTCGGCCGCGGCTTGGAGTGGGCGGTGATGCAGGCTCGGCGCCTCATTCACGATAACGACGTCGAGCATTTGCGACAGTTGCTGGCTGAATATCCCGCGCTGCTTTCCCGGCAGGAGGACGGTGGCTTGCTCGCAATGGCCACGGCTGCCTACGGCGATGCCGGCGACACGGAGCGAGAACGATGGTTCACCCGCGCCGCATGCGCGGAACTCCTGATCGACGCCGGCGCGGTGGTGACGCCGCAGGTGTGCGAGGGCCTCCTCGTATCGCGCGCCAGCGGACTGCTGCAGCTGTTCCAGCGTCACGGCCTGCTGCCGCGCACGCTCAAGTTTCTTGCCGCGCTCGGCGACATCGACGCCGTTCGCGCTGATCTTGCCGGGAAACGCCACGATCCAGCCACCGTCAACGAAGCCTTCGTGCGCGCCTGCAGCTTCGAGCACGAGGTCATCGCGTCCATGCTGCTGGAGCGATTGATCGCGCTCGATCCCGAGCTCGGCAAACACGTGGACGAAAATCCCGGCCGCCGTGCGTTCGTGGAATATTTCATCGAGCACCGACCCTCGCGCGCCATCGACCTCGGGCCGTGGAAGGCGTTCGTCATGGAGCAGATCATCGGCGCGATCAACGATGACGATTTGACGGCGTTCGTCGGCGGGTTGGAGCGTGCGTCGTGGCTGCTGGGGAACGACTGGCTGGACTTTCAGAACCGACTCATCGAGGTGGCAGCGCTGAACGATCGCGGCAAATTCATCGCCGCCTTTCTCGATCTCGATCCGGCGATCCTGCGGCACCGGCCGCCGCCGCGGTCGCAAGCCATCGAGTTCGCGTTTGTCTACGCGAATACGCACCTCATGCCATTGCTCACGCGCATCTGGCCGCTGCCGGACGATCTGCCGCATGCGGCGGGCATGGGTAACCTCAAGCGCGTGCAGCAATGGTTCGACGAATCCGGCGCGCCGGCGGGCGATCTTCACAACCACTATCCGTACAACGACGCGCGCGCACGCAGTCATCTCGGCTGGGATCCCCCGACGACGCAGCAGGTGCTCGACGTCGCGCTCGCCTTCGCGGTGACCAACGATCACTTCGACGTGGCAGACTTCCTGCTCGCGCGCGGCGCCGATATCAACACGCGCTGGAACTCGCACGAGCCGGCGAGCCTGCTGCATCACCTGGTCTTCAACGGGACTTACGAGTCGATGCAGTTCGTCATCGACCGCGGCATCGACATGACCATCAAGGATTACCGGTGGAATGCCACGGCCGCGGGTTGGGCGGCGCATGCCCGAAACGACCCGAAGATGGCGCAGTGGCTCGTGGATGCGGACAAGCGCCGACAGGAACCGTGAGGAATTCATGCGCGTCTTCGACTTCAATTCCGCCATCGTCCGCACGCCCGGCAAGAGTGTCGTCAACGGCCTGCGCGCAAATTCAGGACCCGCCCCCGTTTTCGAAACCGTGGTGGCCGAGCAGCAGAGTTACATCGCCGCTTTGCGAAGTGCCGGCGTGCAGGTCACCGTTCTGGACGCGCTTGAGGAATTTCCGGATTCTATTTTCCTGGAGGACCCCGCGTTGGTGTTCACGCAGGCGGCGCTGCTGCTACGGCCAGGAGCGCCGAGTCGCATGGCCGAAGCAGGTGAGTTGGCGTCCGCGCTCGCGGCGCGATTCCCCACCGTTCTGCAATTGACCGACGGCTACGCCGACGGTGGCGACATTCTCGTCACGCCTGGCAACGTTCTCATCGGCCTTTCCGCTCGAACGAACGAAGTCGGCGCCGCCGCCTTGCGGGAGCTGCTGAAATCGATTGGACTCTCCAGCAAGGTAGTGAGCGTTCCGCGCGGTACCTTGCACCTCAAGACGGACTGCTCGTTGGTTGACGAAGAGACAGTCCTGGCGACTGCGGCTCTCGCGAGCTCCGGGTTGCTTCAAGGATTTCGCGTCCTCGTAGTGCCAGCCGAGGAGCGGCCCGCGGCGAATGCACTGCGCATAAACGACGTGCTGTTCATCAGGGCAGGGTGCCCACGCACGGCGGAGATGCTCATGCAACATGGATTGAATGTATTGCCGCTGCCCGTGTCCGAGATCGCGAAGTTGGATGCGGGACTCTCGTGCATGTCGTTGCGCTGGTTCGATCGGCGAGCGACCTGACGGCGCGCGCGGCGGCTCTCTAGTTGCACGGCGATGCTCCGGCCTGTGCTTCAAGATCAAACTCCAGATTCCGAGGACTGCGAGTCAGGCTTGCCGGATTGATTGGGATGCCGTGAACCGGCTGCGGCGAGTGACCTATGTCGATGGCAGTCGTTTCCAGATCGTCAGACACGACCTCGATGCGCGCGTTGTCGATCCAGGCCTTTCCCGCGCCGAACAAGGACACACCATAGGTGATCACTCGTGCTTCGTCGGGAATGTCGACGACCACGTGCTGGGTGGACCACTCGGTGTCCCCTGTGATGCCACGATTGATGAGTTGATCCGGCCGTCGATCAGCGTCGTAGCTGGTCACCATGTTGTCGAATGCGACAGTTCTTCCGTGCGCATCTTCGGCGCGGAGCAAAACGTTGGCCCCGCGCGTCGCGCCGCGGGTTCGAAGATCGACCGAGAATTCGACGCGCCTCCCTCGCACCGGCCCGGCGGCTGAAGTCTGGAACATCGTCGCGTAGCCGTTGCTGTTGCGCAGTGATGAGATCAACGCGCTCGCTTCGCCACTCGTGCGGACCTCGCGGTCGAGCGTCACCACATAATCGTGTGGCGCGTCGCCGCGCAGTCCCCAGCATTCGGCCGCAACTCTTGCGCGCCGCGTACCGGGCTCTTGGTCGACAACCGGGTCGGAGGGAGGTATTTCGACTCCCTCGATAGCTCGAGATGTAGCGTCGCCACTATTGTCGGGCCCTGAGCCTTTCGTCTGTGGCGTCTGTTCATCGACTCGCAGGTTCGAAGAGATGTCTTGGTCGGCTTCGACGACGGATGGTGCGGGGACTTTTGGAGCCTTATTGCTCATTTCAGTGGCGCCAGCCGGTGGTGGGGCGCCCGAAGGGCGGTCCTCGACTGGGTTGGCGATGAGCAGAACTGCCAGCAGCAAGACGACGACCGAAAGGATCGCGATCAGCGCTTTCCCTCGCGAGCTCAAATGCGATCCGTATCCGGGCATTTCCTGCACCCCTTCCGTGTTGAGTACTTCAACGCGGCGATTCGATCTTCGGGGCTATTCATTGTGAACCCAGGGGCGGCGCCGCACGGGCAAGTGCCAGCCGACAGTAGTTAGGTATCGCGGCGGGCGCGGTGAGTCAACGGTATCCCGCCGAATAAAGTCGAACGACGCCGCCCGGCGCCGCTGGCCGCACCTTAGTCTGAAGTCTATTGCCGAGTACGCGGGGCATTTGGTAACTTCCATGTACCACCGGTGTCATTAGCGATGACACCGGTGGTAATAGACTTTGGTCGTATTGGGGGGTTCGGTCATGGGTCATCGCGCGATTTCGAATCCGAGAACAACAAGGCGCGCGAGAAGAACTGCGATCCATTCCTGAGGCGCCGCCTCAATACGCCGCCCGCCAGCCTGTCGATGCGTCGTCGTCGCTGAATCGCGCGCGACCGCCGGGCGTCGCGAATCAATCCTCCCAGAAAGGATGCTGGAAACTGTCAAATAGGGGCAAAGAGAAATGATCAACGACAAGAATTTCACCAAGGGGCGCACGCTCACCATGCTGGCCATGGCATTCGTGCTTTCCCTGCTTTCGGCCTGCGGCGGATCGGACACCAAGCCTGCGGAGCCGCCGGCTCGCGAGCTCTCCTCCATTTCCGTGGCGACCATGCCGGCGAAGACCTCATACGATCTCGGCCAAACGCTCGATCTGGCCGGTCTGGTCGTGCTCGGCGCCTACAACACGCCCCCGAATGTCGCGCTCGTGCCCGGCAACGGCACCACGGGATACGCAGTCAGCGGCTTTGATTCCGCGACGGTCGGCACCAAGGTGATCACCGTCACCTACCAGTCCAAGACCGCGACGTTCAACGTGACGGTCACGCCCGTTCATCACACGGTTTCCTTCGTGATCGACGGCGTTGCCACCGACGTCCAGGTTGAAGAAAACGCGTTGCTCACCGCACCCGCGAATCCGGACAAGGGCGGAAGCTTTTACTTCGTTGGCTGGTTCATCGCCGACGCGGGCCAGGGCCACATGTGGGACTTCGCGCATGAAAGGCTCGGCACCGCCGCCGTCGTGCTTACCGCCAAACACGTCGAGTTGTCCGCCACCAACCTGATCGTGGATGCCTATCTCGATGAGGCCAGACGAACCGGGTTCACCTTCAAGACCTTGCAGGAACTGAAGGCGGCCAATTTCGCGAATGGCACAACGGTCAACTTCGCGCCCGGCGTTTACTGGACCGACGATTACCTCGATACGCACAATGCCAACACTCCGGAACACCCCGGCTTGGTCGGTATCTCGTTCGCGCAGTCCGGGGTCACCTTCAAGGGATTGACCTCCAACGCGGATGACGTGCGGATCGCCGGCAACCGCGGTCAGACCATGGGATCCAACGGCAACTGGAACGTCATCGGTATTGGCACCAACTTCTCGGCCTACGACCTGACGATTGCCAACTACACCTCGCACGATCTCGTCTTCCCGAGAGATCCGTCGAAGAACGTCGTGCGCAGAGGCGACGCGCGAGTCCAGGCCCAGACCATCACTGGCGCGGGCGGCACGCTCGACAAGATGTATTTCGAAAACGTCCGCTTCGTCAGCTTCCTGAACCTGATTGCCATTGGCCCGACGAGGGCCTACTTCAAGAACTCCTATTTCCAGTTGACCGATGACTCCATTGCCGGTGGTGGAACGGTCGTCTTCGACAATTGCACTTTCGATTTCTACGGCAGCCACCCATCAGGTGGTGGCTCATCGACGATCACCGCGTTCCTGCATTCCACCTTCAACTTCTACAACGACAGTCCCGTGTTCTTCTTCTCGAAGAGCGGCGGCACCTGGGTGGTGATCGACAACGTCTTCAAGCGTGCGAAAGAAGAGATCCGCTGGGAAAACAGCCAGCGACCTGACGTCAAGCACTACGTCTCCAACAACGTCTACGAGGACGGCACGCCGGTCGTCTTCGATCTCCTGAACACGCAGGTCACCACGCCCCTGACTGCCAACGCGCTTCAGATCTTCAAGATCGGCGCCGAGTACAACGTGTACAACCTGCTCAAGGGCAGTGACGGTTGGAATCCATCGAAGCAAGTGGGGCGGAATGACACCGCGTTCAAATTCACGATGGCTGCCAACAACATCAATGTCGCTTCGGATAATCCGGCGAACGAGGTCATCATCACTCCGACCTTCGTGCCGGCGGCCTTCTTCAACTACGACGCCATCGACTTCGACTACAACGAGTCGCTGTTCACCCTGTTGCCCAACGCGGGCGATGGAAAGCTGCATCTGCGCGCCAACCTGAACTCGACCGGCGTGATCATCAACTCGATCGTCAAAGCGTCCGCGCCGAACGGCCTGGTAGCGCAGGTAACGCTGAACATCCGTCCGCAGACAGTCGCCGCTCCCATCGTAGTGGGTACGCCGTCGATCCTGATCGGCCAGAACATGGCTGGCCTGCAGATCGTCTATGACCATCCCGAGTTCACGGACTGGTCGACCATCAGCTGGTACCGCGGCGCAACGCCCGGTGCGCAGACTGTGCTGGTCGGTGTCACCACGCTCAACAACCCCTATCTGAACTACCAGCTGTCGGCGGGTGATATCGGCCAATACCTGACCGCGGTCATCACGCCGCGGTACGAATTCAGCCCGGCTGCGGGTAGTTCGATCATGGTGACGAGCGGGCGGGCCATCGTGGCCGGCGACGTTGCCAACCGGAACGTGATTTCCACCAACTTCGCCAACGTTACCTGGACGGGACACACGCTCAATCAGGGTGACGTCTGGTACGCCGACACGATCAAACCGTCGGACATCAACCAGACATGGACGCCTGGAGCGGGTGCGCCATGGACCTACGTACTGGGTGACAGGGATGGCGCCTTGGGCATTCCGGGCTTGAGAACCGCAACGCAGGGTGCGCGGCTGCTCTATCAACCGCTGGGTTCCTTCGCCGACATGTCGCTGACGCTCGACCTCACTCCAGAGAAGACCGCGGGTCAGGGTTTTGGCAGCGCGACGGATCAGTACCTCGAGGCCTACATCAAGTGGGATCCGGTGATGCAGACGGGTTACGCCCTGCGCTTCCAGCGCCTGGCCACCGACCCGTTGAATGGCAACCTGCCGATTCCGTCTTCAGGCAACTCCGTCAGGGTCTCGATGATCGAGTACGTCAACGGCGTGCGCACTATCCTGCCGGGCTGCTACGTCGAGAGCTCCGTGTACATGCCGGGAGCCCAGCTCACATTCAAGCTGGTGGGCAACGTGCTGACCGCGGATGTCACCACGGAATCCGAACAAAGCAACACGCAAGAGGGTTACAACCTGCCCGCCGAGATTCACTTCAGTGCCACGGTGACCAGCGCCGCCAGCACCCTGGGTGGATTCGGCGTCCAGTTCACGGGCACCGTATCGGCTGGCAACAGGACTGAATTGGAGAACGTCCAGGTCACCCTCACGCCGCGCTAACTAGTTCTCCGGAAATAGTCCTCCGGCCATTGGGCCCTCAGGCATCTCCTGGGGGCCTTTTTTTTTGGGCACGGTTGAGAGTTTGCAAATGCGCCTAGTTTGCGCGCACGACTCCGGCCCGCACGCAATTCACGATTTCGAGAATGGCATCGATGACGAGTTGCGGTTCTTCAGCCTGAACGTGATGTCCCGCGTGCTGCGCCACCAGCTGGCGGCTGTTCGGCGAGAGCGTGAGCAAGCTGGTCTGCAGATCAGACCATACCAGTCGCATCGATCCCCAGAGTTCGCTGGAAATTCCGGGCGGAGCGAACGCGTGTGGACTCTGGCTCACCACCATCAATGGCGCGCGGCCCAGTGTCTTGAGCACTCGCGCCTGCTCGCCACAACGTTGGAAGTCGATATTTTCAGCGCTCACTGACGGATCGACTCCGCGGCGCAAGGCCTTCAGCGGTGGCGATTCGCCGGAAGATTCTGGCGGCAGAATTCCTGCCATCCGCGCCATCTGATCCGGATGCGAGGAATCGACCAGCACCATTCCGGCCACCTCATCCGGGTACCGAGCGGCGAAGGTTTGGATGTTGAGTCCGCCGACTGAATGTCCGACGAGAACATAGGGAGGCGTGCTGTCTGCGGCGAGCAAAACGGCGCGGAGATCCTGGACCATTTCCAAGCAAGCCCTTGGATGATTCGATCGGTCGCTGGAACCCAGACCCGCACGGTCGTGCATCACGATGCGCGTCGATTTCCGAATCTCGGAGAAGACTTTGGCCCAGCCAAATCTCACCGCCCGATCGAGGCCTCGTTCGATCGAAAGCCCCTGGCCCTGATCGACGACTACAGGCGGTACTCCATCGCCGCCGCACACATATCGCAGCACACGGCCGTCGACGATGGCATCATCAAATTTCTCCGCCACGCTCACCGTACCAATTTACCTGGTGCGCGACTTGCGGCGGCCGTGGCGAGCGACTCATTGAGCAGCCGCGCCAGGCGATCCGCCGCTCTCTCGACGCGTTGCTCGGCGATCGGACGCATCTTCTTCAGATACCTCGCTTTCATCTCGTGCGATCGCGGGTAGAGCGCGCGCTGCTCGATGAGCTGGCAGGACTCCCGCGCCCATTCCGCCGGCTCGCTGTACGGCGTGGGCGGGCGGGATGACGTGGCCAGCCGATCGGCATACTTTTCCAACGGTAGTTTGGCCGAGGCCAGCACGTAGTAGTCCCATACCGCATGCAGGTTCGTACTCATGATCCCGTTCTGATAGCGCTCACGTGCGTATTCTTCCGGTGGAATATCAGTGCGCAGGGAAATCTGAAAATCATTGCCGCCCTTGTCCGGGCGGTTGCTCACGTGCAGCGGCTGATGCACGTCACCCACGAAGTGAACGATGAACTTGAGCGCGTCACGCCGCACCTCCAGAGGCTGCGCGCGATCGCGCAACAACCGGCTCTGCTCCTCGATCGCCCCGAGAACACAGGCGCCATCCGGACAGTCGCGTGAAGCATCGAAGCGGCAGGATCCCTCGGGCATGTTCAGGTAGTGCCAGCGGGACGTCGCCTTGAATCGCTCCGCGTCGGATGTGCGCAACTGATCCGCCCACATCGCCACGCCCGCCAGAGTCGGCACAGGTTCGTCGCGCAGCAGCTCGTAAACCTGCGCGTTCGATTCCGGCGTCAACTGTCGCTGGGCCAACTCGCCCACGAGCCGGTGGCCGAGCTCACCCCAGCTCCAGGCCGGCGCATTGATGAGCGACAGAAGCGCGATGGAAGAAATGACGAATCGATGCATTCGCATGGATCTCTCTTGTTGACGCCGAGTGTTCCGACCGGGTTCATACGGGCGCCACATGAGTATCATCGGCTATGAGGTTTGAAAAGACGCAAAGAGGGAATCCGCATCAGCTGGTGGTTCAACAGCACGTTTTTCCGCTGGTGAGCATCGAGCGTTTCTGTTCCCCGCGCAGGCGCGTCGAGGTTTGTCAGTTGGGAAAGAACAAGACGATGACGCTGAAGCCTGAAGACCAGCTGTTCTGCGCGCAGCGCGCGTGGAACAACGTCGTAGAGACGGGCCGTTTCAAGAGGATCGAAGACGCTTTTCAACCGCTGGCCTCGCGGCTGGCTGATGGAACACTTTCAACGATCGACGCAAGGCACGCGCAAACCATCAACGAGTTTTTCGCGCTCTGTTACTACCGGGCAGAGAGCAGGGCTCATCCAGCGCCCGATCAACGACTCGATATCCTCGGCACGCGTGAACGGTACAGCCGGGACAAAATGGAAATCCTGGAAAAAAATGGCTATGCGTGCGTGCGCCCCGATGGCACCCTGCCTGGCAGGCATTTCGCGGCGATTCGAGCGCATTTCCAGATCATCGCGATGCAGCGCGCCCTCGCGGGTGTGCGCTGGCGGCTCATTCGATCGGCCGGCGCTGAGTTCATCGTCCCCGATCCTTTTCCCGATGTTGCCGTGATGCCCATTGCGCCGGACGTATGCCTGTGCGGGGGCGAAGGTCCCGATGGTGACGCCGATGCAGACGGTGTTACAGCGCTCAATACACTGCTCGCGGGAGCCAGCAGAAAGTACTACTTTGCGCGGCAGTTGCAGCGCTGCCCGAGACAGAGCACCTATTGAACTTCACGGCGCTGCAGACCGGTTTCGATGGGCGCCTCAGCGCTGAGAATCGTCCTGCGACCGTTTACGGTCGTGGTCCTTCGGTTGTTGCTGTTGCGGCTGTTGCGGCTTGTTTTCCGCAGGCCTTTGCGGCTCTGGGCGACTCGGGCGCTCGACGTTTGGGCGCTCGACGTTTGGGCGCTCGACGTTTGGGCGCTCGACGGGACGCTGGCGCTGCTGCTGGTCGGCGTCCGCGCGCTGAGTGGCGGCGCGTTGCTGTTGTTGCTGCTGCTCGCGCTGTTGTCGCTGCTGTAGTTCGGCCTGGCGCGCCTCCTGCTGTTGATGTGCTGGCTGCTCGCGCTCCGGTTGCTCGCGCACTTGCGGCCGATCCACCTGGGGGCGATCCACTTGCGGGCGGACTGCCGGTGTCCGGGGAATGGCACGCGGCTGCGGGTTTTGTCGCGCGGAGTCTTCGACCCTGGATTGATCGGCGTTGGATTGATTGGCGCTGGGTTGACTGTCGGCCGGTTGACTGACACGGGGCTGGTTGACACGCGGCGGCCGGTCGTCGTGCCTGCGATCCATATTCGACGGATTGCGCGCATCGCGCGCGCGATCGCTCGGTGCCGGCTGCGCGGCGTCGCGATTCACATCCGGGCGCGCGTCCGCATTGCGTCCGTTGTCAGGGCGAGTGCGGATGACGGTGTCGCTGCGATCCGTGCGATCCGGCGCGCGGTTCTGGCGGTCCGCCGGCTCGTGTCGCGCGTCCGGCTGACCCACGTTGCGGGCGAAATGGGCACCCGACGGCGGCGGGCTGCGCTTCACGATGACCTGACGGCTCACGACCGTGGCCGGAGGCACACGCACGTTTCTGCGCGCCTCGCTCGCACCCAATCTGCTCTCCCGCCCCGGCTGGATCTGCGGCGCCATTGCCGTCGAGCCCGTGCGACTGATCTCCCGCTCGTCGATGCGAACGCGGCGATCGCCGATGCGCTGCGCCGAGGTGAATGTCGTGCGCGTCACGGACGTCACGGCGCCCGGCACCGCGCGATTCCGGTACGTCACGTTCCCGGCGCGGTTGTTGTAGACGTTGGTGATGATCACCCGGTTCACGATGGTGTTGGTGACGTTCACGCGCTCCACGTATCGCGGACTGAAGCGACGTGCCGGCACATACACTTCACGGGGTCCGAGCGGGAACCACGCCACTCCGCCGCCACCGCCGACCGAAATCGAAATGCTGGCACCGGGCGTGCCGACCCATCCAACGAGCGCGGGCGCATACACCGCGCGCACGTGGCGCGGCCCGGGTACCCAGCACCAGCGATCACGCACGTGCGCCCATCTACCGTAGTGAAAGGGCGCATAGCCCCACGGCGCATCGTCGATCCAGGTCCAGCCCCATGGCGCGACCCACACCCAGCGGCCGTCGCGATAGGGGGACCAGTCCACCGCGACGCGCGTCGGCGTCCAGACGTTGCCGTATTCGGCATCCGAGCTCCACGTGCCGTTGGCATCGAGGTCTTCGTAGCCTGTGACGTCGGGATCGACGTACTGCGCGGTCCGTGAAGATGCTGCCTGTTCGTCACGTCGATCGCGCTCGAGGCTCCACGAATCGAACTCGTCCGGCGCACCGAGCGAGCCGAATTGCGCGGCAAGTTGCTGGTTGCCGCGGAAGGTGGCGGCCTGCTGCGCATGCACCACCTCGCTCTGCGAGCCGTCGCTGGCTTCGGCCTCACCTTCGCTGACTTTGACGACGGTGGTGTCGTTCTCGTCGTTCACTTCGACACGATAGTTGCCGGGGCGCAGCAGAGAGAGCGCGAGATTCGGCGTGTCGATCTCGATCTGATCGTTGCTGTCGAGATCGCGCACGTGCACATTGATGACGCCTGCCGTCATGCGCATCTGGATCGTGTCGTCGTCGACGTTCAGGAACGAGAAGCCCGTGTTGCTGCCGAGGCGGACGGCGGCCTGGCCGACATAGATTTCGGCCCGCGCACCCTGGTCGGTCCACAGCTTGTCGCCGGTGGTCAGCGGGCGATTGACGATCGCATCCGCCCATTCCTCCTCGCCGGCGGGCTGCAGCGATACATCGCCCTGCAGGAAGCTCAAGCGGGCGGCGCGATCCGGGGGATCCGCATCATAGGGCGCGTTTTCCTGGCCGTGAGCCAGCCCAAACATGAGACAGAGCGACGCGGTGGCGATGGCCCGAAATGCGGTGTGTGACATGGTGTTCATCATACGAGCAGCCTCTGAACCAGCCCTGAATGGGTTGGGCAACGAGGACTGGAGTTCGTTCGGCAGCTGTCGGCGGCCGATGACAGCAATCAGCGGCTTTAAGTAGTGGCAGGCCTCTGCGAACGTGCCCGCCACAACGCGTTTCCCGCGTAGATCAGCAGCCCCATCCAGATGAGCACGAACCCGGTTAGGCGCGCGGTTTCGAAAGGCTCGCCGAACACCACCAGGCCACACACCAGCTGCAGGCTCGGGGCAACGAATTGCAACACGCCGATCGTTGAATATGGAACCAGCCGTGCACCGTAAGAGAAGAGGAACAGCGGTATCGAAGTGACGATTCCACCGAGGAGGAGCAGGGCGTCGACGCGTCCGCTCATGTGACCAAGCACGCCTGTTCCGTGGAGGTGACACCAGATCAGATAACCCACGGCAAACGGCGCCAGCAAAATCGATTCGATCGCGAGCCCCGGCAAAGCGTCGATCTTCACCGTCTTGCGAATAACTCCATAGAACGCGAAAGAGCTGCCGACCATGAGCGCGAGCCATGGAGCGTGACCGGCGATAAAGGTGAGATAGGCGACTCCGGCCGCGGCGAAACCGACGGCTACCCACTGCGTGCGATCCAGCCGCTCCGACAGCACGAAGATGCCCAGCAGGATGTTGAGCAAGGGACCCATGAAATACGCGAGGCTCACTTCGAGCACGCGGTCGTGATTGACCGCCCATGCGAAACCGAGCCAATTGACGGCGATGAAAAACGCGCTGGCCGTCAGCCGCAGCAGAACGCCTTTGCGCCGCACGGCCGCCCACATTTCTCCAAGCTCGCCCCTGACAGCGAGCCACGCGAGCACGAACACGCAGGACCAGACGATGCGATGCGCGGTGATCTGCATCGCCGACACGCGCATCAGGCCTATCAAGTAGAGCGGAAACAGGCCCCAGATGACGAACGCGGCAATCGCCGCCGCGAACCCTCTTCCCGTTGATGTTTCGTTCGAGCCAGTCATGATGGGGCGATATTGTGCGCGAGTGCGGAGCCCAACTGTATCCACCTGAAGAGGTATCCGCTCCTGGCACGGAACCGGCAGGACTATCTACAAACGGAGGAACGCAATCCATGATCCTGGTCCAGCTGTGCCTGGGTATTCTTTTCGTCACTGGCCTCATCGTTCTTGCTTTCCGCCCGGTAGCGGGCAACGCCGGGCGAGGCCTGCTCGTCGCGGGACTCCTTCTCACAGTGAGTCTTCTGGCTCTCAACGTGGTTCTGAGGGTCGGCTTTTCCTTTGACCTGGCCCGTGGGCATGTGGCCTTGCCCAGCTTCGATGGGGCGCCGATCATGCCGCTGCTTGGCGCCGTGCTGCTGATCGCGTCCGGCATGGCCCTCATCACACTGATCGTGGCGCTCGTCCTGCTCGCGCGAATCTGGAGCCAGGCACGGCCGGCGCCATTACTCATGTTCGCACCGCTGATCCCGCCGCTCCTGGTGCTGGGATTCCTGTTTCTCACAGCCGCCTCGGATGCGGCTGCCGGCGCTATGTAGCGAGCAGCACCACGATGAGCGCAGCGGAGCGCTGGACGGCGAACAACTCTTGCGCCCCGTCGACGACGCGCAGCTTCCGACCAGCCTATCTACTACACCGAAGTAGTCAGAACGTCGGTATGGTGAATTTGGGCAGCGACAGCGTCACGCTGGCCGGAAGATTCTTCATCGCCCCGGTGCGCAGGAATTCGTACACGGCCGCCTTGACCGCGGGCTCCTGGCGGAGTTGATAGAAGGTGCCATCGTGTCCGCCGCGGTGGACCACGATCGCATGTCCATTGGGAAAATACGGCAGCAGGCTCAGTGTATTGTCGACCGGCGTGCTGATGTCCCAATCGCCATGCACGAACAGCACCGGAATCGAACTCATGAACGTGGTGCGAAAGTCATCGCCCAGATCGGGTGTTGGCCACGTCGATGCGGAAGCGACGTCGATATCGAAAGCCCAGGTGCCCAGCAGGGCGGTAGCTGGATCGGTGCGCAGCCGATGCAGGCGTTCCGCCGTGACGCCCGTGCTGGTGTCGATCAGCGGCCGGATCAGACCCTCCGTGCCGGCCTGGCGTTGTTCGATCACCGCGCGCGCCCAATCGTCGTAGTGCCGATGGTAGATCGCAAGAATGAATGCCGGCCAATCCACTCCATCTTGTGTATGCGACAGCAGCGCAAGCTGGAAGTCTTCCACTCCGAGCGTGACGGTCCGCGCCTGCCCCTTCCCGTCCTTGACCGTCACGTTTGCCGGCGCCACCGCGAGTCGATCGCGCACGGCGCGAATCGCCTCCATCATGCCGCCCTCCGGTAGATAGGGCGCCAGCCCGGGATCGCGGTCGGCGTCGAAGGAGATGCGTTGCAGTGCGGCGAGGATCTGCGACGGTACGTCATAGCCATCGAGAGGTTCGGCGGACGACAACACCGCGCGCGCCACGGTTTGCGGATAGAGCCGCATCACCGCGAGACTCCACTGCGAGGCGAAGCTGCCGCCGAACAGCGAAATCCTGTCGTAACCGAGCGCCTTGCGCAGATCGTTTACGTCCGCCGCCAGCTGGACGATCGTGTATCCGGCAAGATCCTTGTCGGGATTGGCCAGCACCGCCGCTTTGGCCAGCGCAATCTCCGCTTGCGCTTCCGCCTGCACGGACGCGGGCCGATCCAGAGGCGCGGCCCTGGTCGGCTGCTCGAGCATTTCGCCGCGTATTGAATAGCCCCGTTGTTCCATCACGACGAGGTCACCGACGGCGCCGAACGAAGCCCACAGCTTCAGCTTGCCTTGCGCACCGTCATGATCGATGAAAGCGCCGAGCACACTGAGAGCAGGGCCGCCCGGCAACCAGAACACGGGTGGCGCGCTGCTCGAGTGGGACGCTTTTATGCGTGCAAAACCGACGCCGATGATCCGGCTCTTTGCGGAACCGCGATTTTCCGGAACGAACAGGGTGCCGAGCTCGTATTCCACCGGGACGCCTTCGATCACGGCGACCGATTTCGGGTCGATCAGGATATCTCCCGCCTGGTGCGCGGTTGCCGCTTCGGCCGGTGAGGCAACGCATGCCAGCACTACGAGCATCAGTGACGCGAAGGCTGGTCGCACGTGATCGAGCTCCCTGTTCAGGTCGGGCGATGCTCGTCGGTAGTTACCTTCACGTCAAGTTACTTTATATTGAGATAGTTGTACTGGTTAGCGGAAGGGTGGTCATGGCGAAAAAGGCAAACATTGGCAAGGTTGCTGCCCCTGGCCGCGACCTCGTGGATTCGCTGCTCCGCGATTGGCGACGCGAACGCCCGGAGCTCGACGCAGCACCGATGGCGGTGATCGGTCGCGTGCTCAACCTCGGCCGCCTGCTCGAGGCGCGGGCCAACGATCGGCTCAAGGGAACCGGGCTCAAATACACCGATCTCGACGTGCTGGCGACGTTGCGCCGCTCGGGCGTGCCATATCGGCTGACGCCCACCGCATTGAGAAAATCCGCGCTGATCACCTCCGGTGCGATGACCGCGTGCCTCAATCGTCTTGAAAACCTCGGCTTGCTGGCCCGCAGCCCCGAAGACAGCGACCGGCGTTCGCTGATGGCATCGCTCACCCCCAAAGGCGTGAAGCTAGTCGACAGGGCCATCGCGATTCGTTTCGAGGAGGCAAGCCACGCCGTTGCGGCCTTGACCCCAGCCGAACAGGTGAGCCTCGCCAACCTGCTGCGCAAGCTGGGCAATGGTTTGCGCACGAAAGATTTCCGATGACCTTCACGGGCAAGGCGCTGAAATTCCTGCTGGGCAACAAGCGCCTTGATCCCGGAGAAATCCCGGCAATCGCCCGGGACTCGTGGCGCGCGCCCTCATAGCCTTCCCGTCCATGAATGTTCCATCGCTTTTTCTTTCGAGCGTTGCCTGCTGCGCCGTGCTCGTGCCTACTCAACTGTCCGCCAAAAATCCGCCGAGCCCGCATCCCATGACGCGTCAGATCATCAAGATCCCCAATGCTCCCAGCAACCCGCTCTACAGCCAGGCCATCAAGGTCGGTCAGAACATCTACCTGACCGGCGTTCCCGGCATCGATCCCGAAACTAACAAGGTGGCCGGCCCGACCATCCAGGAGCAGACGCGGCAGGCGCTCATAAACTGCGAGAACATTCTGCGCGCCGCCGGCGCAACGCTCAGCGATGCGGTCGAAGTGCAGGTGCTGCTGGCGAGACCCGGCGACTTCGCGGGTCTGAACGAGGAATACGCAAAGTTCTTCGCGACCAATCCGCCGGTTCGTTCGGTGACGAGACTTGGTCCGGAGATTCCAAACATGCTGGTGTCGATAAAGATGCTGGCAGTTCTCGCGGACTGACGAATTCTCAAGTCCTTGACGCACAAGCGGTTGACGCGCTTGTCAGATTCCTTGCCGGCTCCGCTCCTGTTTCTGACAGACGGGATGGCGGAACTGCCTACAACGCCACCGGGCAGCCTCTGTCGTACTTCGATTCGGAATTGTACGAACTTCCTTCGCACCAACCCGAATTGCAGAGAGCACGACGATGAGCAAGGTCTACCACGCGCGTTTTGAATCCACGGCCTTACTAGTCAGCGCATTGCTGGCGGGATGCGGAGGCGGTGGCGGTGGTTCGTCGAGCCCGCCTTCTGGTTCTGGACCCGCGCCAGCACCGGCTCCCGCGCCAGCGCCAGCGCCGGCGCCGGCCCCAGCGCCGGCACCCGCGCCAGCACCCGCTCCCGCTCCCGCACCGCCGGCATCAACCTTGCCGCCGTTGTCTTCAACAGTCGTCGACCTGAACGACAATCACACCGTGGGTGTGGCGCACTGGCCGGATGGCAACACTGCCACGGGCGCGACTGGGCAGCCGGTTGGGCCGCTCGAGTGCCTGGCCAACATGCCCGAGACCTATCACGTCCATTCTCATCTATCTATCTTCCTCAACGGGCAGGCGCTTGCGGTTCCCGGTGAGATTGGAATCGTGGATACGAGCCCCACGACTCATTGCTTCTACTCGCTGCACACGCACGACAAATCCGGCAAGCTTCACGTCGAAGCGGCCGCTCCCGCCACGTTTACGCTGGGGCAAGTGTTCACCATCTGGGGCCAGCCGCTCGACAGCACCAACGTCGCCGGCCTCACGGGAATGCCCATCGTGATCTACGTGACAGACCATAACGGCGTCGTGACGGAAGCCACCGGGAACTGGGGCGACATCGAGTTGCTTTCGCATCGCGAGATCACGATCCAGGTAGGCACGCCGGTTGCCGAAATCCCGAACTTCACGTGGAGTGCAAACTGATCGGGCGGAAGTAGGGGCAATTACCGCGGGCCTTATGAGCAGGCTCCTTCTGGAGGTACTCAATGAAACTCACTCTGTGGCGGAAGTCTTCGATCGCCATCCTTTCGGTTGCCATCCTGAATCTGGGAATGGCCAGCGCCGCTTCTGCTGCCATCGTGGCCACCGACGCGCTGGTCTCCACCGATCGGGAAGCCGATCTCAATGCAGTGCGCTCGCAAATCGAGCGAGCGGACGTGCGCGCGCAGATGGAGACGATGGGCGTGGACGTCACGGCGGTCGACCGCCGCATCGCTAGCCTCAATGACCGCGAGCTCCACCGTCTCGCCGTGGACATGCGAAACGCGCCCGCGGGCGGCGACGTCGTCTGGCTGGTCGGCGCGGTGTTCGTGGTCCTGATCATCCTCGAGCTCACCGGCGTCATCGACATCTTCAAGAAAGTTTGAGCCCACGCATGAAGAAGCGCGCAGCGGCGGGTATCGCTGCGCGATTCGCTCTTCTCTTCGCTTCCACCACCTTGCTGACCGCGTGCGCCACGCGCGCACCATTCATTCCCGCCAATATCGCGCCCGGCGCGCAGCGAAGTGTCGAGCTCGACGCCACGCCTTTCTTCCCGCAGGACAAATATCAGTGCGGACCCGCCGCGCTCGCCAGCGTGCTCGCCGCGTCGAGCGTGGATGCCACGCCCGAAACACTCGGCCCGGTGGTGTACATCCCGGCGCGCCATGGAAGTCTGCAGGTCGAGATGCAGGCGGCGCCACGGAAGCTTGGCCGGCTCTCCTATCTATTGCCGCGGAACCTGGATTCCATGCTCGCGGAGCTGAATGCCGGCAGGCCGGTGCTCGTGCTCCACAACTACGGACTGCCGATTCTTCCCCGGTGGCACTACGCCGTGGTGATCGGCTATGACGCCACGAAGGACACCATCATCATGCGCTCCGGCCTCAAGAAGCGGCGCGAGTGGCGTACCCGAACCTTCATGGTGGCGTGGCACAACGGCGGTCGCTGGGCGATGGTGGTGCTGCGTCCGGGGGAGATCCCGGTGAGCGCGGACCCGAAGCTGTACCTGCAGGCCGCCGCGGACTTCGAGCGCGCCGCGAGCCCGCAGGATTCCGCCAAGGCATTCGGTGCCGCGATCGAGCGCTGGCCCGCGGAGCCCGTGGCCTGGATCGGCCGCGGCACCGCCGAGTACCGCGCGGGAAATTTCCTGGACGCGACGCGCGACTACGCTGCCGCCGTACGGGCGGACAGCACTCATGCCGGCGCGCGAAACAATCTCTCGCAAGCGCTGCTCGATCTGGGTTGCCCACGCAGTGCGCGCGAGCAGATTCGCCATCTCGATGCGAGCACGCTCGAATCGGCGCTGCGTGAAGCGGTGAGCGACACGCGCCAGCATGCGGAAGCCGCAGCCGCCGCGAGCGCCGGCGACGATCCGGCGATCTGCGGCAGGTCGATGAGCGGCTTGTAGGAGCGATGTCGCCAGATGACATCACCTGCGGGGGTGAGCAGAAACCCGAGTTGCCTGCGCATCATTGAAAAAAGTACGCGCCAGCGCGACACGTTCCGGGGTTTCGGCTAGAGCATAGGAGCGTTTGTCGTCCTGCACAGACGAACGCTCACGAATTGCGATTGGCCTGTCGCGTTGCCGCGCCATTTTTGGCATTTGGCTCGAGCCGCAGATTGTGGCGCTGCGTTTGCGGCGGCTCGACCGCCACACCAATGTGGCCCCCTGATCGCTACTTACCGGGGGCCATACCATGAGCGTGAAAATTTCCGCTCTGTTCATCTTCATCACCCTACTGTTTGCCGCGGGCGTCGTGCAGGCGCAGACCGCTGGCGTCGTCACTCTTCGTGCAAATTCCACTTCCGCGCAGGGCAGCCTTGTACCTGTGCTCACGTGGTCGACCAATCCAGTTGCCAGCAGCTGCCGCGCGAGCGGGGGCTGGTCGGGCAACAAAGCCGTTTCGGGCAACGAGACACTGGCACGAATCAATGCCAGCACTAACTACACGCTGACCTGCTCCTGGGGTTCCGGTTCGACGAGCGTTTCGTGGACGGCGCCAAGCCAGAATACCGACGGTTCCACGCTCACCGATCTTGCCGGATTCAAGGTCTTCTACAGCACGAGCAACACCTCGTTCTCCCAGAGCACCACGCTGAACGACATTTCGGCGCGCAGCACGACCGTCAGTGCGCTGGCTCCGGGCACGTGGTACTTCAAGGTGCACGCGCTCAACAGTCGCCAGGCCGAATCCGCCGACAGCAATATCGCGACCAAGACGGTCGCGGGCGCGACCGCGGCCAAGACCGTGAGCGTGACGATCACAGGCACTCCCACGACCCCGCCGCCGCCCACGGGCGGCAATGAAGTCGATCCCAACGACTACATTGCGCAAGCTCAGGTTGTCAGCAGCTCGGGCACGACGGTGAACGGCAGCATGTCGAGCAGCGGCGACGTCGATTACTTCCGGGTTTCGTTACCGGCGGGCAAGAAGCTGACCGCGGTCATGACGCCCAACTCGAACTCGGACTACGAGCTGTACTTGATGGACGCCAACGATCAGCCGATCGCCTGGAGCGAGAACGGCAAGGGCGCGGTCGAGACCGTGACAGTGACCAACTCGAGCAGCGCCGCCAAGGCCTACTACGTGCGCGTGACGTACTTTGGTGGTGGCACCGGCTCGACGAACGGCAAGTACACCATCCGCTTGAGCTGGTAAGACTGAATAGCGTCGACAAAGGCCCGGCCGCATTCACAGGGAAGTGATTGCGCCCGGGCCGAGCTGCGGCCGCGCCCCCAATGCAAGTGCGGTGTGGGTAAGATTCACCCATCGTTCCTGGGGTGCGTCCGATGAAAGCCAAACAAAAGCTGATCCTGTTCGCCGGGGTCCTGTCATTGAGTCTCGTCGCCGCGAGCGTGGCGACTTCTGCTGAAAAGTCCACGCGCGGGTCATTCGACGCCAAGGCGCGCGAGATTTTCGAAAAAGTGGTTTCGATTCCGAGCTCGCTCGGCAACGGCAAGGTGCCCGAAGTGGCCGGGTACCTTGCGGGCGAGCTGCGCGCCGCCGGCTTTCCCGCCGACGACATCAAGGTGATCCCGTTCGAGTCGCCCACCGACAAGACCGCCATGCTGGTAGCCCGCTACCGGGGCGACGGGACGGGTGGCAAACCCATCCTGCTTCTCGCGCACATGGACGTGGTGACCGCGAACCGAAGCGACTGGCAGCGCGATCCTTTCCAGTTCATCGAAGAGAACGGGTACTTCTACGGGCGCGGCACCTTTGACGTGAAGCATGGCGTCACCGCGTTGACCACGCTGTTCCTGCGTCTCAAGGCCGAGAAGTACGTGCCCAAGCGCGATCTCATCATTTTCTTCAGCGGCGACGAGGAAACCTCGCAGGCGACCACGGTCGCGATCGTGCACGACCATCGCGAGCTCATCGACGCCGAGTACGCGTTGAACGCCGACGGCGGCGGCGGGCTCTCCGACGACGCGACCGGCAAGCCCCTGTACCTCGACTTCCAGACCGCCGAGAAAACCTACGCCGACTTCACGCTGACGGTGCGCAATCCCGGTGGCCATAGCTCGACGCCAGGGCCTGACAACGCCATCTATGACCTCGCCGCCGGGCTGACGAAGCTCGCTCACTACAGCTTTCCGGTGATGTGGAACGACACCACGATCGCCAGCATGCGCTCGGCAGGCAAGACCACGCCCGGAGAACTCGGCAGCGCGATGAGCAGGTTCGCGGAGAATCCGCGCGACGCCGCGGCGGCCGCGACCATTGCCGCGGCTCCCAACCTGGTGGGACGAATCCGCACCACCTGCGTCGCGACGCGCCTCGGCGGCGGCCACGCCAACAATGCGCTGCCGCAGTCCGCCACCGCCAACGTCAATTGCCGGATTTTTCCGGGAGTGAAGGTTCCCGAAGTGCAGGCAGAGTTGCAGCGGGTGATCGATGACAAGATCGAGATCAAGGTGGTCGGTGAGCCGATGTCGAGCGATGCGTCACCGCTGCGCGCCGACGTCATCGCCGCCGTCACGCACGCCGTGCAGAAATTCCATCCGGGCGTCCCGGTGGTGCCGCAACAGGAATCCGGTGCTACCGACGGGCTGGTGTTTCGCGCGGCCGGCATCCCCACCTACGGCACCGACATGACCTTCACACGCCCCAAGGATCGCTTTGCGCACGGGCTCAACGAACGCCTGGCGGTGCAGCCGTTCTACGACAGCCTGGAGATGTGGTACCTGATGGTCAAGGAACTGGCGGGCAGCGGCAAGCGGAAGTAGTTAGGAAGCGCCGTGCAGACTTCCGCGGAACCTGCAGGCACGCTGGACGTGGCGCTGGCGAACGCCGCGCGCCTGCTCGAGAGCGACGCGCGCGCCGCGGTCGAGCAGGCAGACGAAATCCTCAAGGTGATGCCGGACCAGCCGAACGCGCTGGCGCTCAAGGGCCTCGCGCTCGGACGCCTCGGGGAGGGTGACGCGGCCATCGAGGCGTTGCGGCGCGCGGTGCACCTCAAGCCCGAGCTGCCGGATGCCTGGCGTGCGCTCGCCGATCACTACAGCGCGCTCGAGATGCGTGAAGCCGCCGACGAAGCTTTCGCTCAACACTTCCGGCATTCGACGCGCGATCCGAAGCTCATGATTCCGGCGCTGGCGTTGAGTGAGAACCGCATCCCCGACGCGGAACGGCTGCTGCGCGAACACCTGCGGCACTATCCGACCGACGTCGCCGCCATCCGCATGCTCGCCGAAGTCGCGGCCAGGATTGGCCGAATTGCCGATTCCGAAGTGCTACTCGCGCGCTGTCTCGAGCTCGCGCCGGGATTCACGGTGGCGCGGCAGAACTACGCGATGATGCTCCATCGCGCGAACAAGCCCGAGGCCGCGCTGCGCGAGGCACAGACGTTGCTCGCCGAAGATCCGACCAACCCCGGACTGCGCAATCTCAAGGCGGCGATTTTCGGGCGCATAGGAGAGTTCGAGAAATCCATCGCGCAATACAGGGCGGTGCTCGCGGATTACCCTCGGCAGCCACGCATCTGGATGAGCCTGGGGCACGCGTTGAAGACGGCGGGCCAGAACGCCGCGAGCATCGACGCCTACCGGCGCTGCATCGAATTGACGCCCCGCTTCGGAGAGGTGTGGTGGAGCCTCGCCAATCTCAAGACCTATCGCTTCAGCGCGGAAGACATCGCGACGATGCGCGCGCAGCTCGAACGCACCGACCTCACGAACGACGACCGTTTTCATTTCAATTTCGCGCTCGGCAAGGCGCTCGAAGACGCGGCCGAGTACGCGGAATCCTTCGCGGCGTACGCGCGCGGCAACGCGCTGCGCCGCAAGCTGATCCGCTACGACGCCGATGACAACGAGGCGCACGTCGCGCGCTCCAAGAAGATCTTCACGCACGAGTTTTTCGCCGCCCGCACCGGCGCGGGCTGCGCTGCGCCCGATCCCATCTTCGTGGTCGGCTTGCCGCGTGCGGGTTCGACCTTGATCGAGCAAATCCTCGCCACGCACTCGCAGGTCGAGGGGACGCAGGAGCTGCCGGATGTCACGATGATCGCGCGGATCATCGGCAGGCGGACGACGCGCGTGGAAGGCTCCGCCTATCCGCGCGCGTTGGACAAGTTCACCGCGGAAGAGCTGCGCGCGTTCGGCGAGCAGTACCTGGCCCAGACGCGCATACAACGAAAAACGCCGCGGCCGTTCTTCATCGACAAGATGCCTAACAACTTCGCGCACGTCGGGCTCATCCACCTGATGCTGCCGAACTCGAAGATCATCGACGCGCGGCGGCATCCACTCGGCTGCTGCTTCTCCTGCTTCAAGCAGCATTTCGCGCGCGGCCAGAATTTCACCTATGACCTGGCAGAGCTCGGCCGCTACTACCGCAATTACGTCGAGCTCATGGACCATTTCGACGCCGCGCTGCCGGGGCGCGTGCACCGTGTGTTCTACGAGAACATGGTCGAGGACACCGAGGGCGAGGTGCGCCGCCTGCTCGAGTACTGCGGCCTGCCGTTCGAAGAAGGTGTACTGCGTTTCCACGAGAACCAGCGAGCGGTGCGCACGGCCAGCTCCGAGCAGGTGCGCCGTCCGATATTTCGCGACGGAATGGAGCAGTGGCGGCACTACGAGCCGTGGCTCGACTCCCTCAAAGCGGCGCTCGGCGACGTGTTGAGGAGTTATCCCGGCAAGGCGAAGTTTTGATTCTGTGGCAGAAGGCATACTATTCAGGGCTTACGCCCGCGCCGGAAATCGCTGTCGAAGCGACGTCGCAAAAAAATGGGGAGCAACATGAATAACGGCAATTTCCGCAATAGTCCGCGCCAAAATCGCTTGCTCGCCGAAGCGGTGCGACGTGCGTTGCCACTGGCGGGCGCGGTGCTCGCGGGCACCGGCGTCGCACAGGCACAACAGGCGGACGAGGGCCGTCTCGACGAGGTGGTGGTCTCCGCGACGAAGCGCGACGAGAGCCTCCAGGATGTGCCGCTGTCGATCCAGGCCATCGGCCAGGAGCAACTCACCGACCTGAAAGTCGAAACCTTCGACGACTACGTGAAATTTCTGCCGAACGTGGCGTTCCAGAGCAGCGGCCCCGGTTTCGCGCGCGCGTACATGCGCGGCGTTGCCAGCGGCGAGAACGCCAACCACTCCGGTCCCCAGCCTTCGGTGGGCATCTACCTCGACGAGCAGCCGATCACCACGATCCAGGGCGCGCTCGACCTGCAGATCTACGACATCGCGCGTGTCGAAGTGCTGGCGGGCCCGCAGGGCACGCTGTACGGCGCGAGCTCCCAGGCAGGCACCATCCGCATCATCACGAACAAGCCGGATCCGGGTCAGTTCGACGCGGGCTTCGATGTCTCGGGCAGCACCACCCGGGGCGATGTCGGCTACACCGGCGAAGGATTCGTCAACATCCCGCTGAACGACAACATGGCGGTGCGCATCGTCGGCTGGTCGAAGAGCGAGCCGGGCTACATCGACAACGTCCGCTCGACGCGCGTGTTTCCCTTCTCGGGCATTGCCGTCGACAACAGCAATAAGGTCAAGAACAACTACAACGACTGGCAGAAGTACGGCGCGCGCGTCGCGCTCGGCATCGACCTCAGCGAAAACTGGACGCTGACGCCGACCGTGATGTACCAGAACACCAAGTCGAATGGCACGTTCGGTTTCGATCCGCTCGAGGGCGACCTCAAGGTCGCGCACGCGAAGAACGAGGATTCCAAGGACAAGTTCGTGCAGGCCGCGCTCACGCTGCAGGGCAAGATCGGCAGCTGGGACCTCACCTACGCGGGCGCGCATCTCGATCGCGACGACACCACGCGCTCGGACTACGCCGACTACTCGTTCTTCTACGACTCTTGCTGCCAGTACGGCCAGTACATGTACGACAACGACGGCGTGCTCATCGACCCCACGCAGTTCATCGTCGGCGGCGACAAGTACAAGAAGACCAGCCACGAGCTGCGGCTGTCGTCCCCGGCGGAGAACCGCTGGCGCATGACGGTGGGTGCCTTCACGCAGACGCAGAGCCACGGCATCCACCAGTCCTATCGCGTCGATAACCTGTTCGACGGATACGAAGTGCCTGGCAACCCGGATACGTTGTGGCTCACCGAACAGCAGCGTGAGGACGATGACTCCGCGCTATTCGGCGAGCTGACGTTCGACATCACCGACAAGTTCGCCGTCACCGGTGGCATCCGCTTCTTCAAAACTGAAAACTCGCTCAAGGGCTTCTTCGGTTACGGTGGGGGCTTCTCCTCCGGTACGGGCGAGGCGGCATGTTTCGCGGGGTCGAGTCCGTTTCGCGACGCCCCCTGCGTGAACCTCGACAAGACGACGAAAGAGGACGGCAATACCAAGCGCCTGAATTTCACCTGGCACGCCACGGATGACGTGATGCTGTACGCCACGTGGTCGGAGGGCTTCCGTCCGGGCGGCATCAATCGGAAGGGCGACCTCCCACCGTACAAGTCGGATTTCCTCACCAACAACGAGATCGGGCTCAAGATGGAGCTGGCCGATCATCGCCTGCGAATCAACGGCGCCGTCTTCCAGGAAGACTGGGACGATTTCCAGTACTCGTTCCTCGGCACCAACGGCCTCACGGTAATCCGCAACGCCGGCCAGGCGCGCATCCGCGGCATCGAGTCGGACATCCTGTGGCGAGTCACCGACGCGTTCACGCTGTCGAGCGCTTTCTCGCTGCTCGATGCGAAGTCGACGCAGGACTACTGCGGCACCACTTACGACGCGGGGCCCAACATAGGCGAGATCGTCACGCACTGCGACGATCCGCTCGCGCCCGTCGGCACGTTCCTGCAGGCGCCCGCGGGTCAGCAGCTGCCCGTGCAGTCGAAGTTCAAGGCAAATGCCGTGGGCCGCTACGAGTTCCCGATGGCCGGCATGGATGCGCATGCGCAGGTCGCCTGGGTCTACTCGGGATCGGCGTGGTCGGACCTGCGCACCGACGAACGGGCGCTGCTCGGCAAACAACCCGCCTTCAGCATCGTCGACCTGGCCTTTGGCGTGGAAAACGACAGCTGGGGTCTCGAGGCATTCGTGAAGAACGCATTCGACAAACGGGCCGTGCTGGCGCGCTTCACCGAGTGCTCCGAGTTCAAGCCATTCGATCCGGACAAAGAAGCCTTCCCGAATGAAGTCCCTCTGTGCGGCTTGCAGGCGTACACCGTGACGACGCCTCCGGTCACGTTCGGAGTGACTTTCTCGAAGAAGTTCTGATGAACACAGCAGGGCAGGGACGCCCGCCATTTCCGCCGTTCACGAAAGAGACGGCCGCGCAGAAGGCGCGCGCCGCAGAAGACGCGTGGAACTCTCGCGATCCGGAGCGCGTGTCCCTCGCGTACACCGAGGGCAGCGTCTGGCGCAATCGGGCCGAGTTCTTCTCGGGCCGCCCGGCCATCGTCGAGTTCCTGAAGCGCAAATGGGCGCGGGAGCTCGATTACCGCCTCATCAAAGAGGTTTGGGCATTCGAGAGCGCGCACATTGCAGTGCGGTTTGCCTATGAATGGCATGACGACTCCAATCAATGGTTCCGCTCTTACGGGAACGAGAATTGGGAGTTCGATGAGCTCGGATTGATGCGCCAGCGCCACGCCAGCATCAACGACATCGTCATTTCCGAGGCGGAACGCCGGTTTCGGTGGCCTTTGGGACGCAGACCCGACGATCATCCAAGCTTGAGTGCGCTCACCCTGTGATCCCCGTCATGGCATTCACCGGCATCCAATCCGCCAGCGACATCTCTGCGCTGCCCTTTCAGCCAGCGTGGAGCGGGTGGCTTGGTGCTCGACGAGAAGGACTCTATCTGGTCATAGGTGCGGTCACGCATCCTAACTAACTGATCTCACTCGCCCGCAGCCTGTGAGCGGTTGCTAGTTCTTGCTGGCCAAGCGGACCTGCATTAGGCTGCTCTAGCGTTACAACGTCAAGGACTGACTCTTCGCGCATCGCGTGCACTGGATCAGGGAGGATCTGCTCATGAAACGTCTCACGTCGACGACAATTGCTATCGTGACATTGGGCTTGCTCCATCTCACGTCGCCCGCTATCGCTCAAACCAATGGCATGATCGGGACCGAGCACACCATCACAGTGGGCGGCAACCCAAACGCAAGGGCGGGTTACTGCACGGCGCCCGCGTGCGGCACCGCGTACATTTTCGGTTCGATTTCTCCTGCGACAACGCCCGAGCCCCTCACCATCGCATCGTTCGTGGACCTCCCCCGTCCAAGGGAGACGGGCTACGATCGCACGGAATTGGCGATCGCGGGCTTCACATCGGATCCCGGGAAGAACTGGCTTTCTAAAGCCACCTGCGCGACGGTGACTTACGTGGGTGCCTCCGCGACCCGGTACTTTTTCGTGAACGGACAGGCCACCTGGCAGTGGGTCGCGACAAATGGTGCGCAGCCCTCGTTCCAGGGCCGGTCCAGCGTGAGCTGCACCATTTCTCGCAGCGGTGCCGCCAACTGGCTCACTACGAAGTACCAAGTAGTTGGTTTGACATACGCACCGCCGGGATCCAGGAGCACTGCGACCTACACCAGCGGCTTCATCAATGGCACGGCCACCAACCACAGTTCGAGCTTCCAGACCGGCATTTCGCAGGAGGTCTCACTCACAGAAGGCGGCGGCCTCTGGGGAATCCTCGACGGTGAGTTCACGCAGACATTCTCTGCGGGCTGGAAGCAGACCAGGGATAGCAGTTCCTCCTTGACGATCAGCCAACAGACAGCGAGTGGACTGATCGTACCGGGGCCGGCTTCCTCAGCCGCCGGCGTGGATCACGACTACGACACTATCTACATCTGGGTAAATCCCGCGGTATTCATGATGGTATTTCCGACGAAGGTGGTCGTCGGAGGGTATGGATGGAACGCGCGCGACCCGGTCAGCGGAATGGATGTCGTTCCTCTGACTGTGGGTCAGCTCAGGGGCACTCAGCCCATCGCCCCAAATACGTGGACGCGATTGAATCGGTCATGGGACTCACAACTGGGCGGCCTTACGACAGCGGATTTCCAGTTGATCCTGCGAGCAAATCCGTTCGCAATCAACCCGGCATACAACCCCAACTCGGATCCGTCGCGTCGTTACGAACTCCCTCTCAGTGGCAATCCGCCAGTGCCTGCGAACGTGATTCTGAACTACATTCCCGCTCCACCAGGCGGACAACCAACTGCTCAGACCTACAGCTCGAGCTATTCCAGTACTTCAGGTCAGGGAAGGTCGTCGAAGGATGAGTACACCGCCTCCTACTCGATCAGCGGCACGGCGTCATTCGACTTCCTGGTCAAATTCGAGCAAAAGCTGAAGACCACGACCAGCATCACGTACTCCAATCAGTGGAGCCAGACGGCAACGAACGGTACCTCGCAAGCGGCGAACTTCACGATTTTTCCGCCGTTCGCCGCGGACAACTACGTCGGGCCAACGGCTATCCAGGTGTGGAAAGACAACGTGTACGGCACGTTCATGTTCTATCCACAGTACTGAAGACTGCGCCGATTTGAGTCGGCGCAGCACGTTGCCGTCAGAAGTGCGCGGAACCGGTGATCCGAGACGTCGCGTCATTCATAGCAATTTCTGACACGCAAATGGGCCAAGGAACTCGAATACCGGCTCATCAAAGAGGTGTGGGCGTTCGACGGTGCGCGCATCGCCGTGCGCTTTGCCTATGAATGGCACGACGACCCGGGCCACTGGTTCCGGTCTTACGGGAACGAAAACGGGGGTTCGACGAGTCCGGATTGATGCGCAAACGTCACGCCAGCATCAACGACATCGTGATCCAGGAGTCCGAACGCCTGTTTCGATGGGATTTGGGACGCAGACCCGACGATCATGCAGGGTTGAGCGCGTCAGGCCTGTAGACTCCGCCGATGACATTCAATGGTATTCAATCGGCCGGCGACATCTCCGCTGCCCTCTCGGCGAGCGTGGAGCGGGGCGGGTTGGTCCTCGACGAGAAAAACCTCGCGCCGGAGTTCTTCGACCTCAAGACCGGTCTCGCCGGCCAGGTGCTGCAGAAGTTCGTGAATTACCGTACCAAGCTTGCCGTGATCGTGCGCGACGCGTCGGTTTACGGCGGGCGCTTCGGCGAGCTCATGCACGAGCATCGCATTCATCCGACCGTGCGATTCTTCAGCGCCGAGCAGTCCGCCCGGCAGTGGTTGTCGCAGATGCCGTCGGGGAAGTGCTAGCCGTCAAATAGCTAGAGCACCGCCGACAGGACGTCGGCGACGATCTCCTGGGATGAGACCAGACCGCGCTGCTTCACGATGTCGAACGCGGCTATCCGATACGCCTCAGCCATCGTCGGGAAGTTGAAGACGTTGTCGACGTACGCATCGACGTCGAGCTCTGCGGCGAGTCCGACCTGTCCGATGTGCACGAGCTCGGTGGCGCCATCGCCGGCGATCTGCACGCCGACCACGCGACGGCCACCAGGGTCGGCAACCAGCTTGAGCAGGCCGCGCTGGCAGCCGTTGATCTGGCCGCGCGCGATCTCTTCGAACCGGGCGCGCCCGACAATCGCCCCACCGAAATGGCGACGCGCGCCATGTTCATCGAGCCCGACGGTGGCGATCTCGGGAATGGTGTACACGCCCGAGGGCAGACGCGACACGGGATCGGAAGGCACTAACAACCCGAGCGCGTGGCAGGCCGCGCGGCGGCCTTGTTCCATGGACACCGAGGCGAGTGCGGGCGGGCCGATGACATCGCCGGCGGCGTACACGCCGTCGACGGTGGTCTTCAGATGATCGTCGACCTGGATGTGGCCGCGCGCCGTGAGCGCGACGCCGGCGACCTCGAGCATGAGGCCATCGACATTGGCGATGCGGCCCAGCGCGACCAGCACCTTGTCGGCCATGATGCTGCGGCCGTCCTTGAAGTCCGTACGCACTTGCGAGATGCCATCCCATTTCGTGGAAATGGCGCCGGCGCGCGGCAGGTACTCGCCGCCGTTGCGGCGCAGCTCCTCGACATAGAACGACGTGAGCTCGGGATCGAGGAAGGCGAGCGGCTGGTCGAACTGATCGGCCTGCCACACCTTGCAGCCGAGCGCGGCGAACGTGGCGGCGTATTCGCTGCCGATGACGCCGCCGCCGAGCACCAGCAGGCTGCGGGGTAGATAGGCCAGGGACAGGATGGAATCGCTGTCGAGTATGTGCTCGTGATCCACGGCCAGGTGCGCCGGCGTGCGTGGCCGCGAGCCCGTGGCGATGATGATGATCCTGGCGCGCACGGTCGTCTGCGAGCCGTCGATCCTGCGCATCGCCAGCATGCCCGGCGCGGTGAAGCTCGCGCGCCCGCGCAGCAGCACGACGTGATTGCGCTCGAGCTGCGCCGCCATGTACACGTCGTGCGCGGCGATGGTCTCGGCGACGCCGTCGAGCAGCGACTGGATCGGTTCGTCCATGAGGTTCACGTGCCGCACGCGCTGGCGCATGGCGTGTTCGCGCAACGATTTGCTGGGAATGGTGCCCGTGTGCACGCAGGAACCACCGACGCGCCGGTCGCGTTCGATGACCGCGACGCGCTGGCCGGCTTTGGCGGCCTGGATCGCGGCCTTCTGGCCCGCGGGTCCCGAGCCTATGACGACCACATCGAAATGCTGGTCGTCCTGGACGTTTCCGCTCACGAGAAACTCTCCGCCGTGGCGTAGATGGCCGCGCGCTGCGCCATGATCGAAAACAGCTCGTCGGGGTAGATGGACAGCTCGTCCATCCACAGTGAAACCGGGCCTAACATGGAGTCGGGCAGTTCGCCGCCGGCACCCGGCGTGCGCAGCTCGTCGGAGATCTGGCGTGCGAGCGCCACTTCCATGACTTCGGTGCGGGCGAGCTCGGCCGCAGGCGGATCGCGCCAGTGCGAAATCGCGGCGGATACCGAGGGCGGCAATTGCCAGGCGATGGCGAGATGAGTGCCGACGCGCGCTTCGTGGCGTTCGGCCAGCTTGAGCACTTGGGCCGAATTGGGGTTGAGCTGTCGTTTGGTGATCACCGAGCCGACGCGATTGAGGATCAAGGCCATGCCGGCGCGGTGCAATAGCCCGCACAGGTACGCCGACTCGACGTTGCGTCGCTTCAGGCGCGCGATCTCCTGCGCGAAGAGCGCGGTGATCACCGACTCGCGCCACAGGTCGGCGAGCTCATTGCGAAAATGTGCCGAGGCAAATACCTGGCCCTTCAGCGCGACGGCGAACGCGATGTTGCGGATCTCGCGGATGCCGAGCCAGGCGATGGCCTGGGGAAGTGTGACCACGGGATTACGGCGCGCGTACACGGCGGAATTCGCCACGCGCATCACCTGGCCGGCGATCGCCATGTCGCGCTGGATCAGGCTGGCGAGCTCGGTGGTGCTGGTTTCGGGGGCGTCGCTCGCGGCGCCTTCGCCGCGCGTGAGCCGCATGACCTCCGCAACCACCTGCGGTGGTGGCGGCAGTTCCAGCGATTCGTCGGACATCGCCGCATGCAGGACGCGATCGATATCGTCCGTAACGGAAGCTTGGACTGCGCTGTTCATGACCTGTTGTTCGTAGTTACCCGGTTCCGTTAACGGCCGGGAATTCAGGCACTTGATGCGCAGGGGCAGGCGCTTGCCGCGGCGCGAAGCCGCGTCACAGAATCAATGAGTTAGCGTTTACTTTCCGTTGCCGGGAACGTGTCTGAAGATCTCGTGCCCCTGGCTCGGTTCGAAGTCTTCGAGGTCATAAAGCCGGCGCACTTCGATCTGCGCCGCGCCGCCCTCGGCGGCCGGATTCGAAAAGCGCAGCGCCCAGTCCCGCCGCGTCGATCAATACGCCGGCATCCGCCAGCTGCTTGTGGAACCGCCCCATGTGCTCGAGCAGCTCGGCGGTCGGCAACTGACCGGCCTCGGAACCTTTCGTGGCTTTCACGATGATCATGTAGCGCATGTGGCGGTCTTACTGTTGCTGCTGTGGCGGCAGCCCGGTCATGTGGACGAGCTCCCAGGTGTGACCGTCGAGATCCTCATAGCCGTGGGCGTACATGAAGCCGTGATCCTGCGCTTCACGCGGCACCTTCGCGCCGCCGGTGCGCGCCTTGGACACGAGTGAATCCACCTGCTCGCGGCTGCCGCAGGCAACGCAGGTGAGAGTCTCGGTGGCCGTGGCGGTGTCGCAGATCGCCTTGTTGGTGAAGCCGCCGAAGAATTTCTCGACCAGCAGCATGACGAACAGGTTGTCGCCGAGAATCATGCAGGTCGCGCTTTCGTCGGTGAATTGCGGGTTGAAGGTGTAGCCGAGCTTCGAGAAGAAATCCACGGAGCGCTGCAGATCCTTGACCGGAAGATTCACGAAGATTTGCGAGTGCATGACGGAAATCCTTGTTGGTAGTTGTCAGCGCGCGGCCGCGGCGGCAGGCGTGTGGACGACGAGCTCACGCGTCGGCCGCACTTCGATGCTGCCGAATTGCGCCGGCGGAATTTTCGCGGCGAGCTGGATTGCTTCGTTGAGGTCGCGTGCCTCGATGAGATAGAAGCCGGCGAGCTGCTCCTTGGTCTCGGCGAAGGGACCGTCGGTGACCGCGAGCCGCCCATTGCGCACGCGCACCGTAGTGGCGGTATGCGTCGGATGCAGCGGCGTGCCGCCGAGGAGATGCCCGCTGGCGCGCATTTCGTTGCCGCATGCCATGCAGGCTTCATCGGGCGCGGAATTCCACTCTTCGGGCGAGAGGTACACGAGGCAGAGGTATTTCACGACGGTCTCCTTGGCGTTGAACCCGAGTTGTTCGAGTTCATCAATTAGTCGAACGGGCGCTGTGCATTTCGACAGCGCACCCCCGGAAAATTCGGCGCACCTAAGTCCCTGATTTCGGGCGGTACCGGGTTGGGATTGTCGTGAGAACGGGCGTCAGGCCGGCAGCGCCGCCAGCCGTTTCTCGAGAAAGCGGCGCGCCGGACCCTGCGCGGTGAGTTTGATGGCGCGCTCATAGGCCGTGCGCGCCTCGGTGTTGCGGCCCAGGCGCCGGCAGAAATCGGCGCGTGCCGCGTGTGCCAGCTGGTAAGCGTCGAGCTCGCCATCGGCCAGCAGCGCATCGAGCTGCGCGAGGCCGGCCTCGGGCCCGTCGCGCATGGCGACCGCAACCGATCGATTGAGCGCGACGATGGGCGACGGGCTCACCCGCAGCAGCAGATCGTAAAGCCCGACGATCTCATTCCAGTCGGTTTCCGCCGCGCTCGGCGCCTCCGCATGCACGGCGGCGATGGCCGCCTGCAATGAATACGGGCCGATGCTCTGCGTGGTAAGCGCCGTGCGGACCAGGGCCGCGCCCTCGCCGATGAGCGCGCGATTCCAGCGTGAGCGATCCTGTTCATCGAGCAGGATCAATTCACCATCCGGCGTCGCGCGCGTCTCGCGGCGCGACTCGTGCAGCAGCATCAGGGCTAACAACCCTTGAGCCTCGGGTTCCGGTGCGAGCTCGACGATGAGGCGCCCGAGGCGGATGGCCTCGCCCGACAGATCGGCGCGCGTCGCGGATTCGCCGCTGCTCGCCGAGTAGCCCTCGTTGAACACCAGGTAAACCACGCGCAGTACGCTCTCGAGCCTGGCCGGAAGCTCATCCCGTGAAGGAACCTGGTAGGGAATGTTGGCGTCGCGGATCTTGGCCTTGGCGCGCACGATGCGCTGCGCGATGGTCGGCGCGGGCGTGAGGAAGGCGGCGGCGATTTCTTCGGTGGCGAGACCGCAGACCTCGCGCAGCGTGAGCGCCACCTGTGCATCGGGCGCGAGTGCGGGATGGCAACAGGTGAACACCAGGCGCAGGCGGTCGTCTTCGAGCTCTTCTTTCTCGTCGAGCGCGGGGGCCTGGTCGGCGAGAGCTTCGGCCACATCGGGGCGGTCTTCGAGATGCTCGAAGCGCTGGTCGCGACGCTGCTTGTCGATGGACTTGAAACGGCCCGCGGATACGAGCCAGGACACGGGATTCTGCGGCAGGCCTTCGCCCGGCCACTTCTCCATGGCCGCGCGGAAGGCGTCATGCAGCGCTTCTTCGGCGCGTTCAAAATCTCCCAGCAGGCGAATCAGCGTCGCGAAGATGCGGCGCGAATCCTTGCGGTAAATCTTGCCTATTTCAGCGCTGACGCGCGCGATCTCTTGAGCAGGCATTCCCGGATATTAAGGAAAAAGCGCGCTCGATGGGCGCGGTGGATCCGGCTGGCCGTTTCCGACCAGCGCCAGCTCGCCGGACAGCAAAGCCACGAGATAGAAAAGCAGCGCGACGATGGCCGCGATGAATATCTTGCCGGCCTCTTCGGGCCAAACCGGCAGCAGCGCAAGGTCAATGGCTCCGCCCATCGAAATCAGGAAGAAGAAGTGGCCAAGACCACCGGCGAATGTGACCACGCTGGCGACAACATGGCGCTCGTGCACGAGAACGGGCGGGATCACCGTGCCATTCGCAACAAAACGCCAGATGGCGCGAATGCCGGGGATGAGGAACAGGGACATCGCCCCCACGTCGATCGCGATATTCACGAGGAGATCGAGGATCGGCACCCGTCCCATGCTGTAGATCGTCCATGCGCCGGCGAGCAGCACCAACAGCGACGCGAAGACCGCTACTGCCAGGTAGTTGGCGCGCACGAACAGATTCGCGAGACCCATGCGCGCCAGTTTGTCAGCAGCCGACGTGCTCCGCCAGCGGGCCTATGGATTGGGCCGAGGTGCAATGACGATGGAATCCGGTTTCGGCAGGGGAGTCAGAGGTATCTCGTCAGACACCGGAAGAGGATCCGGCATGTTGAGTTCCTTCGAACCACCGGCGACGCGCACCGAAGTCGCGCGCACATTCCACCCGCGCGCGTTGATCGTCGCGCGGCCGCCCAGTTTTGCCGGGTAGTTGATGCCGACGATGCGCGATTCACCCGGTAGCAAGGTGAGGTAGTTGTCGCTGTAACGTGCAGGCAGCATGCGTGCACCCTGGTAATCGACCAGCGTGAGCTTGATGCCGAGCGCGGCCTGATTGCCGTTGTTGGTGACCTGAATGGCGGCCGAGCGTTCATCGCCAAAATTGATCAGCGAGGTCTTGAACTTGAGGGTCTGCGGTGCGAGTGAGTTGAGCTTCTGGTAGCTGGCGTCGTCCTTGCCCTGGACATAGGTGTTATCGGAAATCATCTTGCCGGCGGCATCGTGGAGGCGCAGCGCCACCACCACGACGCCCTCGGCTTCGATCATCTGGGCGATATCCGGGGCGCCGACCTGCGTGATGTCGTTGGCCTTGGCGTCGACGACATCGTCACGGCTCGCGAGCAAGCGATTGTCGAGCGACAACACCCGCGTCGCGAGCTTGAGCCCTTCGCGCACTTCCCGCGTCGTGTTGACGACCGTGACGCTATAGTCCGGCAGGTTCATCTGCACGTGCACAGGTTCCACCGCCTTCTTCACGCCGTAGTAAGCCGCATGCGTGTCGTAGTCGGAACTGTAGATCTGCCAATGATTGCTAGGCCAGGCGGGGTGCGTCATCCACAACAAGCGGCCCGAGTTCTTCGTCCACATGTGCGCCTGCAGCCCTTCGAAGACGGCGCGATAGGTTTCGTAGTTCATCATCTGCGCCTTGCGCTCGAAGTCCTCGAGACTGGTGCCTTCGCCGTAGCGCGTGGCCAGCGTCTGCATGAAGGTCTTGATGTCGCCGTTCCCGCCGAAATGCCAGTCGTGGTAAGCGATCGTGTCGGACAACGGCCAGCGGTCTTCCTTGGGCACCATGGCCTGGATGGCTTCGAGCGTGGCGAGCGAGGGCGTGCCGGTCTCCACTGAAAACCCGCTGGCGAGATTCTGGAAGTAACCCAAGGGCGGCCGGTAGTTATAGGGTCCGCTACCCTGCAGGTTCACCATGTTCGAACTACCGGTGAAGTGGCGCGTGCCGTCGAGGCGGGCGATGAGGTCGCCGAGTCCTTCGTTGAGTATGGGCTGCGGCACGCCTTCGTTACGTCCGAACCACATCACGATGGACGGATGGTTGCGATAGCGCAGCACCGTGTCTTCGGCGTTCTGCAGGAACAATTGCGGATCCTGCGGCTCCACCTGGAAATCCTGGGTCGACGCCCAGAAGTCGTTGAGGATCATGAGGCCGTATTCGTCGCACAGGTCGTAGAACACGTCCTCGTCGTTGTTGCCCATCCAGTTGCGCACGATGTTGAGATTCGCGTCCTTCTGCAGCCGGAAGTAAGGCTCGAGGCGCTCGCGCTGGATGCGCTTGCGCGAGTCGTCCATGCCCCAGTTGCCGCCGCGCGCGAGGATCGGGATGCCGTTCACGTGCAGCGTGAGATGCGGCGACACACCGGAGTCGGGCATTTCGCGCACCGCCGGGGAGGTCTCGCCGGCTTTAGTTAGAGAGGCCGCCCATCCACCGGGCGCCTTCTTGATGTGCTCGTGGCGATTGTCGATGAGACGTTCGCCGCGGGCCGAGCCCGCGGCCACGTCGACTTCGACGCGGCGCAGCCGGCCGCCGCTGTCGAACAGCGAGAATTCATAGGTCACATGGCGCATGCCGAAGCGCAGCGACTTGGTGTCCGACGGCCGGCCGCGATCC
>DASYKM010000137.1:0-4047 GCA_035995425.1 Steroidobacteraceae bacterium
CGCCGCCTCGGTGGGACATTGAAGACGCTCCGCTGCCCGCTCAATGGACCGCGTCCGCTGCTGGAGTTCGTGACCGGCGGGGAGGTGCGCGAGACGCCGGACGCGACCACTTGTTCAGATGCAGAGTGGACCGCGTATCTCTACGACCGTGCCAGTGTGCCCGGCGTGAAGCGCGAGTGGTGGTGCCACACACCCTCGGGTTACTGGTTCATCGCCGAGCGCGACACCGCGCGCGATGAATTTCTCGCCACCTACGATGCCGTGGAACTGACCGCGAGGGCGGGCGAATGATGTACCGCATGCCACGCGCGCAAGGGGAGTGGATCGACCGCGGCAGTGATCTCGGTTTCGAATTCGAAGGCAAGCCATGCCGGGGATTTGCCGGCGACAGTATTTCCTCAGCGCTGGCGGCGGCGGGCGTGATGACGCTCGGCCGCAGTTTCAAGTATCACCGGCGCCGCGGCATCTTCTCGCTGGCGAATCACGACACCAACAACCTGTTCCAGGTGGACGGCGTGCCGAATGTGCGTGGCGACGTCACGCCATTGAGGGAAGGCATGCGCGTCGCCGCGGTGAACACCGTCGGTGGCCTCGAGCGCGATCGCGGGCGATTCATCGAGTGGCTGGCGCCGTTCCTGCCGGTGGGCTTCTATTACAAGGCTTTTCACGGCAAGAAGTTTCCGCGCTGGGAACAACGTATTCGCGCCATGTCCGGCCTTGGGCGGATCTCCGCCGACTCACCGCGCCTGCGTACTGCCAAGCGATATGCCTTCTGCGACGTGCTGGTGATCGGCGCGGGACCGAGCGGACTCGGGGCGGCATTGTCGGCCGCCGACGCCGGCGCACGCGTGTTGCTCGTGGACGAGAACGCGCGGCCCGGTGGCTGCGGCCGCTGGAGCGGCGCGTCGCCGGGCGAGCTCGAAGGGCTGTTGGAGCGCGTGGCCGCGACTCCAAATATCGAGCTGCTGCCGTCCACCTGCGCTGCCGGCTACTACGCCGATCACTGGGTGGCGCTCATCGAACCCACGCGCATGACCAAGGTCCGCGCCGGTGCCGTGGTGTGCGCCACCGGCGTCGTCGAGCAACCGGCCGTGTTCCGCAACAACGACCTTCCCGGAGTGTTGTTAGGCTCCGCCGCCCAGCGACTCATGCATCGCTACGGCATCGCGCCCGGCAGGCGCGTGGCGATCCTTACGGCGAATCGCGAGGGCTATGAGCTGGCGCGCGAGTTGCGGGCGTTGAACACGCAAATCGCCGCGATACTCGACCTGCGTGCCGGCTTCGGTGGCGACGCGTATGGATTGGGAGATCTGCGGTGTGTCGCCGGCGTGGTGCCGGAAGAGGCGGTCGCCGGAAGACATGGCGCGGTACGCGCCCTGCGCGTACGCATCGTCGGCGACGACGCGCGTCCGGGCTCCCGTGAAACCATTGCCTGCGACGCGGTGCTCATGAGCGTGGGTTTCGCGCCGGCGGCCGGATTGCTGGCACAAGCCGGCGCCAGGCTGCAATACGACACCGCCCTGCAACAACATCTGCCGGTCAAACTACCGGCCGGCGTGTTCGCGGCCGGCCGGGTCAATGGCATCTACGACTATGCGGCGCGTCGCCAGGACGGCCGCGATGCCGGCGCGGAAGCGGCGGCGCACGCGCGCGGCGGCCACGAGGGCGCGCGGCCTCCGCGCCCCGAGAACGCACGTCAGCCGTCGCATCCGTATCCGGTTTTCCAGGCCCCGCGCGCGCGCGACTTCGTCGACCTGGACGAAGACATCCAGGTGAAGGACCTGTTGAACAGCGTCCAGGAAGGCTTCGACAGCACCGAGCTCATGAAGCGCTTCAGCACGCTCGGCATGGGACCCTCGCAGGGCAAGCACTCGAATCTGCACGGCGCGCGCATCCTCATGCGCGCGCGCGGCTCGTCGCTCGCCGAGACGGCGCTGACCACGCAAAGACCGTTCTATCATCCGGTGCCGCTCAAGCAGCTCGCGGGCATGGGTTTTCATGTCGAGCGGTACTGCGCGGCACACGACCGGCACGCGGCGCTCGACGCAAAGTTCATGACCGTGGGCGGCTGGCAACGTCCCGAGTTTTATCGTCTCGACGGCCTGACGCGTTCCGAGTGCATCGCGCGCGAAGTGCGCGCCGTGCGTGAGGGCGCGGGACTCATCGACGTCTCCACACTCGGCAAGATCGAGATTCATGGGCCCGATGCCGGCGCATTTCTCGATCGGGTGTATGCCGGCAGTTTTTCCGATCTGCGCGTCGGCATGACACGTTACGGATTGCTGCTCGATGAGAGCGGGATCGTGCGCGACGACGGCGTGATCGCCCGCCTCGGCGAACAGCGCTACTACTTCACCACCACCACCAGCGGCGCGGCGAACGTCTATCGCGAGCTGCTGCTGTGGAATGCGCGCTGGCGCATGGACTGCGCGTTCGTCAACGCCACGGGGCATCGGGCCGCGTTCAACCTCGCCGGACCTTCGAGCCGCGAGCTGTTGCAATCTCTCACCGCGATCGACTTGTCGGAGGAGTCGTTTCCATTTCTCGGCGTGCGCGAAGGGGAGGTCGCGGGCCTTCCGGCGCGAGTACTGCGCGCGGGCTTCGTGTCGTCGCTGGGATTCGAGATTCACGTGCCGTATAGATCGGCGCATCGGTTGTGGGATGCGCTCATGCACTTGCCATTGCCGACTGGCGCCGTCGGCATCCGCCCTTTTGGCGTCGAAGCCCAGCGGGTGTTGCGACTCGAGCGAGGCCACGCCATCGTCGCGCAGGACACCGACGCGCTCACCAATCCCTTCGAAGCCGGGCTCGGCTGGGCCGTGCGCATGGGCAAGCCATTCTTCGTGGGCCAGCGCAGCCTGCGCATCCACGTGCGGCGCGGCGCGCGCCAGAAGTTAGTCGCCTTCGAGCTCGGTGCCGATCAGCCGCCCGGGAGCTCGCCCATCACCGAAGCGAATCTGCTGATCCACAACGGCAACATCGCCGGTCGGGTCACGAGCATCGCTCACTCGCCGACGCTGGGACGCACCATCGGGCTCGCCATGGCGGCGCCGGCCCTGAGCGAGCCGGGCTCGAACCTCGTGATTCGCGGCAGCGACGGCCGGACGGTGGCCGCGCGCGTGGTGCGCACGCCATTCCTGGGGGCCGCATGAGTCGTGGCGGTGCGGTGTGGATGGCCGAAGCGCTGCCCGAGCGACGTGCGGGCGTAAAAGGTCCGCGTGCCGCCGAGGCGCTCAAGCAACTCGGGCTGGCGGTGCCGCCGCGTGCCAACACCTGGGCACCGCTTCGTGTGCAGGACCGCGATGATTCCTGGAACGTGGTCGGTCGTCTCGGAGTCACCGAGTTCTTCATCGAAGAACGGGGCGAAGCCACCGGCGTGGCGGCGCTCGAGCAGCTCACGGCCGGCGATTTCGCCGGTGCCTATCCCGTGCTGCGCGAAGACACCGCCATCGTGCTCGGCGGTGAAGCCGCCCACGACGTGCTGGCGCAGGTGTGCAATGTGAATTTCGCCGCGCTCGACCTGGCGCAGCGGCCGGTGCTGATGACGCTGATGGTCGGCGTCGGCGTGCTGGTGCTGCCGCAACGTTCACTCGATGACGGCGCCATCTATCGAATCTGGTGCGACCCGAGCTTCGGGCCGTACCTGCGGGAAACACTCGAGGAAGTCGTGCAAAAAATACCGGGGAGATCGCAATGAACGCAGCCGAAGCACAAGCACTGTTCGCGAAGCACGAGATCAAATTCGTCCTGGCGCAGTTCGTGGATATACACGGCGCCGCCAAGGCGAAGGCCGTGCCGGTGGAACACCTGCAGATGGTGCTCACCGACGGCGCGGGCTTCGCCGGCTTTGCGCTCTGGGGCTTCGGCATGGGACCGGATGGCCCCGACTACATGGCCGTGGGCGATCTGTCGACGCTCACGCCGATTCCCTGGATGCCCGGCTACGCGCGCCTGGTGTGCAACGGCACGGTCAAGGGCAAGCCTTATCCGTACTGCTCGCGCGTGACACTGCAACGCCAGCTCGCGCGCCTCGCCGACCAGGGCATC
>DASYKM010000138.1:0-29732 GCA_035995425.1 Steroidobacteraceae bacterium
TGTCTACAAGCGCGTGATCATCGAGGGCAACAGGATCTGCGGCGCGGTGTTGTTTGGCGACGTGTCGGAAGCGGCCCGCCTGCGCGACCTGATCGCCGACCAGACCGACATCGGGCCGATTCGCGACCAGCTGCTGTTCGACGCGCCGGCCGCTGCCTAGCGTTTTGAGTACCGCGACTCCCACGCGCACCACCTGTCCGTACTGCGGCGTGGGCTGCGGCGTGCTGGCGACACCGCGAAAAGGTGGCGCGGTGGACGTGCGCGGCGATCCGGCGCATCCGGCCAATCGCGGCAAGCTGTGCGTGAAGGGCAGCGCGCTCGGCGAAACCGTCGGCCTCGAAGACCGGTTGCTGCATCCGCAGGTGCGCGGCACGCGGGTCAGCTGGGAGGCGGCCATCGCCACGGTCGCGGAAGGATTCCGCGATTGCATCCGCAAGTACGGGCCCGAGTCCGTCGCGTTCTACGTCTCCGGCCAGTTGCTGACCGAGGACTACTACGTCGCCAACAAGCTCATGAAGGGCTACCTGGGCACCGCCAACATCGACACCAACTCGCGACTGTGCATGGCCTCGGCGGTCGCCGGCCACAAGCGCGCCTTCGGCGAAGACGTGGTGCCGGTGAGCTATGAAGACATCGATCGCGCCGATCTCATCGTGCTGGTCGGCTCCAATACCGCCTGGTGTCATCCCATCATCCTGCAGCGCATGCTGGCGGCGCGCGACCGGCGGCCTGACTTGAAAATCGTGGCGCTCGATCCGCGCCGCACCGCGACCACGCAGCTCGCCGATCTGCACCTGCCGCTCAAGCCGGGCACCGACGTGCACCTGTTCAACGGCCTGCTGGTGTTCCTGGCCGATAACGGTCAGGTAGATAGACAGTACGTCGACGCGCACACGCGCGGATGGGAAGAGGCGCTGGAGGCGGCGCGCGCCGGCGGTGGCGACCTGGCGACGACGGCGCAGGCGTGCGGGCTCGACATCGCCGACCTGCGCGGCTTCTACGAACTGTTCGCGCAATGCCCGGCGGTGATCACCGCGTTCTCACAGGGCGTCAACCAGAGCTCCTCGGGCACCGACAAGGTCAACGCCATCATCAACTGTCACCTGGCCACCGGGCGCATCGGTAAACCGGGCGCCGGGCCGTTCTCGGTGACCGGACAGCCAAACGCCATGGGCGGGCGCGAGGTCGGCGGCTTCGTCAACACGCTGGCGGCGCACGTCGACTTGCACGATGAGCCCGGTCGCGCGGCGGTCCAGAACTTCTGGCGCAGCCCGGCCATCGCCAGCAAACAAGGTCCGAAAGCGGTGGAGATGTTCGACCGCATCCACGACGGCAGGATCAAAGCCGTGTGGATCATGGCCACCAACCCGGTGGTCAGCCTGCCCGATGCCGACAAGGTGAAGGCGGCGCTCGAAGGTTGCGAGCTCGTGGTGCTCAGCGACGTCATGGGCAACACCGACACCGCCGCGCTCGCGCACGTGCTGTTGCCGGCGCTCGCCTGGGGCGAGAAGGACGGCACGGTCACCAATTCCGATCGAACGATCTCGCGCCAGCGCGCATTCCTGCCGCCACCCGGCGAGGCACGCGCCGACTGGCGCATCGTCTGCGACGTGGCCCGCGCGATGGATTTCGAGGGCTTCGACTTCGTATCACCGCACGAGATATTCCGCGAGCATGCGCGGCTCACCGCGCACGCCAACGACGGAAAGCGCGCGCTGAACCTCGGCGCGTGGGCCAACATCACGCCCGCCGAATACAAGAACTGGGAGCCGGCCGCCTGGCCCATGGCCGAGGCGCGCGAGTCGGCCCAGGGCCCGATGTTCGCGAACGGCAAATTCCAGCATGCAGACGGCAAGGCGCGTTTCCTGCCGCTGGCGCCGCGCCTGCCGGAACATCCGCCGACGCAGGAATTTCCGCTGGTGCTCAATACCGGGCGCGTGCGCGATCACTGGCACACGATGACCCGCACCGGCAAGTCCGCGCGCCTCTCGGCGCACGTGGCCGAGCCGTATGCGGAGATCAACACCGCCGATGCGTTGCGGTTCAAGGTGCGCGCAGGGGAGCTGGCGACGCTGCGTTCGCATTGGGGATCGATGGTGGTTCGCGTGCGCACGGGCGCGGACATCCCCGCCGGCATGGCCTTCGCGCCTATCCACTGGAACCGTGCCTTCGCCTCGGACGCGCGTGTGGGCGCGCTGGCGAATCCGGTGGTCGACCCGATCTCCGGCGAACCCGAGTTCAAGCATACGCCGGTGTCCATCGAGCACTTCGCCGCCGACTGGTATGGCGTGATGCTGACACGCGCGCCGCTGCTGCCGCCCGACACGCGCTGGTGGGTTCGTGTCCCGGGCGAACAGTTCGTGCGTTACGAGCTGGCCGGTGCCAATCCGCCGGACTTCTCGGCGGAGGCGCGGCGCTTGTTAGGTGTGCCGGCCGAGTCCGCGCCAGCGGAAATCGACTGGATCGAGTACCGGGATCCGGGCGGGCGCGTGTATCGCGGTGCCTGGCTGGTGAACGATCGGCTCGAAGGATGCCTCTACATCGATCGCCGGCCGTCGCTGCCCGAGCGCGCCTGGCTGGCAAAGCTGTTCGCCGCGCCGAGACTCGATGCGGCGATGCGCGCCAGCCTGCTCGCCGGCCGGGCAGTTGAGGGCGCCGATCAGGGCGCGCTGGTGTGTTCGTGCTTCGGCGTCGGGGGCAATCCCATCGCGGCGTGCGCGCGCGAGCTCGGTGCCGCCGCGACGCCCGCGGAGATCGGCAAGCGCCTGAAGTGCGGCACCAATTGCGGTTCGTGCGTGGCGGAGATTCAGACGATCATTGCGCAAGTCCAGAAGCGCAAGGGCGCCGCCGCGTCACCCTGACCATGCACTTCAGGGAACTGTGAGCTGCGGATCGCGATCGCCCGTGCCGCTTTGCAGGTTCGGCGGCAGATGCCCCACGTCGCCCACTGACAACACCTGGAAAACCCCGTTCGGTTCTATGCGAATCACCGTGACGCTGGCATTGCCGACGGTCATCTGCAGCCAGTGCGTGGCATCCACGCCGAGCGCTTTCATCACGAAGTAGCGGATGACGTTGCCGTGGCATACCAGCACGTCAGTCTCGGCGGCGCCCGCCGCGGGAACGAAGAAATTCGCGAACGCCGCATCGAGCTGCTGCTCGCAGGCAAGCGCCGCTTCCGCGGACACGCGCGTTGCGCCGGCCGCGCGAGGCGTGCATTCCCGCAACGCATCGGACAGCCCAAGCTGCACGTCGGGAAGAGTCTCGTGAAGAACGGCAGCCGTCTCGCGCGCGCGTCGCATGCTGCTGGCGACGATCACTTTGGGAACCTGCGGCAGGGCATGCAGACGCGCTGCCGTCAGGCGTGACTGCGCAATGCCCAATGAGACGAGCCCCGGCCCATCCGGGGTCCGTTGCGTGGTGTCGCTGTCGTAGGCGCCGTGGCGCACGAGATAGAGCGTGCGCGCGGCGGGGGCCGGGGCCGAGGCCGGTGCCGCTAGTGCGGTTTGAACCAGCGCGAGGACGACCAGCGCGAAGCGAATGACTTTGGGTCGGGTGCGCATGGTCGCCAAATTACTCGACTCGGCACCCTTCTGGTAGTGTTCGCGGCGGCCACTGTTCCGGGGGGATAACGTGAGACTGCATACTTTCTTCGCGACGCTCGTTTTCAGCCTGCTCTGCACGCATCAGGCCGCCGCGGCTGGCACCGCGCAACCTCAGAAGCTTCTCCTGTGGCCCGATGGCGCGCCGGGTACCATGGCCAACGGCGGCGACGAAACGGTTCGCGTCACCGAGCAGGGCGACCACGTGGTCTCCAACGTGCATCGGCCGTCGCTCACGCCCTATCTACCCAAGGGAAAGCACAGCGGAGTGTCCGTGATCGTGGTTCCCGGCGGCGGCCATCGCGAGCTGTGGACCGATCACGAGGGGCACAATGAAGCGCGCTTCCTGAGTGAGCATGGGATCGCGGCGTTCGTGCTGCAGTACCGGCTCGCGCGCGCCCCGAATTCCACTTACACCATCGAGGGTGACGCTCTCAACGATCTCAAGCGCGCGATCCGCACGGTGCGGTCGAACGCCGCATGGTCTGCCGACACGCGCCTGATCGGCGTGATGGGCTTTTCCGCCGGTGGACAGCTTGCAGCGCTCGGTGCGACCGGCGCCGATGCCGGCGATCCGGCGGCCAAGGATCCGATCGAGCGCGCCGCGTCGCGGCTGAATTTCGCGGCGCTCATTTACCCGGGCACGTGGCCGGACCTCAAGATCGGCGCCGACACGCCGCCAATGTTCCTGCTGTGTGGCGGGGATGACCGGCCGGAGGTCGTCACCGGCATCACCAACATCTTTCTGAAACTGCGCGAGTCGAAAGTGCCGGCCGAGCTCCACGTCTACGACCACGTGGCGCATGGCTTCGGCATGCGCGCCACGCTCACCGGTCCGGTGGCGAGCTGGCCGCAGCAGTTTGTCGACTGGCTGTACGTCTCCAAGTTCGTCGAGCCAACCAAGTGAGAAAGTCCGTGAGGAAAACGATCGTCACCGCGATTCTCGGCACGCTGGTTTGCGCCAGCGCGTTTTCGCAGCAACTGCCGGTCACGGTCCGCTCGCCCGACACGCGTATCTCGGTCCGCATCGCGCAGAACGATGTGGGTCAGCTCGTCTATTCCATCGAGCGCAATGGCGAGACGGTCTTCGCGCCGTCGGCGCTGCGCGTGCGGCTCGCCGAAGGCGACATTTCGAGCGTCGACGTTCGGCAGGTGAATCCGCGCAGCATCAACCGGGTGCAGAAGCTCGTCGCCACGAAGGCGGCCGAGGCGCGCGACCGCTTCAACGAGTTGCAGGTCACGGTGATGCCGCGCTCGCGCGCCATTGCGGCGCTGCTCTGGGTGTTCCGCGTGTACGACGATGGCGTGGCCTTTCGCTACGTGGTGCCGTCCGACGCCGGCATTTCCACGCTCAGCGTGAAGACCGAGGACACGGAATTCGCTTTTGGTGCCGACTACGATTGCACGGGTCTCAACATCGGCCGCGTGGATTCGAGCCACGAAGGCGAGTTCGACCCCATCAAGGCGAGCCGCATTCGCGAGCACAACAACTACGATCTGCCGCTGGTGTGCCGCACGGCCAACAATGCCTTCGCAATCGGCGAGGCGGACCTGCGCGACTACGGTGGCCTGTACCTCACGGGCAAGGGCGACGGCAAGCCTGGTGTCCAGTCGCGCGTCTCGCGTCGTCTCGATGACAAATCGCTGATCGCGCGCACGGCCATCGGCGCCAACGGCGCGGGCTCGCCGTGGCGCGTGATCATGCTCGGCGACAAGCTCGGCTCGCTCATCGAATCGAATCTCATCGGCAACCTCAATCCGCCGCCGGCATTCGACACCTCGTGGATCAAGCCGGGCAAGACCGCCTGGGACTGGTGGTCGGGTCCCTATCTACCGCCACCGGACAAGGGCGGCACCGACATGCCGACCATCAAGCGCTACATCGACTTCGCCGCGAAGTCGGGCTTCGAATACATGATGATCGACGAGGGCTGGTGCCTGAATTCCGGCGGTGGCGGCAGCGCCCCGGACAATGCCGATGTGACGCGCACCAAGCCCGGCATCGACATGCCGGCGCTGGTGGCCTATGCCGCGAAGAAAAACGTGCGCCTGTGGCTGTGGGTGCAGTGGGCGTTGCTCGATCGGCAGATGGACGCGGCGCTGGCGCAGTACCAGAGCTGGGGCATCGCCGGCATCAAGGTCGACTTCATGGACCGCAACGACCAGCAGATGGTCGATTATTTCCACAAGCTCATGGCGAAAGCCGTCGAGCACAAGCTGCTGGTCGACATGCACGGCGCGTATCCGCCGGCGGGCCTCAATCGCACGTATCCAAACTACCTCACCCAGGAAGGCATCATGGGTGCGGAGTACAACAAGTGGAGCCGGCGCGTGACCGCCACGCACAACGTGAGCCTCGCCTACACGCGCATGTTGTTAGGGCCCATGGACTACACGCCGGGCGGTTTCCGCAACCGGACGCCGGCGGATTTCGCGGTGGTGAACTCGCCGCCGCAGGTGCAGACCACGCGCGGCCACGGCCTCGGAATGTTCGTGGTGTACGAAAGCCCGTTCCAGATGGTGGCGGATTCTCCGGACGTCTACGAGAACGCTGCGGGTTTCGATTTTCTCAAGATGGTGCCCACGGTGTGGGACGAGACGCGCTTCCTCGCCGGCGACATCGGCGATTACGTGGTGGTCGCGCGCCGCAAGGGCAGCGACTGGTACATCGGCGCCATGGGCAATGAGCAGCCGCATGCGATCTCGCTGCCGCTCGAGTTCCTGGGCGAGGGCAAGTTCAAGGCGAAGATTTACGAGGACGGCGCGACGGCGACGGCGTTGAAAGAGTCCGCGCGCGACGTGAGCGCGTCGGATGTGCTCGAGCTCGAGTTGGCGCCATCGGGCGGGGCGGCGGTGCGAATCACGCGCTGAGCGGCGGCGTTCCTTTTCTCGCGAGCACGACGTGGCCGAGCACGTCGGCACCAGCTTCCTGGCGCAAGACACCGCCTTCGATCAGCAACACTTTGAAACCAGCCGCTTCGAGGCACTCGCGGGCGTAGTCCGCGGAGTGTGAGTACCGACCGCTCTTGTGCAGGCGGAATTTCTCGGGCGAGCCCACGGTTTCCGCTTCCAGGGTGAACGCCAGCACGCCGCCAGGCTTGAGCGCGCCGGCGGCGGCGTTCATCGCCTCTTCGAGCGCGCCGAAATACACCAGCGTGTCGGCGGAGATCACCACGTCATAGCCGGCCGGATGCGCGTGCATGAAAGCGACGAGCTCGGATTCATGCAGCTCGTCGTACACCTGCCGTTCGCGAGCTTTTGCGAGCATGCCCGCCGACAGGTCGACGCCCACGAGCTGGCGCGCGGTGGAGCGCAGCAGCGGACCGCAGAGACCGGTGCCACAGCCGGCATCCAGGACTACGAGCCGGCGTTCGGCAAACGAGATCACTTCCGCCAGCGCGGCGGTGAGCAGGCTCGGCGCGACGTAGTTCAGGTTGGCGAGCGCCTGGTCGAAGTTCCCGGCGAAGCGATCGAAGACTTGCGCGACGTAGGCGTCGTCGGCGCGCGCGGGTGCCTTCGCGTTTGAATAGGCCGCGGCCATGTGGCGCGCGATGGGGTTGTCAGGTTCGACCGCGAGCCAGCGCCGGTATACGTCGGCGGTCAGGTCCGGCCTGCCCACCCGCAGGAGCAGCATCGCGATGTTTTCATACGCGCCGGCGAAGCGCGGATTGAGATCGAGAACCTTGCGGTAGCAGCGGACCGCGTCATCGCGCCTGAGCGCGCGGCGGAACAGGTTCGCCAGGTTGTACCAGGCCTCGGCAAAGTCCGGCTTCTGTTGCGTGGCCGCTGAGTAGGCGAGCTCGGCACCCCTGGTTTCTATTTCGTTGCCGCCCAGCAGCATGTTGCCGAGGTTGTTCCACGCGTCGGGGTTGTGCGGCGAAATGCTCAGCGAACGTTTGACGAGCTCGATGGCTTCCTCGCGCCGGCCGAGGCGCATGCGCAGGACGCCGAGGTAGTGCAGGGCGTCGAAGTCTCTTGGCTGCTTCTGCAGAAGCTGCAGATAGGCGGATTCCGCTTCCGCGAGCCGTCCCTGCTGGTGGTGCGCGATGGCGTCGTGGATGGTGGAGGGCGTCACGCGGCGGAGTCTAGCAAACGCGGACTCGGGCCGAAGGTTGCGCGCCCGCTTGCCAGGAAAACAGGAATGTCCCCTTTTCAGGCGAGGCCGGAGAGGTCCTTGTCTTTCTTCGCGCCGAGCTGCTCGCTGAGCGCGACGACGAGCGGCTTCATGAACCACGAATGTTCGGGGCTCGAGGCGACCTCGTAGCCCGCGGCGCGAATCGCCTCGGCCACGATCGGCCCGACGGCCGCGATTTTCGTGCGCGACAAGGCGCGGCGTACGAGCGCGGCGGGATGCTGGGTCACGAGCCGCTCGATCTGCAGCTTGCTGGTGAACGCGATGGCGTCCACTTCACCCGCCGCCATGCGCTCGAGCAGCGCTTGCACGGTGGAGTCGTCCGCGGCGTTGCCATACACATACGGCGCCACGGTCGTGGTGAGTGCATTGCGTTCACGCAGGAAGCGCATGAGCGTGAGGTTCGGATCATTGCCGTACAGCTGCACCGCCATGCGACGACCTTCGAGCGCGTGCGTGGACAGCGAGCGGATCACGCCGTCGGTGGTGGGCTCGGTGGCCTCGATGCCGGGCTTCAGTCCGAGCACGCGAAGTGCCCTGGCAGGTTTGGGTCCGCGGGTGATGGTGCGCAGTTTCCCGAGGCCCTCGATGAAGCGCGACCGCAGCGCCGGCTCGTACTTGTCGATGCAGCTCAGGATGCGGGTGAGGCCTTCGCCGGTGATCAGCACGAAATCGTCGAAGCCTCCGTCCGCCAGCTTCACGGCGAACGCGAGCACCTGGGCGCTGTGCGGGGAATCGTAGATGGTGACCAGCGGACAGCGCAGGACTTTCGCGCCACGTCGTTCGAGCAGTGCGCTGAAGACTTCCAGCTCGCGCATCTCGGGTACCGCAATTGTCTTGCCCTGCAGATTCCAGTCGATCATCGGGGTGCGACAATAACACTTAAGGCTTGCACCGGATTGCGCAAGGCGGTGCACCCCTCCGCCGTGTTTCGGTGCAGGTGACTCAAAGCGGGGGCGCGGCTGCAAAAAATGACCCCAAAAAAACGATGGCATGCGGATTGCTTTGTCCCGCTGGCGCGAGTCTGCCGCGCTCAGGGAGAGGAAGTTAGTAGTGACGCACGTAGTGTTTCGGGGACTCACCGCAATCGTTGTCGCCACCCTGTCGTTCGCCATGAACGCATCGGCCGCCGGCAAAGGTCCCGAAAAGGAACAGCTCAAGCTCGGGTTCATCAAGCTCACCGACATGGCGCCGCTCGCCATCGCCTATGAAAAAGGCTTTTTCGAAGACGAAGGCTTGTACGTCACGCTCGAACCGCAGGCCAACTGGAAGGTCATCCTCGATCGCGTGATCACCGGCGAGCTCGACGGCGCGCACATGCTCGCCGGTCAGCCGCTCGGCGCATCGGTGGGCATCGGCACCAAGGCCGACATCGTCACGGCGTTCAGCATGGATCTCAACGGCAACGCCATCACCGTTTCCAACGAGGTGTGGGCGCTCATGAAAACGGGCCTCGCCAATGATGCGCAGGGCAAGCCGGTGCATCCGATTCCGGCGACTGCCCTCAGGCCCGCGCTCGAGAAGTTCAAGGCTTCGGGCAAGTCGTTCAAGATGGCGATGGTCTTCCCGGTGTCCACTCACAACTACGAGCTGCGCTACTGGCTCGCGGCGGGCGGCATCAGTCCGGGCTTCTATTCGCCGTCCGACGTCACCGGCCAGACTCGCGCCGACATCCTCATTTCCGTGACGCCACCGCCGCAGATGCCGGCGACGCTGGAAGCGGGAACCATCAACGGCTACAGCGTAGGTGAGCCCTGGAACCAGCAGGCCATCGTCAAGGGCGTGGGCGTACCGGTCATCACCGACTATGAAATCTGGAAGAACAATCCGGAGAAAGTGTTCGGCGTCACCAAGGCGTTCGCCGACAAGAATCCGCGCACGCACATTGCGTTGATCAAGGCTCTGCTGCGTGCCGCGATGTGGCTCGACGCGAACAACGGCGCGAATCGCAAGGAAGCGGCGCAGATCCTCTCGCGCCCCGAATACGTCGGCGCCGACTACCGCGTCATCGCCAACAGCATGACCGGCACCTTTGAATATGGCCGCGGCGACAAGCGCGCGCTGCCGGACTTCAACGTGTTCTTCAGGTATCACGCTAACTATCCGTTCTACTCGGACGCCGTCTGGTATCTCACGCAGATGCGCCGCTGGGGCCAGGTTCCCGAAAGCAAGCCCGATGCGTGGTTCGCGGAGACGGCCAAGAAGGTGTATCGGCCCGAGGTCTTCAACGAGGCCGCAAGGGAGCTGGTCGCGGAGAAGAAAGCCAGCGCCGCCGACTTCGATTTCGCGAGCGATGGATTCCGCCCGCCCACCAGGGACTTCATCGACGGCGTCGAGTACGACGGACGCAAACCCAATGCGTACATCGAGAAGTTAGTCCTCGGATTGAAGGGCCAGCAGAGGATCGAGGGCGGAAATGTCGTTGGCCAGTAATCCGAAGCCGCAGGCGGTCAGCCCGCAAGCGTCGCCGGAGGCGAAGCCCGCCGACCGGCCCGCACGCGCGCCGGCCGCGCCGATGGAGCCGCGCTTTCCGCGGGTGAACACCGCGATCGATGCGGCCATCCGCGCGCTCTCCCTGATCGGATTGGGATTTCTCAAACCCATCGTGGCCATCTGCCGCGGTGAGGATCCTCGCGTGCACATGCGCCAGCTGTGGCTGGACCTCGGCGCGCCCGTCGTGGCCATCGCCGCATTCCTGCTGGTGTGGAGCCAGGTGTCGCAGGGAATACAGACCAGCCTCGGGCAAATTCCCGGTCCCTCGGCGGTGTGGGAACAGACCAAGGCTTTGTGGGCGGATCACCTGGTGCAACGTGAGAAGGCCGTGGCCTTCTATGAACGCCAGCAGCAACGTAATGCCGAGAAACTGGCCGCCGATCCGACCGCGGACATGACCATTCGCCGCTATACCGGCAAACCCACCTACATCGACCAGATCTTCACCAGCCTCAAGACGGTGTTCGCCGGATTCCTGTTAGCCACGATCATCGCCGTGCCGCTCGGAATCCTGTGCGGCGCGAGCAAGACGTTCAACGCGATGTTCAACCCGCTCATACAGCTCTTCAAACCGGTGTCGCCGCTCGCATGGCTGCCCATCGTCACGATGATCGTGAGCGCGGTGTACGCCACGGCCGATCCGATGTTCGACAAGTCGTTCATCAACTCCGCGGTTACCGTGACGCTGTGTTCGTTGTGGCCGACGGTCATCAACACCGCGGTGGGCGTGGCCTCGATCGATCGCGATCTGCTCAACGTGGCGCGCGTGCTGCGTCTCAAGCGAACCACCCAGCTGACGAAGCTGGTGTTGCCTTCGGCGCTGCCGTACATCTTCACCGGCATGCGCCTGTCGCTCGGCGTGGGCTGGATGGTGCTGATCGCAGCCGAAATGCTGGCGCAGAACCCGGGCCTTGGAAAATTCGTCTGGGACGAGTTCCAGAATGGCAGTTCCGAATCGCTGAGCCGGATCATGGTGGCCGTGTTCACCATCGGCATCATCGGCTTCCTGCTGGATCGCGTGATGCTCGCGCTGCAAAGCTCCTTCACGTACGGCCCAACCAGATGAGCCACCTCGAGCTGGTCAATGTGTCGAAGAGTTACGGTGCCACGGAGGTGCTGTCGAACATCAACCTTTCGATTGAAGAGGGCGAGTTCGTCGCGCTGATCGGTTTCTCCGGCTCAGGCAAGACCACGCTCATGTCGATTCTCGCCGGGCTCATCGAGCCGGATGCCGGCGAGGTGCGCCTGCGCGGCGAGCCGGCCGGGGCCGCCGGTCCCGATCGCGGCGTCGTTTTCCAGAGTTACTCGCTCATGCCGTGGCTCACGGTGTTCGACAACGTGGCGTTGGCCGTCGACACCGTGTTCGCACGCGACACCAAACAGGAACGTCGCGCGCGCACGGAGAAATACGTGCGAATGGTGGGCTTGAGTCACGCCGCGGATCGTCGTCCCGCCGAACTATCCGGTGGCATGCGGCAGCGCGTGGCGGTGGCGCGCGCGCTCGCCATCAATCCCGAGTTCCTGCTGCTCGATGAGCCGCTATCTGCGCTCGACGCGCTGACGCGCGGCAAACTTCAGGACGAGATCGAGTCCATCTGGCGCGAAGAAAAGAAAACCGTCGTGCTGGTGACCAACGACGTCGACGAAGCGCTGCTGCTCGCCGATCGCATCATTCCGCTGAACCCCGGTCCGCGCGCCACGCTGGGACCTGAGTTTCGCGTGGACCTTGCGAGGCCGCGCGACCGCAAGGACATGAACCACGATCCGCAGTACCGGCAACTGCGCGCGGCAATCACTCAATACCTGCTCGACGTGGAAGCGGAAAAGCCCGTGCCCGCCGATGGCGCCATCACGCTTCCCGACGTGGTGCCGATCACCTCGGCGGATTTCCTGCCGAAGGCCGTGCGCGCGGCTAACAAGCCGAGGCCGCTCGCCAATCCGGACAAGTACGTCGAGTTCTACAACGTGCACAAGGTGTACCCGACGCCCAAGGGTCCGCTCACCGTGGTCGAAGGATTTCAGCTCGACATCAGGCGCGGCGAGTGCGTTTCGCTGATCGGGCACTCCGGCTGTGGCAAGTCCACCGCATTGTCCATGTGCGCCGGTCTCACCGACGTGTCCGACGGCGGCATCACGCTCGACGGCCGCGAAGTTACCAGCGCAGGGCCCGATCGCGGCGTGGTGTTCCAGGCGCCGAACCTTCTGTCGTGGCTCACGGCACGGCAGAACGTGGCACTCGGTGTCGACCGGGTCTATCCGCACGCGAGCAACGCCGAACGCTCCGACATCGTCGACTACTACCTCATGCGCGTGGGTCTCGCCGACTCCCTCGACAAGCTGGCGCGCGATATGTCGAACGGCATGCGCCAGCGCGTGGGACTGGCGCGCGCCTTCGCGCTCTCGCCCAAGCTGCTATTGCTCGACGAGCCGTTCGGCATGCTGGACGCCTTGACTCGCTGGGACTTGCAGGAAGTCCTCATGGACATCCTCAAGCGCACGAAGATCACCGCCATCTGCGTCACGCACGACGTGGACGAGGCCATCCTGGTCGCCGACCGCGTGGTCATGATGACGAACGGTCCGCGCGCCCGGATCGGAAAGATCATGCAGGTCGACCTGCCGCGCCCGCGCACCCGGAAGATGCTGCTCGAGCATCCGCGCTACTACGCCTATAGAGAAGAGCTATTGAGCTTTCTGGAAGAGTACGAGCACGGTGCGGGAAACCGTGCCGCCTAACAACAAGCTCAATGGATCAAGGGAGTCTTCGATGACGATCTGCACGCGCGGCCGGATGGCCGCCCAGGTGATTTTGGGAAGTTTTCTGGGCTGTTTTCTCGCCACGGGAGCAATCGCCGCTGAAGGGCTCGATCCGATCCGCGGGGCGATCGGTGAAGCCAAGCCCATTGTCGACATGCGCCTGCGCTCGGAGGACGTCGATCAGGCCCCTCTGGCCGAGGACGCGCAAGCGCTGACATTGCGCCTGCGGCTGGGGTTCGAGACCGGCAAGGCCTGGAACACTTCGCTGCTGCTCGAGGGGGACGCGATCATCCCGATCCAGGACGACTATCGCCCGGATCCGGCCGTCGCGAACAACGTCACGTTCCCGGTGGTCGCCGACGATGAAGCGTACGAGATCAACCGCTTCCAGCTGACGAATACCAGCCTGCCCGGCACGACGATGACGCTGGGCCGCCAGCGCATCCTGCTCGATGACCAGCGCTTCATCGGCAACTCCGGCTGGCGGCAGAACGAGCAGACCTTCGATGCCCTGCGCGTCGTCAATCGCAGTGTCGCGAACCTGGTGCTCGATGCCACGTATCTGAACCGGGTCAATCGCGTCAACGGACCGGATTCGCCGCAGGGCGTGTACAAGGGCGACAGCTTCCTGCTCAACGCCGGGTACCAGACCAAGCTCGGCAGGATCAGTGCCTTCGGCTATCTACTCGACTTCGAGCCGATCACCAACATCCCGGCGGGCATCAACCCGCTGCGCGACTCGACCGCGACGTATGGCGTGCGCTTCGCGGGCGAGAGGCCGGTGGGCAAGATCAAGCTGGCGTACGCCGCCTCTTACGCGACGCAGACCGACTACGCCGACAACGCGCTCGACTTCGACCTGGCGGACGAGTTCGTCGAGCTCACCGCCACGTTCCGTCAATTCGGCCTTGGTGTCGGCACGGAGATCATGGAAGGCAACGGCGTGAAGGGGTTCACCACGCCGCTGGCGTCGTTGCACAAGTTCCAGGGTTGGGCCGACAAGTTCACGACCACACCGCCCAACGGAATCGAAGACCTGTACGCGAACGCCAGCGTCACGCTCAAGGGCGTAGGCGTGCTCGATACGCTCGGTTTCATCGTGAGCTATCACGACTACGACGCCGAGCGCATTGCCGCCGACTACGGCAGCGAGTGGGACGCGTCGATCGCCGCCAAGCACAAGCGCTTCAACCTGTTGCTCAAGTACGCCGACTACCAGCAGGGCGCACTGGTCACCGCACGCACCACCAGCAAGCTGTGGGCGCAGCTCGAATTCATCTGGTAACCGCCTAACAAGGGAGTAGATCGATGTCTTACCTGGCTCCGTCGGAATTCGTCACCAAGATGGTCGACGCCGGTGAATCGAAGATATTCATGTCGACGCGCGACACCCTGATACGCGCGTTCATGGCCGGCGCGATCCTCGCGCTCGCTGCCGTATTCGCCGTGATGGTGACCCAGCAGACGGGGTTTCCCATCATCGGCGCCATTCTGTTTCCGGTCGGCTTCTGCATGCTCTATCTGCTCGGGTTCGACCTCGTGACCGGTGTATTCGTGCTGGCGCCGCTCGCGCTGCTCGACAAGCGCCCGGGGGTGACGGTGGGCGGTGTACTGCGCAACTGGGGCCTGGTGTTCGCCGGCAATTTTGCCGGAGCATTCACGGTCGCGGTGCTCATGTCGACCATCTTCACGTTTGCGTTCACGCAGGACCCAAATCCGATCGGGCAGTTCATCGCCCACGTCGGCGAGACGCGCACCATCGGTTACAAGGAGCACGGCATGGCGGGCATGCTCACGCTGTTCGTGCGCGCCATGCTCTGCAACTGGATGGTTTCCACCGGCGTGGTCGGTGCGATGATCTCCACCACGGTCGGTGGCAAGGTGCTCGCCATGTGGATGCCCATCATGGTGTTCTTCGCGATGACCTTCGAGCACTCGGTGGTGAACATGTTCCTGTTCCCCTCGGGCATCCTCATGGGTGCGCATTTCAACTGGGCGGACTACTTCATCTGGAATGAGATTCCGACCATCGTCGGCAATATCGTCGGCGGCCTGGCGTTCACCGGCCTGACGCTGTATTCCACGCACATCAAGACCGCGCCGAAGAGGCTGCTCAAGGCCGTGGCCTGAAGCTGCAGGTCCGGCGGCGAAACAGTAAGGGTCGTCATTGCGTTCGAGTACTGGCTCGCTACCCCTTCAACAGCTAGTCGCCGCGAAGCGCACGAGCCCTGGTTTTCGAGGAGTGGTGCGCTTATCCTTCGTAGCCGCATCGTGCGCGAGTTCCGGGCGCGATATGAACGCAGCGCCGCTGCGCCCATGGGATCCTGAACAGAGTCAGGGAATCATCGCGGTCGTGGTCACTTCCTCGCGAGAATCGGCCCATGCCCTACGTCTCCGGCTTCGAGCACGACCTGTTCGTCAGCTACGCGCACATTGACGACGAGCCCGACGCCGGCCAGCGCAACGGCTGGGTGAGCACGCTCAGGGACAATCTGCGGACCAGGATAGATAGGCGTCTCGGCATTCGTTCCGACATCTGGATGGACCAGCGGCTGGTCGCCGAGGCCGAGTTGACGATGCCCGTCATGGAGGGCTTGAAGCGCGCCGCGGGCCTGCTCGTCATTCTCTCGCGCGCCTATCTGAACTCGCAGTGGTGCGCGCGCGAGCGCGGCGGCTTCCTCGAGAGCCTGCAGGAGCGGCGGCTATCCAGACGCCCGGTGTTTCTCGTGGAGTGCGACGACCTTGATCGAGCCGAGCTCCCGCAGGCGTTCGGCGATCTCCTGTCCGTCCGCTTCTGGCAGCGTGATACGGAGGGCGCGGCGCCGCAGCGGTTGGGCGACCCGCTGCCGCTACTCGAAGATCGCACTTACTGGTCACGCCTCAACGATCTTTCCTTCAAGGTGAGCGAGGGCCTCGGCCGATTGAGCGTCCCCGCGGCCGCGGCCGCTCCGCCCAAGTCCGCGCCGGCAGTGTTCCTGGCGGAGGTCACCGACGATCTGGTCGAGCAATACGAGCGGGTGCAACGCTCACTCGAGCAAGCTGGTCTCGTGGTATTGCCCGATCGCGCCTATCCGCGCGACACGCCCGAGTCATATGCAAGCGCAATGCGCGAGGACCTTGGCCGCTGCGAGGCTTACGTGCAATTGCTCGGCGAATATGGCGGGCGCGTCCGCGGCTGGAGTAGTTCGCTGGCCGCGGTGCAGTACGAAGCTGCCAGACACGCTGGTAAACCGCTGCGACAGTGGCGGCGCTTCGAGCTCGACAAGCCGGACGTCAAGGACGAGCTGCATCGCGAGCTGGTGTTCGGTCCCGACGTGGTGAACGAGAGTCTCGAGAGTTTCATTGCCGGCGTTGCCCGGCAGGTTGCCGATGGGCAAGGACCGCGCACCGTGCCCGCAGCTCACGAGGGGATGCTGGTGTTCGTCAACCACGACCAAAGCGATGCCGAGGTGGGCGCGGCACTCTGCGATTTTTTCGCTCGGCAGGGGCTGGCATTCGTGCAGCCGGTCCTGCACGAGACGGCGGACGCGATGCGAGCCGATCTCGAGGACAATCTCAAGCTCTGCGATGGGCTCGTGATGGTGTACGGCCACTCGCCCTCGACGTGGGTACGGCATCAGCTCAAGGAGTCGCTCAAGGCGCGTGGTACACGCGAGCGACCGTTGAGCCAAGTGGTGCTGTGTCATGCCCCTCCGGATGAGGTGAAGATCGATCCCGGCCTGCGACTGCCTAACCAGTCCGTCATCGACTGCCGGCGCGGCATCGACGCCGAGGCGGCGCGCGCGCTGGCGCAGTTCGCGAGCGCGTTGCGCGCCTAGCCGGATGAACGACGAGGTCTTACCGCCGGGCAAACTTTCGCCGTATCCCGGGTTGCGCCCCTTCGATACCGATGAAGCAGAGATTTTTTTCGGGCGTGAGGAACAGACTGATCAGATTTTGAATCGCCTGTCCCGGACCCGCTTCCTCGCCATCGTCGGTCCCTCCGGGTGCGGGAAGTCATCGCTGGTCCGCGCCGGGATGATCGTCGCTTTGCAGTCCGGTCTCATGTCTGCTGCCGGTTCGCGCTGGCGCATCGCGCAAATGCGTCCGGGTGAAAGGCCTCTGTGGCGCCTGGCGCAGGCGTTGGCGGAACCCGCGGCGCTCGATCTGGAAGGCAAAGGCGGTTCCACCGCGCTCGCATTCGCGGATGCGACGCTGCGGCGCGGGCCGCTCGGTCTGATCGAACTGCTCCAGGAGCGCTGGCTACCTGGCGACACGAGCTTGCTGCTGCTCATCGACCAGTTCGAGGAAATCTTCCGCTATCGCCGTGAGCAAAGCGCCGCGGAAGCGGATGCCTTCGTGGCGCTGCTGCTCGCCACGGCCGCGCAGCGGGAATTCCCGGTGTATGTCGTGTTGACGATGCGCTCGGACTTCCTCGGCGAGTGCCAGTTGTTTCGCGGCCTGCCCGAGGCGATCAACGAGGGTCAATACCTCACGCCGCGCATGACGCGCGAGCAGATCCGCAGCGCCATCATCGGACCCGCGCGCATCGTCGGCGCGGACGTGGACCCCGATCTCGCGACGCAGCTCCTGAACGAGGTCGGCTCCGATCCGGATCAGTTGCCGCTGTTGCAGCACGCGTTGATGCGCATGTGGCAACACATGCAGGAGCGAACGGATCCCGCGGCTGAGCGCCGTAGCCTTTCGCTGGCGGACTACGCCGCGGTCGGCTCCATCGCGAATGCGCTCTCCTCACACGCCAATCAGGTTTACAAGAGCCTGTCGGATTCGCAGCGGCAAATCGCCGAGGTGATGTTTCGCCGACTCACACATCGTTCGACCGGCAAACGCGATACGCGTCGTCCGGCGTCGCTCGGTGATATTTCCGGCGCGGCAGCGGCAGCGGCAACGGATGTGATAGGCGTGGTGGATGAATTCCGGCACCCCGAGCGCAGCTTCGTCACGCCTCCGGCAGGAGTGCCGCTGTCAGCCGAAACGACTCTCGACATAGGTCACGAGAGCCTCATCCGGCAATGGAATCTGCTGAACCGATGGGTCGACTGGGAGACGAAGTCTGCCGAAACCTATTTCCGCTTGAAGGACTCGGCGGCGCGTGAACAGCAGGGCCGCGCCGCATTGTGGCGTTCGCCGGATCTCGATGACGGACTCAAATGGCTGGAGGACGAAAATCCCAACGAGGCCTGGGCGAAGCGTTACGGAACACCGGAGGATTTTCAACGCGCGATGGATTTTCTGGAACGCAGCAAGCAGCAGCAGCGGGCGGAGCAGGAAGCGGCGTTGGAGCTCGAAAGACGCAGCCGCGCTGAGCGCGAGCAGCGCCTGCTCGATCAGGCGCGGGCGGGGCGAAAATTTTTCTGGCTGTCTGTCGCACTGGGAATCATTGCTGTGTTCGCGGTGGCGTTGGCCTACTTCGCTTCCGAATCGCGGCAGATTGCGGAAGAGAGACGCAGGATGTCCCTGGCGCGGCAACTCAATACTCAGGCCGAGGCGGCGCTGGAAAACGAACTCGACTATGACGGTGAGGGTCCGAGGCAGGCGATTCTGCTCTCGATGCATTCGCTGCGCGAGGGCTGGACGCCCGAGGCGTATGAAATCCTGGCGCGCAATATCGATCTGCTGTCCAGTGCGAAGGTTGCAACGATACCGGGTCATGCGGGCGCGGTTCAATTCATGTTGTCCAGCGACAACGCGAGATGGTTGGTGAGCGAAGACAAAGGTGAAATCCTGGTGTGGGATTGGCCTACTCGAAAGATCGTCAAACGGTTTGCTCGCGAGCCAACCGACTCGTTCGATGCCGTGCGTTTCAGCCCGGACAATCGCTGGTTGGCGTTGGGGAAAGGCTCCAACACAGAGATCCATGACACTGCCAGCTGGCAGACCCCGCCGGTGATGTTGGCGTACGGCACGATCGTACGTTCCCTGGCGTTCAGTCCAGATGGAGCAACGTTGGTCATCGCGAGCGACGCCGCAGCCGACGTACTCGTCGTCGACACCTCGACCTGGAAAGAAAGCGGCAGGATCGAGGGCGACAAGGGCACGGACCTCCTCGCGGTCGCGTTCAGTTCCGACGGCCAGTGGCTCGCGGTCAGCGACAACACGTTCCGCGGGGACGGCGACATCACTCGCTTGAGGCTCTGGGAGATGAAGACTCGTCGCATGGTGGGGCGGGTGGATTTCGATCGAGTCGATTCAATTGAATTCAGTCCGGATGGGCGCGCGCTGAAGTTGGGGCGGTGGAATAAGCCGTGTCGCTTGTACCGTGTGAACTCACAGTACGGTGGTGGATTGACGTTCGATGACGACACCAAGCTGGACAAGTTCTGTTTTCGCAGTACGTGGAGCAGTTCCTTCAGTGCCGACGGGCGCTATTTCGTCGTGGTGAATGCAGATGGGTCCGCCGGCATGATCGACGTCGACCACAAGTTGGAAGTCAGGCGCGTGATGCAGGGCGTATCGGCAGCGGCGCTCACGCCTGATGGACGCTGGCTGATCGCTGGGGGCAGCGATGGTGCGCTCAGTCAATTCGATTATCAGAGCAATGAGACCCGGCGCATTCCTGGGGTGCCCGGCACGATATCGCTTGCCTTCAGTCCGAATGGCCGCTGGCTCGCCGCCGTCGGAACGGATGGGCTGGTGAGAATGTTCGACCAGCAGGGGTGGCGACTGCTCACATCAATCCCACTGGGTGACCAGAGCAACGAAAACACGCGCGCGTGGTTCAGCGACGACAGCAGCTGGCTGGTATTGCTCGACAACCGTTCGTTGCGGGTAATTGCGACCAGCGACTGGAAGAACCGACTGAACGCCCCCTATGAGAATAATTTCCGGCTTGCGGGTTTCTCGCCGGACGGGCGGCGGCTGTTTGTCACCGTGGATCGCGAACTGTACGTCGCCGACGTAGCGAACTGGCATACCGTCGGACCGTTGCGGCAAGAAGGAGTCATCAAAGAGGTGGTCGCGAGCCCCGACGGAAAACTGCTCGCGACACTTACGCTCCCTGATTACGTAAGCGGTTATGAGTTGCAGAGTGCTTCGATCACGACGGTATGGGATGCGGACACGGGTGCCGAGCTCGGCTGGCTCTCGCATGAGGCGGAAGATTTCAAGAGCATTGGACATGCCGTGCGCGCACCGGGTGCGGCCGGACGATGGACGAAAACCGAATCGGGAGGTGACGTGTCGCTTGCCCGTGAGGCGAGTCGCTGGCCGGTCGTTCTTTCCAAAGACCAGCCACCGAAAATCGGGCACGAGGCCTGGCTGGTTGCCAAGACCGCAAAAGGTGTAGAGACGTTCAAGCCGATTCTCGGCCGCGCGCACAACGCGCATGTGGGCCGAATCCTCGACTATCAAACCAGTTCCGATGGCGAGTGGCTCGCGACTGCCGGCGACGATGGAACGACGCGCCTCTGGCGGATCTCTCCCGCCGGCCTCATCGATGAGGCTTGCAAGCGCGTGGGCCGCGAGTTGACGGCAAAGGAATGGCAGGCCTTCGCGGGCGACGAGCCTTACGAGCCGGTCTGCCCCCCGAGAGCGGACGCGCCAGCAAAACAAAGCGCCACTCGATGATGGGCAATGCGACGAATCGCCGCGCCACCTGAGTGACCAGACTCCCCTTGCTCAAAATTTCTCTCGGCCAGTACTCCGACAAGGGACGCAAGGAATCCAACCAGGATTTTCACGGCGCCTGCATTCCCGAAGAGCCGCAGCTCTCCGCCAAGGGCATCGCGATCGCGCTCGCTGACGGAATCAGCAGCAGCAGCGTCAGCCAGGTGGCGAGCCAGTCCGCGATCCGGCTGTTCCTCGAAGACTATTACTGCACGACACCGGCCTGGTCGGTGAAGAAGTCCGCGCAACAGGTGCTGATGGCGGTGAACTCGTGGTTGTATGCGCAGACGCAGCAAAGTCCTTACAAATATGAGAAGGATCGCGGCTACGTCTGCACGCTGAGTGCGCTGGTGCTCAAGTCGACCACGGCGCACCTGTTTCACGCCGGCGATGCGCGCATCTACCGCTTGCGCGATGGCATGCTCGAGCAACTGACCAACGACCACCGCCTGTGGGTGTCGAGCGAACAGAGTTATCTGAGCCGCGCGCTCGGCATTCAGTCGCATGTCGACATCGACTATCTATCGCTGCGCCTGGAGCAGGGCGACGTCTTCCTGTTCGCCACCGACGGTGTCCATGAATTCGTAAACGCGCGGGTGATGATCAATGCGATCGCGGATCACGCCGACGATCTCGATGCGGCCGCGAGCCTGATTGCACGCGAGGCTTTCGATCGCGGCAGCGGCGACAACCTCACGACTCTCGTGGTCCGCATCGAGCGCCTTCCTGAGCAGAGCGCCAACGAAGTCCATCGGCGGCTCACCGAGCTGCCGTTTCCGCCGCCGCTCGCCGCCCGCATGGCCTTCGATGGATTCACCATCGTGCGCGAGTTGCACTCGGGCAGCCGCAGCCACGTCTATCTCGCAAGCTACGACGACGCCTCGGCGCCCGTGGTCATCAAGACACTATCCACCGAGCTGCAGGGCGATGTTGCGCACCTGGAAAGATTCCTCATGGAAGACTGGGTGGCGCAGCGCATCAGCAATGCGCACGTGGTCAAGGCGGCCGCCCGCGGACGAAAGCGCAACTATCTATACACCGTGACCGAATTCATCGAGGGCCAGACGCTGCATCAGTGGCTCATCGACAATCCAAAACCGCCGGTCGAAACGGTGCGCGGACTCATCGAACAGATCGCCAATGGGCTGCTCGCCTTCCATCGGCTCGAGATGCTCCACCAGGACCTGCGGCCGCAGAACGTGATGCTCGATGCCACCGGTACGGCGAAGATCATCGATTTCGGCGCGACGCGCGTGGCCGGGATCTCGGAAAACGACTCGCCGCTCGAACGCGGTGAGTTGTTAGGCACGCTGCAGTACACGGCGCCGGAGTATTTCCTCGGCGAGAGCGGCACGCCGCGCTCGGACCTGTTCTCGCTGGGCGTCATCGCTTACCAGCTGTTGTCGGGCCGCCTGCCTTTCGGCACCGACGTTCCAAAGGCGCGCACCCGTGCGGCCCAGCGCCGGTTGAAATATCGATCGGTGCTCGACGACGAAAGCGAGATTCCGCGGTGGATCGACGAAGTGCTGCGCAAGGCCACTCATCCTGATCCGGACAAGCGTTACGAGGAGTTGTCGGAGTTCATCCATGACCTGCGGCATCCGAACGATGCCTACCTCATCCGGACACGGCAGCCGTTGCTCGAGCGCAGTCCCGCCGCCTTCTGGAAGGGCATGTCATTGGTACTCGCCGTCATCATCCTCGTGCTGCTGGCGCGTCAGGTTTAGCATCTATCGCCGAGCCCTTGGCGATCCGATCATGAAACCGTCATGGCGAAGTGTGGTACTCATCAGCGATGACCCATCCGCATTTTTCCATCTGACCAGTCACGCGCCATGTTGAAATCGCGCGCCGTGGCCGACAAGCAGGCAGGGGCCAGGGATCCGGCCGAGAATCCGGCGATGCGGGAGCAACTTTTCGCCAGCCTCTACCGCGAATTGCATCGGCTGGCCGGCAGACAGCTTTGGTCCGGGGGTGCCGCGGCCTGGATGGGCCCGACCACGCTGGTTCACGAGGCTTATTTGAATTTTGCCGGCCGGGCCGACATCCCGTTTGAAAACCGCGCGCACTTCCTGACCTATGCCGCGAGCACGATGCGCGGGCTCATCATCGATCGCGCACGCAGCGCGAGCGCCGGGAAACGCGGCGGTGGCCTCGGGCCTCAGCGGCTGGACACCGCGCTCGGCGAGCGCCTGGCCGAGCCCGAGCAGGTCATCGGCATGGGTCCTCTACTCGACGAATTGGCCGAAATCGACGCCGACCTCGCGCAGATCGTCGATCTGAAATTCCTGTGCGGGTTCAGTTTTGGCGAGATAGCGCACATGCGCGGCTGCTCGGAGCGCACCGTGCAGCGTCATTGGGAACAGGCGCGCCTGCTGCTGCAACGGCTGGCCATGGACGGCGACCAAAGTAGATAGGCACGGCGCCTCCACGGCACGCAAGCGCCGTCCCGGGCGGCCGCTCGCACACGACATATTCCTGCGTGGCGGGTTTCACCCCGCGATTGCGAATGTCTCTACATGTGGCTCTTTGCCGCAGGGTGGCGACCGGACGCATGGCAGGGAGAGTCAAAATGTCGGGCCGAAGCAAGTCGAACTTTTTCAAGGCCGTGTGTGCGGCGTCACTGATGTTCGCCGGGGCGTACACGGTGCCCGCGCAATCAGCCGTTCAGACGGTGGATCTGCTGCTCGATTCCGGCGATTCGTTGTCCGGCTGGACCACCGGCACCGGCAATACTTCCGCCAGGGACACGCAGATCAAGGTGATCGGCAGCAGCAGCTTGAAGTCGGTGGGTTCTGCGCGCGATCGGTTTCGCAAGCTCTTCAGCACACCGGTCGACATCACGCGCTATCGCTATCTCACATTCTGGTACTTCGTCGACCGGCCGGATTTTCTGTCATCGACCACGGATCTGGGACAGATAGAAATCTCCAGCGGCTCCACATTCGATGTCCAGGAATGGAGCTGGTCCATCCGCGATCTGCACCTGCAACGCGGCTGGAACTACGTGGTGCTGGACCTGCCCGGCCGCAACACCGGCGACGCGGTGCCGATCAATCCGCAGCGGGTCAATTACTTTCGTATCTATCATCGACCCACCACGTCCATCACCACGCGCATCGACAACATCGTCTTCACGAATCGCGAGCCGCGCTCCTTCGCGTTTGCTGCATATCTCGAGCAGAAGCGCATCGCCGCCTCGGCGACGGCTGTGGTGGACGAGGATGATGTATTCGCCTTTCTGCAGAGCACGACCGCCGGCAGCGCCGAGCGGGCAAAATCGTGCCGCCGCCTGACCATTGAGCTCACGCAGCGGGAAATCAACGCCGAGACACTGAAGGGCCTCGGCGTGAGCGCCCCAGCCACTTTCGCCGAAATCTCGCAAAGACGTTTTCTCAAGGATGTCATGTGTGGGCTGCGAACTTTTCCCACGCGTGATTCGCTGATCGGCAGCCGGCTGCAACTCGCGGCGGCCGACATCGCCGTGATCGGTGAGATAGCCACCTTGTTCGATCTGCCGATGGATGCCGCGGCCCGCACCAAGCAGCAACTGCTCGATGTCGATCTGAGCCGCATCCTCAGTGTCTGCGCGAGCAAGGCCACGGAAGTCGACAACTACATCAGGACGGGCGCGGTGCAAAGCGTGTTTCCCGGCGCCAATGTGCTCGTCCAGCAATGCCCCGGCACTCCATTGCAGATTGCCGGATTGCTGGGCGCCCAGACGCCCGCAGTCAACGATCGCAAGGCGACCTACAAGCAGTGCATGTCAGTCTTCGAGCAGCAGGGGGCGCAGTGCGACAACGCGTATTCGAACCCCGACGAAGAGTACGAGTACAACATCAAGAAAATCCACCCGGATGAGATGAGCCTGGCTGCGGCCCGGCTGCAAATGAAGTCGATGCTGGACGTCGTCGGGCCGAGTTTCACGGTCAACGACGGGCGCGTTCAGTCCGGCGCAACCCATGCGGATGCCAACGCTCCGAATTTCGAGCGGCTCGAAGGTTTGCACGAGGAATACGATCGCAATCGCGGCCGCGTCGCGTCCCTCGATATCTTCATGCAGGGAATCGAAGGCCTGCAGGCGACCTTTGGCGAAGCTCACTTGCCGGACGGATCACCTTCGCCCTTGTTGCCTACCATCCAGCAGGGCTATGCGGATCTCACGCGTTTGTGGGAAGAAAAGCAGAAGTACAGCGATCAGGTCCACGATCTCGGCAGGGAGATCTGTATCGAGCAACCGGACGATCCCATTTGCGTGGATTCCGATCTTGCATCTGCACCTCCCGCGGGCCCGCGCTTCAAACCTGAAGTTCCGGACGCGCGCTGCGCCAGCATGAATGTCAACGGCCTCGATGCCTGGTTCGACAAGCCGCCTGGCGCCAGCGGTCTCGCCAGTCAGATCGACGAAGGCGACCGTATCGATCACTGTCTCTGCGAGCTGTTCGACCGCAACTACAGCGCCAAACTACCAGGGAACACGCTCACGCAGGTTGGCAACTGCCCGACGCCCGAAGAACGCATTGCGCAAAAGTGTCTCGAGAATCCGTACACCGGAGTCGACGGGATTAAGAAGGAGTGTCTGCATCTCATGCAGCCCATTTCGACGGATCGCGACTCGCTCGGCGCGCGCCTCTGCTCGAAGATAAATCCCGGCTGCAATGCCGCGTACATGAACGATGACGGCAGTTGCGGCTGCGGGTCGCGACAAACGAATGGAACCATCCTCGTTCCGGGCAGGACCACCGGCATTCCGAACTGCGACGCCGTGGGTGGAATTCCGCTGCCCTCGGGTGGTTGCGAGCCCTTCAACAGCGGCGCGAATGCCTGTGCCGCCGGCGGCAAGGACTACTACCTGGTCCGCGATCCGGCCAATGACCTGAAGGCGCGCATATTCGCCAGCAAGATTCCGGGGCAGACCTTGCTGGTCCCGAGAACCGGCAGCGTGCGCATCGTGACCCCGGCGATAAAGCGCAGCCAGCTGTTCAATTCCACGACCCTTTCGGTGCGGGCGATGCGACTCAATGCGGCGGATGACGGCACCGGCCAGCTGAAGGTGTACTGCAAGAACAGCACTTCGCTCGGCACGAGCCGGGAAATCCAGTCGATCGCGCTTTCGACGATTTCAACCACCACGCCGACCGTCATGAGCATCAACCTCGATGCCGCGGAAGTCACCGCCTGTTATCGGAACAACGCGAACAGCAACGTGTATTTCGAATTCTTCGCCGACACCAAGGCGAACCAGCCGGTCGCGTTCTTCGACATCCTCGGCGAGCTCGGCAATATCAAACCGCAATGCAGCGCGACGCCGCGGCCCAACAGTCCGACACCCGGGCCGCGTCCGCTGACCAGCTGGCCTGCGACTTACACCTTCGGTGACGGCGTCACGATCACGCCGAAATTCCTGGGTGTCGGGCCCATGCCAACGCCGACGGCGACGCCGCCGCCGGCAACCCTGCCGCCGTTGTGCGTCGTGGACGGAGTGGTGGTGCCGTGCAGGTGAGCGCATGAATTGCCGAGGACAGCACCGGGTTCCGGTTTCGCCGGAATCCGGTGCGCATTCGGCATGAAACCGCGTCGCCACGTTGCGTTACTCGACGCGAGTGACGAATATCCCGTTCGTCCCGAACGACTCTAACAACCGCATCCGGGTGGCCGCGTGGCGGATCGTGTTGTGGAGGCCAACCTTCGCAGGCGACGCGCATGAACAAAATGTCCGCCGAGCAATGGCGCGTACTGCGCCCCGCGCTCGATGAATTGCTCGAGCTTCCGGATACGCAGCGCGATTCCTGGCTCGCTGCGATGGCCGCCACCGACGCGGCGCTCGCAACCGAGCTGCGCGTGTTTCTCGACCTGCAAAGGCGCGCCCAGGCAACGCATTTCCTCGAAGGAAAGGTGGCGCTTGGATTGGACGAAGTCGCCGGCGCCGACCTGCAGGGCAAGTGCATCGGCAACTATCGGCTGGAGTCGCTGGTCGGCCAGGGCGGCATGGGTACCGTGTGGACCGCGAACCGTCACGACGGCCATTTCGAGGGTCGCGTCGCGATCAAACTACTCAGTGCCGCCATTCGCGAGCCGGCGGCCGTGCACCGCTTCATGCGCGAGGGCCGGCTGCTCGCCAGGCTTTCGCACCCGAACATCGCACGCCTGCTCGATGCGGGTATCGCCCCGGATGGAACTCCGTTCCTGGTGCTCGAATTTGTCGAGGGCGTCACGATCGATGCTTACTGCCAGATGCACCGTCTCGGCGTGCGCGAGCGCATACATCTCTTTCTTGGCGTCCTCGCCGCCATCGAGCACTCCCACACGCACCTGATCGTTCACCGCGACGTCAAGTCGTCGAACGTGCTGGTGACACTCGATGGCGCGCCGAAGCTGCTCGATTTCGGCATCGCGGGTCTCACGGACGACGATTCGCAACCCGCGGCCGCATTGGGTGCGCGTACCCACACACTGTGGGGTCGCAAGGCGATGACGCCGCAGTTCGCGGCGCCGGAACAATTGCAGGGACAACCGGTCACGACTCGTACCGATGTGTATGCCGCGGGTGTGCTGCTATATCAATTGCTCACCGGGCGGCATCCAACGGGCCTGTGCGAAGTGGGCTCGTTTGCGTACCTGGTGCCGATGCTCGAGGGCAGGTTGCTGCGCGCCGGTGCGGCGCTGCGCGTCGATACCATATCGCCGAAAGAACGCGCGGCGATTGCCAGCGCGCGCTCGACGACGCCCGACAACCTTGCGCACGAATTCGCCGGCGACCTCGACAACATCCTGTCCAAGGCGCTGAAGACGCTGCCCGGCAAGCGTTATGCCTCGGCCAGCGAATTTTCGCTCGACCTGCGGCGTTACCTCGAGCATCGCCCGGTGCTCGCGCGCCCGGACACGGTGGCCTATCGCGCGGCAAAATTCATGCGGCGCAACCGCGTCGCGACTGGTGCGTTAGCCGTGGCAACGATCGCCATCGCGATCGGCGCCACCGTGGGCATTCGCAACGCCCGCGAAGCGACAGTCGAAGCGCAGCGCGCCGCGGCTATCAATGCTTTCGTGCGCGACATGTTTGGCGTAGGCGAGAGCCGGTCGTCCGATCCGATCGAGCTGAAATCAACCACCGCGGTTCAGCTGCTCGATGCCGGCACCGCGCGCCTGCGCGATGATTCGAGCCTGTCGCTCGAAGCGCGGGTGGATCTGCTCGGCACGCTGGCGGACATGTATATCGGACTCGGGCAGCCTGCCAGCGCGCTGCCGTTGCTCCACCAGCGCCTGAAACTGCTGGATTCGCCAGCCATCGGCCGCTCCTTGAACGATCCGGAGCTCACGGTGATGACGCTGTTGAAAATATCAGCCGCGGCGGGCCAGGCAGGGCTCGCAGACGAACGTGCCGCGGCGCTCGATCGAGCCGCGCCGCTCGCGCGTGAGCTCGAGGCGGCGGCGCCGCGCATTTTCGCGCAATGGTCGTATGAAACATCGTTGCGCCTGGTTGCGCTCGATCCGGCGGCGGCCGCGACTTCGGCGCACGACGCGGCGGTGGCCTATCGGATCGCGGGCGATCGGCCGAACGTGGTGAGATCCCTGAGCCAGCAGGCTTTCACGCTCGCGCGCACGTCGAACTATGTGCAGGCGCGGGCCGCGATCGAGGAAGCCACGCGCATCGCGACGGCGCTGACTCCACGGGATCCCGAGCTCACGGCATTCGTGTTTGCCACGAGCTCGGAGCTCGAATTCCAGATGCTTCGTCTGCGTAGCGCGGAAGCAAAAGGCCGCGCAGGATTGGCGGCCATCGTCGAAGCCAAGGGTCGATTTCATCCGATGAGCGTGCGTACGCGCACGCGCCTGGCGCGCACGCTGTGGCGCCGCGGCGAATTGGCAGCGTGCGTGTCCGAGGGTGAGGCGGCCGTGGTGGCCGCGGAATCGTCGGGATCCGATGATCGGCGCGTATTGCCACTGGCCCTGGACGTGCGCGGCCGATGTCTGTCCGCCTATGGCAGGTTGGATGATGCCGTCGTGCAATTCGAGCGCGTTGCCAGCCTGTGGGATCCCAAAGCTGGCGGCGGCCTTCCGCTCGGAGTTGCGCATCTGGAGCTGTCGCGCCTGCACTTGTTGCGTGGCGAGCTGGCGCTTGCGCAGACCGAGAACGACAGAATGCTCGCCGTCATGAGCCCGGCGGCGCTGAAACGTGCCGGGCAGGACGTGGCGATCGGGACGGCCGAGCTGCGGCTAGCGCAAGGCAGAGGCAATGAGGCACTGCAACTCCTGCAGCCGCTCGTCAACGCCAGCGAATCCGCTTCATCGGTGGATTGGAATCGGATCGACCTCGCCATGGCATGGGCGAAGGCGCTTTCCGCCGCTGCCGATCCGCGCGCCGCCGCCGCCGTGCAAGCAGCCCGCCGGTTGATCGCAAGCACATCTTTGGAAGGGGAAACTCCGCTGCTCGAGGCGGATCTGTTGGCGGCGGAAGCCACGCAGCTGCAGGCCGGCAATCCCGCGGCGGCCATCGATCGGCTGCGCGCGGCACTGTCGCTATACGAGCCGCGCCTGTATCGCGAGAGTCCGACGTTGATTTTCCTGCGCTCCCGGATCGGCCAGCTACGTAAAGTCGCCGCGCAAGGATCCGTGCCGGCGGCCGGACGCATATATTAAGAGTGGGAGTCGCTTAACATAACGCAATGGCGCGGGAGTTGGGGGCCGACAAATCAACGCAAGCTCGCGAGCCCTGAATTTTCCACTCCGCTCGCGTCTTGCGTCGCTTCCTTTCGATTCGCCGGCGGACTTGCGGCACAAGGGGTCGCTGCATATACTGCGCGCCCTTCGCCTGGGACCCAAAGTCTCAAGCGATTGATTTCCAGCGAATTCGGGCGAGGTTGGGCGAGCCTTAGAAGCTCCAAACCCAAGACCACTCGAGCTTCGCGGCGCAAAATTCTTTGCCGCCGCGTCTCTCCAGTGTTCCCTCGTTAGACCTAGCTACACCGCGGGCCACCAATCGAAGTGGTCTGCAGGAACGAGAGGATAGTCATGAGCGTTGCTCTTATCGGCCGCAAGGCCGGCATGACCCGCATCTTTACCGATGCGGGCGAGACGGTTCCGGTTACCGTCATCGAAGTACTGCCGAACCGCATCACTCAGGTGAAATCCGTCGACAAGGACGG
>DASYKM010000139.1:0-8312 GCA_035995425.1 Steroidobacteraceae bacterium
ACGACCAACGGCATCTCGGCGTCATTGCAGGCCTACACCAACGCGCTCAGCGAAGTGTCGAGCACCCCGGGTTCGATCCCGGCACGCCAGGTATTGCTGTCGGAAGGCCGTGCGCTCGCGCAGCGAATCGCCGACTACGACGACCGCCTGCGCGAAATGTCGACCGATATCGACACGCGTTTCGCCGGCGAAGCCCGCGAAGTCTCGCTGCTCGCGCAGGGCATTGCGCGGCTCAACGGTGAAATCACCGTGGCCACGCAGAACACCGGCCAGCCACCGAACGACCTCCTCGATCAGCGCGACCGGCTCATCGACGAAGTCTCGGGCAAGGTCAGCGTCACCACCGTCGCCGACGGCGACTCGATCAACGTCTTCATCGGCAATGGACAGCCGTTGGTGCTCGCCACCACGGCGTCGGAAATCACCACGGTCACCGATCCTTTCGATCCCGAGCGCACGCAGTTTGCGCTGCTCACCAGCACCGGTACGGTGGACATCTCGCGCGGCGTTTCCGGCGGCACGCTCGGCGGGCTGCTCGACTGGCGCCGCGAAATGCTCGAGCCGGCGCGCAATGAGCTCGGCCGCATCAGCCTCGCCATCTCGAGCCAGGTGAATGCCCAGCACCGCGAGGGCATGGACTTGACCGGTGCGCTCGGCGGCGATTTCTTCAGTGTCGGCGGCGTGGGCGTCACCGACGTCACCACCAACACCGGTACGGCCGTGATCAGCGCGACGCGCACCAATGTCGCGGCGATCACCAGCAGTGACTACGTGCTCGCGCGCACCACCACCGGATACACGCTGCGCCGTCAGGACACGGGTGCCGCCGTCACTTTCACGGGCACCGGCACGGCGCTCGATCCCATACTCGCCGACGGCATGTCGATCGTGGCCACCGCGGGCGCCGTCACCGGCGACCAGTTCATCATTCATCCCACGCGCGATGCGGCCAGCGGCTTCAAGGTCGCCATCACCGATCCGTCGCGCGTCGCGGCCGCGGCGCCGATTCGCGCCTCGGCCTCGACCGCCAATGGCGGCAACGGCACCATCACGACCGGCGAAGTGCTCAACTCCGCCAACGCGCAGCTGCTCACCACCACCAACATCGTGTTCACCTCGGCGACGCAGTACACCGTCAACGGCGGTCCCGCGCAGACCTACGCGGCCGGCGGCAACATCGACGTCAACGGCTGGCGCGTGCAGATCGGCGGCAATCCCGCCGTCGGCGACACCTTCACGATTCGCAGCAATGCCGGCGCCACCGGCGACAATCGCAATGCCATCGCGCTGTCGGATGCGCTGCGTGCCGGCGTGCTCGACAACGGCACCGTCTCGGTGGCCGGCGCGGTCGAGCGTCTCACGGCCGAAATCGGCCTGCAGACACGCACCGCGCAGGTCAATCGCGACGCCGAAGCGGTCGTGAACGAGGACGACCTCGCCGCGCGCGACAGCGTTTCCGGCGTGAACCTGGACGAGGAAGCCGCGGCGATGCTTCGTTACCAGCAGGCCTACCAGGCCGCGGCACAGATCATCGCCATGGCCAGCAACCTGTTCGACTCACTGTTAAACGCAGTCCGGAGATAGCGTGCGCCTTTCTACTGCCGCCATTCATCGCACCAGCATCGATGCGATCCTCCAGCAACAGACGCGCCTGGCCCGCACGCAGACACAGGTCACGAGCGGCAAGCGCTTCCAGAGCTCCTCCGAGGATCCCATCGCCGCCACCCGGGCCGCGGCGCTCGATCGCACCGTGGCCGACAACGCGCAGTTCGACCGCAATTCGAACATCATCGAAAGCCGCCTCAGCTACGAAGAGCAGTCGCTCGCCGACATGACGCTGCTGTTGCAGCAGTCGCGCGATCTGGCGCTGCAGGGCGCGAATTCCACGCTGGGGCAGGGCGAGCGCAACATGCTCGTCACCGAGCTCAAGCAGCTGCGCGGCGAGCTGCTCGACGTTGCCAATCGCGACGATGGCAACGGCGAATACCTGTTCGCCGGCACGTCGACCGGTACGCGGCCGTTCGCCCAGGGCACGACCGGCGTGAACTACGTCGGTGATCAAACTACCCGCTTCATCCGCGTGAGCGGCAGTCAGGCAATCGCCGACGGCCACCCGGGCACCGAAGTGTTCATGAATCTCACGCAGGCAAACGGCACGTTCCGCACCGCGGTGGCTGCCGCGAACACCGGCAGCGCCACGATCGACATGGGTACGGTCGTCGACCCGGCCGCGTGGGTGCGTGACAACTACACACTGCGTTTCACCAGCGCGACCGACTGGGTGATCGAAGACGACACGGTGCCGACGCCGGTGCAGGTGGCAAGCGGCGCGGGTTTCGCCTCCGGCCAGGCCATCAGCTTCCTCGGTACGCGCGTGACGCTCACCGGTACTCCGGCGACGGGCGACAAATTCACCATCCAGCCCTCGCAGGACACCGACATCTTCTCGGTGCTCGACAACCTCATCGGTACGCTCGATGGGGGCGCGGGACTGCCGAGCGACAAGGCGATATTCCAGCAGCAGATCGGCGCGAGCATCGCCGACCTCGACCAGGGCCTGAATCGCGTGCTGTCGGTGCGCGCCGAAGTGGGTACACGACTGTCGGCGATCGACCAGGCCACCAGCACGCGCGAGAGCGAGGCCATCGACCTTCAGCAGCTGCTGTCCGATCTGCGCGACGTGGACTACGCGTCCGCCATCAGCCAGCTGAATCAGCAGTACGCAGGATTGCAGGCCGCCCAGCAGGCCTACACCAAGATTTCGCAGCTTTCCCTCTTCGATTACCTATAGGGATTATTTACAGGTTTTTTTCACTTCGGGACTAAAGCCCTGGCCCAGCCGACTTTAGTCTTTCCGAGAAAATCCTTGAAACGCCTCACAAAAATGCCGGACTCCTACAAACCCTCTTAAGTTCGCCACAACCGCTCCGATACAGGTGACGAGCAACCTGCCGGGAAGCGACCAGCAAACCGGCCCACATTTTCAGGAGTCGTTTCAATGCCTCAAGTCATCAACACTAACGTGGCGTCGCTGAATGCTCAGCGCAACCTCACGACATCACAGGGCCAGTTGGCGACGGCCTTGCAGCGTCTCTCCTCGGGCCTGCGCATCAACAGCGCCAAGGACGACGCCGCCGGTCTCGCGATCAGCGAACGTTTCACCACGCAGATCCGTGGTCTGAACCAGGCTGTCCGCAACGCCAACGACGGTATCTCCCTCGCCCAGACCGCTGAAGGCGCCTTGTCGGAAGCCGGCAACGCCCTGCAGCGTATTCGCGAACTGGCCATTCAGTCCGCCAACAGCACGAACTCGGCCTCTGACCGCCGCGCTCTGAACTCCGAAGCGGCCCAGCTGCTCGCCGAGCTTCAGCGCAACGCGCAGACCACGCAGTTCAACGGCCAGAACATCCTCGACGGATCGTTCTCATCGGCGCAGTTCCAGGTCGGCGCGAATGCCAACCAGGTCATCTCGTTCGGTATTCAGGGTGCCTCGACCAATCTGCTCGGCGCCTACCAGGTGACCGGCAGCACCGTGACCGCCGCCGCGTTCGATGGCAACACCTTCACGATCAACGGTACCGAAATCGGTGTCTCGGCTGCCACCAGCGCCGCGGGCGTCACTGCCTACAGCGCCACGGCGAAAGCCACGGCCATCAACTCGAAAGCCAACCTCACGGGCGTCACCGCGACAGCCTCGAATGCGATCACGGGTTCTTCCCTGGTTGCGCGTTCGGCGCTGGGCAGCGGCGTCCTCACCGTCAATGACGTTGCGATCGGCGCGATTGCCGCTGACGCGAACGCCGTGACCCAGGGCCGCACCGCCGCCACTGCGATCAACGCCGTCTCCAACCAGACGGGCGTGACGGCAGTTGCCGATGCGAGCACGGGCGCTCTCACACTGACCGCGCTAGACGGCCGCAACATCAGCATCGAGGCTGCTGGCGCGACTGCGGTGCAGGCTCAGGCGATTCAGAACGCCACGGGTCTCGACGTTTCCCAGAGCACCAATGCGCTCGGCCACGAAGTGAACACGCTGCTGTTCGGCGCCGGCAACCTGGGCTCGGGTGGTGTGTCGCTTTCGGTTGGTGACACGTTCACGGTCGAAGGTCGTGTGTACGAGCTCACCACGGGTGGCCCGGTTACTTCCGGCAACGTGGCCGTCACGGTGGCTCTCGCAAGCACCCCGACCGCGACGATTCAGAAACTGAGCGACACCATCAACGCGGAATATGCCGCCGGTCGTACGAGCGTTGTCGCCTCCGGCGCCAGCGCGACTGCACTCGTCCTGACGTCGGACAAGTTCGGCGCCGCCGTCATCAACTACGCTGAAACTTCGGCCGGTACCGCTTCCGTGACCGTCACGACCGCCGGCACGGCGCCCGTCGATGGCCTCGGCATCGAGACGCGCGGCACGATCACGCTGAGCTCGGCCAGCAACTTCACCCTGGGTGGTACTGACCTCGGTTTGGGTGGTCTGTCGACGGCTTCGCCGGCGCTGACCCGCCTCGACACGGTCGACATCTCCACGGTGGAAGGCGCCAACGCCGCCATCGCGGTGCTCGACGGCGCGTTGTCGCAGGTCACCAGCATCCGCGCCGACCTCGGTGCGGTGCAGAACCGCTTCAGCTCGACTGTCGCGAACCTGCAGGCCACGACTGAGAACCTGAGCGCCGCGCGCAGCCGCATCCTGGATGCGGACTTCGCCGCGGAAACCGCTTCGCTGACCCGCGCGCAGATCCTGCAGCAGGCCGGCACGGCGATTCTCGCCCAGGCCAATGCGATTCCGCAGAACGTTCTCTCACTGCTGCGCTAAGTAGTGGGGTGACATCCGGGTAACCATTCGGTAAGCCCATTGAGAGGGCGGGCGATGACGGGTAGATAGTCCCGCGTCGCCCGCCTGACCCTCAAGGCAAGGGCCGAATGATTCCGAGGTGCCGTCATGAGAATTGGAGATGTAACAGCAGATACGGGTGTGCGTTTACCTCGCGTGGTCGAAGACCGGCCCGCCGTGGTGGCGATACCCAACGCGGTGAGCGAGCAGCCGAAACAAGCGGCCAAGCCCGTTCGCCCGATTGAAGTTCCCAAGATCGAGTCGGTGACCAGGCAGATCGACTCGTTCCTGCGCAGTTTCGGGCGGAGCATCAACTTCCGCGTCGACCCTGGCAGTGGTGAGATGATAGTGAGCGTGATCGATGCGACGACCGGCGAGGTGATTCGCCAGGTTCCGGGCGAAGAAGCCCTGAAACTCGCGCAACGCATCGAAGACAGTTTGAGTGCAATGCTCGACGAACGGGCATGAAGGACTGACGAGACAACATGGCAGGACTGAGTTCACCGGGATTGGGATCGGGGCTGGATATCAATAGCCTCGTGACTCAGCTCGTGGCCGCTGAAAAAGCGACGCCGCAAAAGCAGATCACGCGTGAACAGACGAGCGCGGTGACCACGATCTCCGCCCTCGGCAATTTGAAAGGAGCGCTGGGTGCATTCAACACCGCGCTGACGAATCTAAAGACACTCGATTCATTCGGCGGCCGCACCGCGAGCTCTTCCAAGCCGGAAGTGTTCACGGCTTCCGCGAGCGCCACCGCCTCCGCGGGCGTGTACGAAATCGAAGTCGTCCAGGTGGCGAGCACCGCGCAGATAAGATCGAACCAGTTTGCCACCGGAGCAGGCCAGGCGGTCGGTACCGGCACGCTGACGATCAAGGTCGGCGCGCAGAATTTCCAGGTCGCCGTCGATCCGGCGCACAACACGCTCGCCGGCATTCGCGATGCGATCAACCAGGCGAGCGGCAACACGGATTTCGTGCGCGCGACGATCGTCAACGCCACCGATGGCGCCCACCTGGTGCTGACCGGCACCGCCTCGGGCGAAGCCAACGCGATCACGGTCGCGCAGGCGGACGGCGACGGCGGACTCGCGAGCCTCGTGTACAACCCGGACCTGACGACGAACTACTCGGTCGACAGCCGGCTGGCGCAGGACTCCATCGTCGCGGTGGCGGGTTTCGCCAAGCACAGCGCCACGACCACGGTGACCGACGTCATCGACGGCATTTCGCTCACGCTCCTCAAGAAGGACGAGGGCAACATCCACACGCTCACCGTCGCCAACGACAAGTCGACGGTGACCGCGCGCATCAAGACTTTCGTCGACCAGTACAACTCGATGGTGACGACACTGGCGGGATTGCGCTCCTACGAGCCGACCACCAAGGCCGCGGGCCCGCTGCTCGGCGACGCCATGCTGCGCGGCATCGAAACGGAAATCCGCCGCCAGCTCACCGACACCTCCGGCGGCTCGAGCGTGTTCCGCACGCTCGCCAGCGTCGGCGTCACCACGCAGAAGAACGGTTCGCTGGCGCTCGACAGCACCAAGCTCGGCGCCGCGCTCGACTCCAACTACGATGAAGTGGCGAAGCTCTTCGGCGCGGAAAACGGCGTGGCGACGCGCCTCTCGGCGGCCATCGCGCCGCGGCTGGCCGCCGACTCGGATCTCGATATCCGCTCGAAGCGGCTCAATCAGCAGAGCGTCGACCTGCAGAAGAAGCAGGCGGCGCTCGATACGCGCATGGCGGCGGTCGAAGCCCGCTATCGCAAGCAGTTCACCGCGCTCGACAGCCTGCTGTCGAACCTGCAGAGCACTTCGTCTTTCCTCACGCAGCAGTTAGACAGCATCGCGAAGATCTCGGCCAACAAGTGACGAGGCGGTACTCTCAAGTCCGCTGATTCCGGGCCGTTAAGCTCCTGACAGAAATGGAGCAATGACGATGGCCTTCCCGCCGAATTCCGCGAAACTCGCCGCATACAGAAGCACCTCCGTGCACTCGGGCGTCGCGGCTTCGGATCCGCATCGCCTGATCGTGATGCTCATGGACGGCGCACTGGAACGCATCGCGACCGCGCGTGGCCTCATGCAGAACGGTGGTGGCGCGGCCAAGGCGCAGCTGCTGCATCGCGCCGTGGCCATCGTCGATGAGCTGCGCAACAGCCTCAACTTCAAGGCCGGCGGCGAGCTCTCGCGCAACCTCGACGCGCTCTACGATTACATGTGCGTGCGCCTCATGCAGGCGAACGCTGCCAACAAGCCGGAGTGGTTGGACGAGGTCTCGCGCCTGCTCGGTGAAGTCCGCGCCGCCTGGCTCGCGGTGCCGGCGCAGAACCGCGCGCAGCTGTAGGAACCGGACGCATGGATCTTTCCGCCACATCGCGACGCCGCAGCCTGCGCCTCGTGAGCTCGACGTTGAAGCCGGGCGCATTGCCCGGTTCGACGCCTGAGTGGCGCCGCGTCGCCGCCGCGGTGCTGTCGTGCACGCGCGAGCTCGGCCGCCATCTGATGCAGCAGCGCTGGAGCCTGGTGGACGAAGCCATGGGCGAGCGCCGCGAGCTGCTGATGCTCATGAAGCGCATGTACCTGGATGCGGACGGCCGCCGCTGCCTGCTGTCCCTCGAGCAGGCCACGCACGAATCCGAGCTCGCGGTCGCGCAGATGACGGGACGCGCCGGCTAGCACTTCGAAGTAGACTTCGGTCCATGATCGACCCCGCCGATACCATCGTCCTGTTCGAGAAGCTTGCGTACCAGGATCTCCTGCCGGTGCGCTGGGTACCGCATCCGCGGCCGGTCGACGAGGTCGCCGCGCAGCACATGGCCGAGCGCAACGTGCGCGTGCTGCAGGCCTGCGATGCGCTCGAGGAATACGGCCAGCACGAGAAGTCCGACGACGAGTCGCCGCACTCGGCCGATCTCATGCGGCTCGACTTCAAGCTCAACCTGCTGCTCGACCTGGCGGGGCAGTTGCTGGCGAACAGCCAGTCGCGCGTCACGCCGAAGCCGATCCGGCTGAATGCCATGGGCGCCACCTGGAAGACCGACGAATCCCCGCCGGCGCCCGGCTCGCACGGAATTCTCGAAGTTGGAATTCGCGACATCGTCGTGCAGCCGCTGAATCTGCCGGCGGAAGCGGTGCCGGCCATCGCGCCGGGCGAGGCGCGCGTGCGCTTCACTCTGTTAGGCGAAGCGGTCGCGGATCACATCGAGAAGCTGGTGTTTCGCCGCCACCGGCGAAAAATTGCCGACACGCGCCGCCCGCGTCGTGTGTAGAAAAGTCTCTAAGTAGTTTGCACTAGGGGATTCCCCCTTGGCGGCGCGCGCTGAGCATCGCGCAAAACAAAAGTTGTTAGGGGATAACTCTTAATCCTGCGAAGATGCACGGCGCATCACGCTTTCTTCGCGCGCGAAGGCGCGAAGATGCTCGCGAGAGAGGAGTCATCGTGCAGACAGTCGAATGCATCAGTGCGAGCGAGGGAA
>DASYKM010000140.1:0-1639 GCA_035995425.1 Steroidobacteraceae bacterium
CGCGCGGACGGACCATTTTCCGGCCGCCTTGCACGTGAAACGGGCTGGCCCTTGGAAAAGTTGAAAAATTATCGACCCTCCGAAAAAGAGCCTTTCATGAACGACCGCCAGCGCGATTATTTTCGCGCCAAGCTGCTGGCGTGGAAGGACGAGATCCTGCGGGAATCCCGCATCACCCTGCAGACCCTGCAGGAAGAGAACGTCAACCACCCGGACCTGGCGGACCGCGCCTCTTCCGAAACCGACCGCGCCATCGAACTGCGCGCCCGCGACCGCCAGCGCAAGCTGATCTCCAAGATCGACGCCGCGCTGCAGCGCATCGACGACAACACCTACGGCTATTGCGAGGAGACCGGCGAGCCGATCTCACTGAAGCGGCTGGAAGCCCGCCCGATCGCGACGCTGTCGGTGGAGGCGCAGGAACGCCACGAGAAACGCGAGAAAGTCTATCGCGACGAGTAGGTCCGGCCGCCGCGTGCGGTCGTTTTTTTGAGTCGAGCTGAAAGCCGCCGATGGACAACACGCTCGCGGCCGCCAAAGCCATCGTTGCTGCTCGTCGTGACCGCACGCCGGTGAATTCGCTCGGGTCCGAGATCGCGCCGAAGGACGAGGCCGAGGGCTACCGGATTCAGCGCGCCGTGCACGATCTGCTGCTGCCGTATTTCGGCGCCATGGTAGGTTACAAGATCGGCTGCACCAGCGCGGTGATGCAGCAATATCTCGACATCCCGCATCCCTGCGGCGGCGGCGTGTTCGCCAAGGGCGTTCACGACAGCGGCGCCACGCTGCGCGCCGGCGATTTCGTGCGCGTCGGCGTCGAGTGCGAAATCGCCGTCAGGCTCGCGCGCGACCTGCCGGCTTCGGAGGCGCCGTTCACGGCGGAGTGGGTGGCCGAGGCGATTGAGGCCTATTACCCTGCGATCGAGATCGTCGATGACCGCTACGTCAAATGGGAAACGATGGGCGCGCCGACATTGGTGGCGGACGACTTCTTTGCCGCCGGCTGTGTGCTCGGCGCGCCGGTCGCGCGAACCGAAGCACCCGATCTGCGCGAGGTGACCGGCCGCGCCGTCATCAACGGCAATGAGATCAGCCGCGGCACCGGCGCCGACGTGCTCGGCCATCCCCACAACGCACTGGCGTGGCTCGCCAATCATCTCGCAGCCAGCGGCGAGGGTTTGCGCGCGGGGCAGATCGTGCTGACGGGGAGTCTGGTCAAGACACTGTGGCTCGATGCGGGCGACAAGGTGAGCATGGACTTGTCCGGGTTGGGGACGGTGGAAGTTACATTCACCTAACTTGTAGGGTGGGCAAAGGCGCATTTGCGCCGTGCCCACCATAACGCGGCATGTGGTGGGCACGCTTCGCTTTGCCCACCCTACGAAGCTGAATCGTCATTGCGAGCCAACGGGTCGGCGCAAAGCGCCGCCCGAAGACAGGCTCCGCGAAGCAATCCAGCTTTGGTGCGTCAAAAGCTGGATTGCTTCGTCACTTCGCTCCTCGCAATGACGATCCCGCATGCTTCAACTCGCCGCTTTCTTGTCGTTGAACACCAAACTACGCTCTTGCAGTCAATCGGGATGAAAGTTCGCGGCGCTTTCGTCTCGAAATCGTTGATCCGCACGCAGTGAGTGTTGCC
>DASYKM010000141.1:0-8260 GCA_035995425.1 Steroidobacteraceae bacterium
CGTGCCGGAATTCGAAAAGCAGCTCGCGCAGCTGCAGCCGGATGAAATCAGCCAGCCCTTCCGCACGCAGTTCGGCTGGCACATCATCCAGTTGTTAGGCCGGCGCCAGTTCGACAACACCAACGACGTCATCCGCCAGAAGGCGTTCATGGCGCTGCGTGAATCCAAGGTCGACGAAGAAACCGAGCTGTGGCTGCGCCGCCTGCGCGACGAGGCGTACGTCGAGTACAAGCTCTGACGGCCGGTAAACCAGTCGCCGTCACCGCGGGTGAACCCGCCGGCATTGGTCCGGATCTCTGCCTCGCTCTCGCCAGCCTCGCCATTCCCGTCCCGCTCGTGATCCTCGGCAGCCGCGCGCTGCTGGCCGAGCGCGCGCGCCTGCTCGGATTGAACGTCGATCTGCATGCCTATCTACCCGGGAGCGCACCGGCGCGGCAGCCGGGGCGGCTCGAGGTGCTCGACATCCCGCTGGCGGCGCCCTGCATCGCCGGCCGCCTCGACACCGCCAATGCTCGCCACGTGCTCCAGCTGCTCGATCGTGCAACCGATGGCGCCGCGAACGGCGAATTTGCCGCCATGGTGACCGCGCCCGTGCAGAAGAGCGTGATCAACGACGCCGGCGTGCCGTTCACCGGCCACACCGAATATCTCGCGCAGCGCACCGGCGCCGCGCATCCGGTCATGTTGCTGGCAGCCGATGGCCTGCGCGTGGCGCTGGCCACCACGCATTTGCCACTGCGTGCGGTTAGCGACGCCATTACCGCCGATCTTCTCGATGCCACGTTGCGCATCATCGCCGCGGACGTGCGCCGTCTCTGGGGCATGTCGCGGCCGCGGATCGCGGTCTGCGGGCTCAATCCGCACGCCGGTGAAGGCGGCCACCTCGGCACGGAAGACCGCGACGTGATCGCGCCCGCCATCGAGCGCGCACGCGCCGCCGGTCTGCTGGTGGACGGGCCGCTGCCCGCGGACACGGTGTTCGTGCCGCGCGCGCTGTCTAACTACGACGTGGTGCTCGCCATGTACCACGACCAGGGTCTGCCGGTGCTCAAGCACGCGGGCTTCGGCCACGCGGTGAACGTCACGCTCGGCCTGCCGATCATCCGCACCTCGGTGGACCATGGCACCGCGCTCGACCTCGCCGGCACCGGGCGTGCCGATGCCGGCAGCCTCATCGCCGCGACGCAGCTCGCGATCGAATTCGCGGCACGGCATCCGCTTTGATCTTCGCGCGCAAGCGGTTCGGCCAGCATTTCCTGCACGACCGCGGCGTGCTCGAGCGAATCGCGCGCGAGATCGCGCCGCGCCCGGATCAGGCACTGGTCGAGATCGGCCCGGGTCGCGGCTCTCTCACCGAGCGCCTGCTCGGCCAGTCACGCACGCTGGATGCCGTCGAAATCGACCGCGACCTCGCCGAACAGCTGCGCGCGCGCTGGGGCGCCTCGCAAGGCTTCGAGCTGCACATCGCCGACGCGCTGAAGTTCGATTTCGCGGCGCTGGCGCGCATGCGCGGCAGCCGCCTGCGCGTGATCGGCAACCTGCCGTACAACATCTCGACGCCGCTGCTGTTTCACGTGGCGGCGGCGCACGAGCACATCGACGATCTGCACGTGATGCTGCAAAAAGAAGTCATCGACCGCATCGCCGCCGCGCCCGGCAGCGAATCCTACGGACGCCTCACGGTGATGCTCGCGCCCTGGTTCGAGGCGCGGCACTTGTTTGATGTCGGCCCGGGCGCTTTCACGCCGGCACCGCGCGTCTGGTCGGCCGTGGCGCGACTGGTGGTGCGGCGGCAGCCGGCGTTCGCGATCCCGCCGGCGTTCGCGCGTACCGTGTCGGCGGCCTTCTCGCAACGTCGTAAGACGTTGCGCAATGCCCTGCGTTCGTTGATGGATGTCTCCGCCATCATCGCCACCGGCATCGATCCGGGCTTGCGCCCGGAAACACTCACGCCGGCCGAGTTCGCGAAACTTGCGGCGCAAGTGCCCGAAGATTCTTCGCCCCGGGATTAGTTGGGTATTATTAGGTCGCAATGGAGCCCGCCCAACACAAGATCCGTGTCGAAGTCGACACCAGCTATCTCGAGGATCAATCCGATCCGAAGGAACGGCGCTACGTTTTTTCCTACACCATCACCATCCGCAACGAAGGCAGCGTGCCCGCGCGGCTGCTGACCCGTCACTGGATCATCACCGACTCCAACGGCAAGGTGCAGGAAGTTCGCGGCGAGGGTGTCGTGGGCGAGCAGCCCTATCTCAAGCCGGGCCAGGGTTTCCGCTATTCCAGCGGCGCCGTGCTCGAAACGCCCGTGGGCGCGATGCAGGGCAGCTACCAGATGGTGAGCGATGACGGTGAGCAGTTCGACGCACCTATCTCTCCGTTCCGGCTGGCGATGCCGGGCTTGCTGCACTAGAAGGGACGATGGCCCGCTACGCCATCGGCGACATCCAGGGCTGCTGCGACGAACTGAAGGCGCTGCTCGAGCGCTGCAAATTTTCCGCCGACCGCGACCAGCTCTGGTTCGTGGGCGACCTGGTCAATCGCGGACCTCAGTCGCTCGAAACGCTGCGCTTCGTGCGCGCGCTCGGCGCCAATGCCACCGTGGTACTCGGCAATCACGACCTGCACCTGCTGGCGCTCGCCTTCGGCTCCAAGCGCAAACCCAGGGATGGCGACACGCTCGAGGCGGTACTCGCCGCGCCCGACCGCGACCAGCTGCTCGAATGGTTGTTAGGGCGGCCGCTGGCGGTGTTCGACGAGCCGCGCGGTGATTTCCTCGTGCACGCGGGCCTCGCGCCCGAGTGGACGCCGCGCGCCGCGGCCAAGCTCGCCCGCGAAGTCGAAGCGGTGCTGCGCGACGACGCGCGCACCTTGTTCGACGGCATGTACGGCAACAAGCCGGACAAGTGGAGCGACGGGTTGCGCGGCATGGATCGCCTGCGTTTCGTCATCAACGTGTTCACGCGCATGCGTTACTGCAAGCGCGACGGCACGGTGGATCTCAAGCTGAAGGGTGCGCCGGGCGAGCAGCCCGAGGATTTCCATCCCTGGTTCGACGCGCCCGGGCGCAAGAGCGCGGACGTGCGCGTGATCTGCGGCCACTGGTCGACACTCGGACTCAAGCGCCGGCACGACCTGCTGGCGCTGGACACCGGCTGCGTGTGGGGCGGCGCGCTGACCGCCATCGATCTCGATGCGGAAGCCGAGCCCATCCAGCTCGGCTGCAAGTCACATCAGTTGCCGGGCGGCGGCGACGGCTGAACCGGCTTCGCTTCGGCCGGCGCAACGATGTCGTTCGCGCCCGGAGTTGCTTCAGCCGGCGCGGTTTCAGTCGCGGACTTCGGCACTTCGGTGGGCGAGACGAACGCCGGCGCTTCGACGGCCGGGGCCGCCTCCACGAACACCGGCAACGGCCCCCACGAGATGTAGATAGCCGCGGTCTTCGGTGTAAAGACACTGGGCGCGAGCTGCAGGTCGATGGGCAACGTGCCTTCGCTGGTCACCGGGAATACCGCGCGCTCTTCGCCCCGGATTTCGATTTGTCCCACGCTCCCAGGACGCACGCGCACGGCCACGCGAACCGGCCACGTGGTCTCCTCCGGCAGCTTCGCGGCGAAGCTGCCGCTCGCGCCCATGCCGGCGCCACCGGCGCCCGACAGGTCGATGACCAGCGTGTTGCGTTTCCAGTACTGCGGGAAGTTCGCGGGCGAGCCGTCGGCGTTGACCAGGCTGAGCTCATTGACCGCTTCCGGAACCGGCTTGGCCTTTTTATGAAAGGGCCAGATATTCGGCATCCGCAGCGAGTGGCAGGCCGTGACCCCGAGGCAACAGGCGACGATCAACGCAACACTGGGCGCAAGACGGGATCTCACGGGCTCGCTCCGGCAACTGTGTTAGTGGGCGGCAACCATAACACGGGCCCGCGGCCCGAAGACCCGGGGCGGCTGACGCCGGCAGGCGACAGCATTGCCAAATGTGCAGGGGATCACATGATGGGCCCGCCAGCGAATACCATAGAGCAATGCGTGAACCCCGATGAGAGAACTCAGGGCCTTCAATTTCAAGCGCTGGATCGACGAGCACCGTCACCTGCTGAAACCGCCCGTGGGCAACAAGCAGGTGTTCACGGACAGCGAGTTCATCATCATGGTGGTCGGCGGTCCGAACGCGCGCCGGGATTTCCACGTCGACCCCGGCGAGGAATTTTTCTACCAGCTCGAAGGCGGCATCACGCTCGCCACCGTGCAGAATGGCCAACGAGTCGACGTCCCGATCGGCGAAGGCGAAATCTTCCTGCTGCCGCCTAACATGCCGCACTCGCCGCGGCGCGCGGCGAACACCGTCGGCCTGGTCATCGAGCGTACGCGCCGTCCCGGCGAGCTCGATGGCTTTCAGTGGTACTGCGAGAACTGCGGCACGAAGCTCTACCAGGAATTTGTCGAAGTGACGAACATCGAAACCCAGCTTCCTCCCGTCTTCGACCGCTTCTTCGGAAGCCTGGACCATCGAACCTGCGGCAACTGCGGCACCGTCATGGACCAGCCGACACCGTGATCGCCGAACTCAATATCGGCGGACAGAAGATCCGCGCGGCGCTCGACCGCGGCGTGAGTCTTGCCATCGCGGTCGATTTCGCCACCGCGGGGCCTCGGCACTTCGGAGCCGCCGCACCCACCGCGAAGCCGTTCGCGGTCGGCAGTTTTTCCGGCAGCGTCGCCACCGGCGCCAGTGCCAACTGCTCCACCATCACGCTGACGCCGCATTGCCAGATGACGCATACGGAGAGCGTGGCGCATCTGACGCGCGAATCCGGGGACGCCTGGCGCGTCGTACCGCGCGGGCTGCTGCCCGCCGTGGTAGTTAGCGTGGTGCCCGAGCCCGCCCGCGAGACCACCGAGAGCACCGACCCGCAGCCGTGGGGCACGGACATCTTGATCACGCGGCGGCGATTGCGCGCCGCCTGGCCCATGGGAAAGATGATCGATCCCGTCGCCGCCATCATCCGCACGCTGCCGAATGACACCGGCAAACGCACGCGCGACTACAGCGACCTCGTGCCGCCGTATCTCACGCGCGAGGCGGTCGAATGGCTGGTGGAGAAACGCATCGAACACCTGGTGCTCGACGTGCCGTCACTCGATCGCACCCACGACGATGGCCACATGGTGGGCCATCGACTGTTCTTCGGCTTGCCTCCCGGCAGCACGGCGCGCGGCGATGCAGCACGTTCGCGCGCCACCATCACCGAACTGGCGTTCGTCCCCGACGAAGTCGCCGACGGTCCGTGCATCCTGTCGCTGGCGGTGCCCGCCATCGGCGGCGACGCCGTGCCCAGCCAACCGATTGTGTATCCTCTGGCGCCATGAACGCCTCGCCGACGGTGGTCGAAAACGCCGAGCTGCTGCCGCAGTTCTCGACCTCGCGCGACTTCGCGCAGGACTGCGACGCCGCGGACATCCTCGCCCCGTATCGCAAGCAATTCGAGCTGCCGCTGAACAGCAACGGCCGGCCGCTCATCTACCTGTGCGGGCATTCACTCGGCCTCGCACCGCGCGCCGCGCTCGACTATGTCAGTGAAGAGCTCGCCGAGTGGGCGCAGCTCGGCGTGTCCGGACATCACACCGCGACGCGCCCCTGGATCGACTACGCGCAGAATCTCACCAAGGGCCTGCAGCACGTCACCGGCGGCCTGGCGAGCGAACTCGTCGCCATGAACTCGCTCACCATCAACCTTCACCTGATGATGGCGTCGTTCTACCGGCCGGTCGGCATGCGCGACAAGGTGCTCATCGAAGCCGGCGCGTTCTCCTCCGATCGCCACGCCATCCTCGGGCAGCTCTCCTGGCACAAGCTCGATGCGGAAGAAACCCTGATCGAGGTTGCGCCGCGCGCCGGCGAAGAGACCCTGCGCATCGAGGACATCGAAGCGGCGATAGATAGGCACGGCAACGAGCTCGCCATGGTGTTGTGGCCCGGCGTGCAGTACCGCACCGGCCAGGCCTTCGACTGCGAGCGAATCGCGCGCGCGGCGCACCGCGCCGGCGCCATCGCCGGTTTCGACATGGCGCATGCCATCGGCAATCTGCCGTTGTCACTGCACGACTGGGACGTGGATTTCGCGGTGTGGTGTTCATACAAGTATCTGAACGCGGGACCCGGCGCGATCGGCGGCTGCTTCGTGCACGAGCGCCACTTCGGCAACGCGCCATCACGCCTGTCGGGCTGGTGGGGACACGAACCGCAGACGCGTTTCCAGATGGCACCTGAATTCCGGCCCGCGGCGGGCGCCGCCGGCTGGGCGGTGAGCAATCCGCCCATCTTCTCCGCCGCGCCGCTGATCGCCTCGCTCGAAATGTTTCGCGCGGCGGACATCGCCGAGCTGCGCGCCAAGTCGGTCCGGCTCACGGCCTATGCCACCCGCATGTTGCGTGAGCTCGCCGGCGGGCATATCCAGATCATCACGCCCGACGCTCCCGAAGAGCGTGGATGCCAGCTCTCGTTGCGCGTGAGCGGTGGACCGCGGCGCGGCCGCCGCATCTTCGATGCACTCGGAGATCATGGCATCGTCTGCGACTGGCGCGAACCCGACGTCATCCGCATCGCCCCGGCGCCGCTCTACAACCGCTTCATCGATATCTTCGAGCTCGTGGACGAGCTCGCCGCGACGCTCAAGGAGATTGCTTGAGCCTCGATCAGGCGGGCGGCGTCAACATCATCGGCGCGGGGCTGGCAGGCTCGTTGCTGGCCATCCTGTTGGCGAAGCGCGGGTTCAAGGTCACGATGTATGAGCGACGGCCTGACCCCAGGCTCGCCGTGGTCGACGGCGGACGCTCCATCAATCTCGCCCTCGCGGCGCGCGGCATCCGCGGGCTGAAACTCGCCGGCGTACTCGATCGGGTCATGCGCTTCGCCATCCCCATGCGCGGCCGCATGGTGCACGAATACGACGGCGCGGCGGCACTGCAGGTGTATGGCGTGCGGCCCGAGGAAGTCATCTACTCCGTTTCGCGCGGTGATTTGAACCGCACGCTGCTCGCCGCCGCCGCGGAACTGCCCAATGTCGAGCTGCACTTCGGGCAATTGTGCCTGGGCCTCGCGCACGAGAAGAACGTGCTCGAGATGCGTGACGAGACGACCGGTCGCATCTATCACATAGCCGCGCTTCCGAGCATCGCCACCGATGGCGCGGGCTCCGAAGTGCGCGACAGCCTGGTCGAACGCGAGGTCGCGCGGGTTCGCGAAGAGCCGCTCGATCACGATTACAAGGAGCTCACGATCCCGGCGCGCGACGGCAAGCCCGTTCTGGAGGTGAATGCACTGCACATCTGGCCGCGCGGCGGATTCATGCTGATCGCGCTGCCGAATCCCGACGCCACGTTTACCGCGACACTGTTCCTGGCGCGCACGGGCACCATTAGTTTTGCGGAGCTCGGTTCGGCCGGGGCCGTCGATGCATTTTTTGCGCGCGAGTTTCCGAGTGCCAAAGCGCTGATGCCCGATCTCGCACGCGAATTTTTCCAGCATCCTCAAGGGTCACTCGGCACCGTGTACACACAGGGCTGGCACATGGACGGAGACGTGCTGTTGTTAGGTGACGCGGCGCACGCGATCGTTCCGTTCCACGGCCAGGGCATGAACTGCGCGTTCGAGGATTGCGCCGAGCTCGATCGGCTCATGGACGAGCATCACGGCTGGGCCGGATTGTTCGAGGCATTCGAGCACGCGCGGCGGCCGAACACCGATGCGATTGCGAAGATGGCGCTGGAAAACTACGTGGAAATGCGCGAGACGGTGCTCGATCCGGAATATCGGAAGAAGAAGGCAGAGGCGGAAGAGCTGGAAAGGAAGGATCCGGATTTCATCCCGCGCTATTCGATGGTGATGTTCCACCCGGAGATTTCTTATCTGTCGGCGCTGGGCGGTCGCTGAAGCGACAGTCGCCAAGCAACGAAGCAATGAGTGACGCAGGGATCGTCAGCTTGATCATTTGTCCATTGCGGACGATGGCAACAGAAGCGGGGTCTGTCCTGGCAGTGAGCAGAGCGTCCTGCAGCCCTTTCACGGAAGGGTCTCTTGCTGCAATCGGTGGCGAATAGACATCGCCGGCGTGAAAACCAAGGCGGGCGAAGTCTTGTCTCGTCGCCCCTTCGTTCGGAAAGAGCTTGATGCCAGTGAGTGCACCCTTGTTGAATTGCGGCTGGCCGTGCATCAGCCGCCCGAGACAGCTGTCGGCGTCCTCTGCGTTCGCGGCCGCAGTGCC
>DASYKM010000142.1:0-1576 GCA_035995425.1 Steroidobacteraceae bacterium
CGGGTTGATCGATGTGGTCAGGAAGAACGGCGTCGTGGTCGCCAACATGCCGGGCTCCGGCGTGATGGAGGCGCGGGCGCTGTTGGGATTTCTGCCGAGCCTGAGCCGGCGCTTCTTCGGCGAAGACCTGAAGATGCCGCACATCGCCACCTGGTGGTGCGGCCAGAAGTCCGCGCGCGAGGAAGTGTTGTCGCGGCTCGACGAATTCGCCATCGAAGGCGCCTATGGCCGTGGTGTTCCCGGTTTCCCGGGCAACGGGCCGGTGCTCCCCGGCGAGCTGTCGGCGGGCGAACGCGACCGGCTCAAGACCGCGATCAGCGATCGCGGCATCGACTTTGTCGGCCAGGAGCTGGTCCGGCTCTCGACCACGCCGGTGTGGGACAATGGCCGCATCGCGCCGCGCCCGTTCGTGCTGCGGGTGTTTGCGGCGGCGACGCCCGATGGCTGGACCATCATGCCCGGCGGCTTTTGCCGGATCGCCGATCAGCCCGATGCCCGCGCGGTGTCGATGGGGGATGGCGCGCGCGCGGCCGACGTCTGGGTGGTCTCCGACAAGGCGGTCTCGACCGCCAGCCTGTTGCCGGCGGGGGATACGGTGCGGATCCGGCGTATCGCCGGCGTGGTGCCGAGCCGCGCCGCGGACAATCTGTTCTGGCTCGGCCGCTACCTCGAGCGCGCCGAGGCGACGCTGCGGCTGGTGCGGGCGCTTGGTATCCAGCGTGATGCCGGCAAGGGATCAGCGACCGTGCTGCACTCGGTGGAGCGAATCCTGCGGCTGCTGGTGACGTGGGGTGCGACCGCGCAGGCATCGCGGACGCAGCCGGGCAAGGTCGCGGCCGAAGCCTTGCAGAGCGAGGAGAAATTCGGCTCGGCGCTGTCGCTGCTGCGCGCGGCGCAGAGAACCGCGACATCGCTGCGCGAACGTCTTTCGCCGGATGCCTGGCAGGTCATCACCGAAATGACGGAGCGCCTCGCCGAGGAAGTCGACGATGACGACGGTGTCGTCAGCGCTGCCGAACTGACGCTGCAGGAGCTTGCGAGCTTCGCTGGCCTCGCGCAGGAAAACATGAACCGCGCCGCTGGCTGGCGCTTTCTCGAAATGGGCCGCCGCGCCGAGCGCGCCATCAACACCGCGCGCTTCGCGCGCCAATTCGCCAATGACGAAGCCGGCACCGACGACCTCGACGCGCTGCTGACGCTGGTGGATTGCCAGATCACCTATCGCTCGCGCTATCTGGTTGGGCCGCTGCTGGCGCCGGTGCGCGATCTCGTGGTGCTGGATCCCTACAATCCGCGCTCGGTGGCGTTCCAGGTGTTCGCGCTCAACGACCACATCGCCAGCCTGCCGACCCTGAAACAGGGAGGATTGATCGAACGTCCGCATCGTCTCGCTGTCGCCCTGCAGGCGATGCTGACGACAGCGGAGGCCGCGAGCCTCGATACCAAGACGCTGTTCGCGCTGGAGCAGGACCTGCTCAATCTCGCCGACGCCATCGGATCGCATTATTTTCCGCATGGACCGAATGCGAGCCGGCCTGAAAAGCTGACGGGCCTCGCGTGATCTACGACATCCGTC
>DASYKM010000143.1:0-49625 GCA_035995425.1 Steroidobacteraceae bacterium
CGCTGGAAGTGACGGAGCGCGCGGTGTTCGTCGGTTATTACGATGCGAGTCGCCAGTTGACCGTCGCCACGCGGCCGCGCGAAAGCGCGAGCTGGACGTATCGGCGGCTCGACTCGTGGACCGGGTGGGACAGCCATAACTACATTGCAATGGCCGTTGACCGCGCAGGGCGGCTGCACGTTGTCGGCAACATGCACAACGATCCTCTGGTGTATTACCGCACGTCGGTGCCCGGTGACGTACGCACGCTCGCACGCGTCGAGGTGCTCGTGGAGCCGTCGCGCGAACAGCGCATGACCTATCCCGTCTTCCTGCATGACGCCGCTGGACGCCTGATCCTCAAATATCGCGACGGCGGCAGTGGCAACGGCAATGAAATCTACGTTGTCTACGACGAAGCCGCCGCACGCTGGACATCGTTGCTGGCGACCCCGCTCGTCGATGGCGAAGGCCAGCGCAACGCCTACTTCGTGGGGCCCACGCTCGGCCCCGATGGGCGCTTTCACCTCGCGTGGGTCTGGCGCGAAACACCGGACGCCGAGACCAACCACGATCTGTCGTACGCGCGCAGCCGCGACCTCGTTCATTGGGAGAAGTCCGATGGCACGCCGTTGCGATTGCCGATCACGCTCGCATCCGCGGAGATAGTGGATCCGGTGCCCATCAAGGCCGGAATGATCAACAACAACACGGTGCTGGGTTTCGACGACGCTGGCCTGCCGATGATCACCTTCCACAAGTTCGACGACCGCGGTGATACCCAGATTTTCGTCGCCCGCCGGGAGGCGCGGCGCTGGAACATCGTGCGCATCAGTGACTGGCGCGGCTTCCGTTGGGACTTCCAGGGCCGGGGTTCACTCGACAGCCGGCTGTTCGTGAGCGGAGCGGTGCCCGTGAAGGCCGATCGCCTGCGCGTCTCGGTCGTGCGCGACGGCCAACCCATCGATTTTCTGCTGGATGCGCGCACCCTGCGCCGACTCGAGGAACGGCCGGGTATGACGCTCGCGGCTCGTCTGCGCGGAATCGTCGATCTGCCGGCCGGCATGCAGCTGAACTCCGTCGAGGCCGGATCAACTGGCTTTGCGATCGTGTGGCCCACGCTTCCGCCGCATCGCGACCTGCCGTCGACGGACATCCCGGCACCGACGGTGCTCGAGCTTCTCTCGCCACCGGATATTCACCGATGACACGCCTGTGTCATCTATCTACGCCAACCGCCACTCGGAAGGCGCTCGAAAATAAGTCCTAACTAATGATTTCGACAGAGGGGTCGTCACATGGATATTCGTTCCGCTGGCTGTTGCCTGGTTCTTGCACTCTCACTTGGCCTGCCGATCACGGCGCGCTCGCAGGCGCAAACGCCGTCCGAAGACGTCGACGAGGTGGTCGTCACGGGCTTTCGCCAAAGCTACGCCAACGCCGTCAAGGCGAAACGCGAAGCGGTCGGCGTGACCGACAGCATCTCGTCGGAGGGTTTGGGCCGGTTTCCCGATCTCAACGTAGGCGAGGCGTTGCAGCGATTGCCAGGCATTCAGATCAATCGCGAGGCTGAATCGCGCAACGCCACGATCAACCTGCGAGGACTACCCGGCACATATGCGCGAGTCACGCTCAACGGTCTCAATTTCGCCGACCCCATCCTCGACGATTCGACGCCGCTCGGCGCTTTCAACTCCGACGTCTTCAGCGGCATCGCCATCGTGAAGTCGCCGTCCGCGGCGGATCAGCCCGGCGGCATCAGCGGCAACATCGACCTGCAGATCCAGGGCGCGCTCGCGCGTACCGACGGATTCTCGGTGAAGCTCGCGGGCGAGCACGACGATCTCGGCAGCTACACGACACCCGCGCTCACGGTTGGCGGCGCGCGCCATTTCATGGGCGACAAGCTGGCGGCGTTCGCGACGGTCGCGTACAAGCAAGAGGAATTCCGCCGCGACAGCATTTTCTTCAATCAGTACACGCTCCTGAATACGACGACCACGCCCAACTACGCGGCGCGGTTCGGAACCGTGCCGGGCGGCGTGCTGTTCCCGTCGGACGTCCGGCAGGCCGTGAAGTACAACAAGGGCGACTTGCTGACCGCCGTGACGGGCGCCGAGCTCGAAGTCAACGACCAGCTCAAGTTCGGGCTCGATGCCTTCCTCACGCGCCGGCAGATGCACGATGCGGCCACGGACATCCTCGACGTCGACATGCGCAACGGCGCAACCGTCGTCGACCCCACCGGGTCCGTGTTCGCCGCGAGCGGCGCCAACTACATCAATGCCTACAACTTCTCGAACACACAGGTGTTCGCCTCGTTCCGCTCGGAACCCTTCGAGCAGAAAACCTGGGGCACCAACCTGCGCGGAGAATGGAGCAATGACGATTGGCGCTTCGAGGGCGTGGCGACCATGTCGCGGGCGAACAATCATCTCGACCAGTCGCAGCTCGACATCCGCCGCCAGGCACAGGCCGCCGGCAACGGCACGACGGGCAGTTTCTTCTCGGGCGGCGGCGACGTCGGCGACTATCAGTTCACACTCGGTCCCGATCCGGCCGTCATCGATACCTCGGGTCCTTGGGCGTATTCGGGCGCGGGCCCGTCGATGACGAACCCGGCGGGCAACGTGTTCATCGTTGCCGGCAGCGAAGGCAACGCCCACAACGACCTCGACGGCGTCCAGTTCGAGCTCGAGCGCAAACTCGAATCCGGCTGGCTGTCGAGCATCGAGGTTGGCGCACGCTTCGAGAAGACAAGCTTCACGTCGCGCGGCCGGCGCTCGAGCGCCGCGGGCCTGCAGCGCCAGAACATCGACCCGCAGTTCATCAAGGAGAGCGACTTCGCGGGCAGCTTCTTCGGCGGTGAGGCCGGCGACTATCTATCCAACTGGCAGACGGTGAATTACGACTACGCCGTCTCGAGACTGCAGCCCGTGACGCTCGCGCCAGGACAGATCGCGACGGCCAATGGTTGGGTGAACGACAGCACCAACGGCAGCTTCCTCTCGTTCAATTTCACGAACGACAACGACATCGGCTCGGCCTATGCGATGGCAAAGTTCGACAAGGATCTCGGCGGCCGCTCGCTGCGCGCCAATGTCGGGCTGCGCTACGAGGATACGAGCAACACGATCCGTTCGCTGGATCGCAACGCCGCCCAGCAATTCGTGACGAACACCTACCAGAGCGACTACGACAACGTGCTGCCGTCGGCGATCGTCGCGTACGATCTCACGGAAAAGCTCGTGATTCGCGGCGCGGCGTACCGCACATTCGTTCGACCGCAGCCGCGACAGGTCTCGCCCGCGACCCTGGTCTCACCGACCGCGAACGGGTTTAGCGTGACCTTCGGAAATCTCAACCTGCATCCCTACGACGCGGACTCCTATGATCTGTCGCTCGAGTGGTACAACCGCACGGATTCGCTCATCGCTCTCGCTGCCTATCGCAAGAAGATCACGGGACTCATCGGGCCGCAAAGCAACATCGCGGTGCTCTGCCCGGCGGACGCGACCGAGCTCGGGTTGGGGCATTTGACCGTGAATGGCACCAGCTGCCTGTCCGACATCCTGGTGAACGGCAATCCCGCGGTCATTACCGCGAGCGGCAATGTGAATCAGGAGAATCCGATCGTAGTGAAAGGCCTCGAGCTCTCGTTGCAGCAGAATCTCGATTTCCTGCCCGCTCCGTGGAACCACTTCGGCGGCGCCTTGAACTTTTCGTATGCGGACATCGAAGGCCGGACTGTCGCCGGCACGCCCGCGACGCTCCCCGGCGTTTCGAAGCGCGCCGGCAACTTCATCAGCTACTACGAGACCAGCCGGTTCGGTGTGCGCCTCGTCTACAACTACCGCGACGACTACGACCTCGCCGCCGGCGGCACATTCTCGGGCGCGGCGCGCTCGGTCAAGGCGCGCGGACAAATCGATGCCTCCGCGTCGTTCAACATCACTCCGCACTTTTCGGTGGCGTTCGACGCCTTCAATCTCACCAACGAGCTGCGCGTCGAATATCAGAACGTCGAAAACATTCCGCGGCGCGCGGATTTCGACGGCCGGACATTCCAGGTCAGCTTGCGCGCCGACCTATGATGGTATTTCGCACCAGCGGATGCGTCCTTGCACGCAGACGATTCTGCTGGCGGTGACAAAAGCAGCCGCGGAATGCGATGGGGCGGGTTCTGTGAAGTTTGATCAGGACCTCGCTTCCATCGCTAACGCATTCGCTGACGCCCGATCTGGTCTCGTAGCTTCTCACGCAGTCTCACTCGCGCGGAGGCACCTCAGGCTTCTGGTGCATTGGCGGAAATAGGGGACTCAACCAATCGAGCGCGGCCCGATTCATCGCGACCTGGCCGCCATGATGGCCGAGCGTGGCATCGTCGTTTCACACACGACAATCATGCGCTGGGTCTTGCGCTATGTGCTCCTGGCCTGCTCTTCCTCGTCAGTTTCATTTTTGAAAACACTGACTCTTGAGAGTGAGAGAAGGGCTGATCTCGTGACACCAACTTCTATGCCCATAGAGTTGCCGCGGACCTAAACGCACTGCAGCCACTAACAATCTGCCGCATCGAGATATCGACGCAAAGTAGCGATGCAGTTCGACCCGAAGGATGTCTATCGGCGGTATGCGGCTCTTCTCCGCCGCACGGCACTGGGCGGTGGAACGCCCACTCTATCGAGCGCCTTGATCTGGACTCGTGTTGACAATCAGCGGAGCGATGCGAAAGATAGGCAACGCTTAAAATAAATTCTATTGCGCCCAGGGATTCATCCCGTACATGAAGTACTTCCCTTTGATCTGGACGGCCTTGTGGCGCAAACCAGCTGAGGCGGGGCTGACGTGGCTTGCGGTCACCGCATCGTTCACCTTGTTTGGTTTGATGGTCGGCTTGCGTGCGACATATGACCAGCTGATCGAAAATTCGAGAATGGATCGCCTCGATGTGAACGCCCGATTTCCGAGCGCCAGTCCCAATGGATTTCTGTTGCCCATTGCGCTCCGCGAGCGGATCGCGCGCGTCGAAGGAGTTTCTTCCGTCGGTGCCTATTACTGGCTGTGGGGTTATTACCAGGAACCCAGCAAGCCCGCACGGATCATCGCCGTGGATGAGAACATGCGTTCGGCTTGGTCTGAGTTGCCCGTAACCGCAGCGCAATGGGACAGCTTGTTTGCAACGCGTTCGGGCGTGCTTGTCAGCCGCGCGCCGGCCGCGCGATTAGGACTCAACGTTGGCGACACGTTTCCGCTGATTACGCCACCGGGCACGCGCCGCGATGGCGCTCCCTCGTGGGAGTTCCATGTGTTGGATGTCGTACCAGACGACCCGCTGACCGGATCCTACATCCTCGGTAATTTCGGTTACCTGGACCTGGCAAGGCAGGCTCACGAGCAAGGCTACGCAATGGGGTTTCGAGTAGCTGTGCTCGATGCGGCGCAAGCCAACGATGTCAGCCTGACGATCGACGAGGAGCTTGGCAATTCCAGTACGCCGACAATCACTATTCCCGATAGAGCCAACGAAGTGAATACGGTCAATTCCAGTGTCTCCGTGTCGTCCCGTACATTGCCGGTCGCCGGTGCCGGTATTTTCATGATCCTTCTGCTGATCGGCAACGGAGTCGCGCAGTCGGTGCGGGAGCGGACCCCGGAATTTGCTGTGCTCCGGACACTGGGATATCAGCCACTGACACTCGTGATGTTGGTGTTCGCAGAGGTCGCTATTCCATGCTTGGCTGGCGCGCTTGTCGGTACCGCGCTTGCGGCGGCGTTGACCTTGCTACCGAACCACTACCTTCCGGAAGATTTGGCGTCTATGCCAAAGCCAACATTCTCGTGGGTGGTGCTGGTGCAAGTTGTCGGCTGTGCGGTGCTGTTAGCACTGGCGAGTGCGGCGATCCCAATGCGCAGAGTACAGCGTTTGAGCATTTCCGATGCGCTGGCAGGGCGCTGATCTTGCGCACTCTCGCTCAAATCCTGGTCCTAAGTCGCCTGGGATTTGCCGGGCTGTTCCAGCGAAAGTGGTCCTCGCTCGTGCTCGCCGGCAGCGTGGCCTGCGTGGTCGGCGTGCTTCTTTCGATGCTTGCAGTCACTGCAGGAATGTTGCGCGCTTATCGCGCGGGTGAAGATCCACAATTGGCGATGGTGTTATCACCTTCCAATGAGGACTATGGAAGTGGTATCCCTCGGGACGCCGTTGGGACGATCCTCAGTGCACCGGGCATCGCAATAGACGCCGACGGTCATCTCTTGGCTGATGCGGAAGTGGTGTTCTGGGTCCCACCCTCCAAGGCTTATGTCGTCGGTTCGCCGACCTTGCGCGGAATCGGTGACGCGGGCCTCAAGTTACGACCGAATTTCCGCGTCGTTGGCGGACGACAGTTCAGCACGGGACTGCAGGAGTTGATCATCGGCGTCTCTGCTGCTCGAGTCTATGACTTGCATGTGGGCGACAAAGTCATCTTGCCCAACGGCACATGGCCAATCGTTGGCACGTTCTCAGATGCGGGCAGCGTTCTCGAGAGTCAACTCGTGGGGGACGCGCCCACCTTGATGTCTGCGGGGCATGTGAATGGCTACAGCAGTGTTCTGGTGCGTCTCAATGGCCCCCAGGCATTCGACGCCTTCGCTCGTTGGCTCACCTCGAATCCCGCACTCAAAGTGAATCCCGAGCGACAGTCGGACTACGCGTTGCGCACCGTGCATCGCGCGTCCGCATTTTTCAGCGCGCTCACGTATGTGGTCAGCGTGACCATGGGTCTGGGTGCCTTCTTTGGAGTCGTCAAGCTGACGTACACCGCGGTTAGCGTTCGGACGCGCGAGATTGCGACACTGCGTGCACTGGGCTACCAACCGCTGCCCGTGGCAGTGTCGGTTCTGCTCGAATCGGTAGTTGTTTGCGTTGCGGGCGCGCTCGTGGGCGCAAGCCTCGCGTGGCTGCTGTTCAATGGAAAGCTCGTCGCGGCCCTGCAGAGCGTATTCACACTCTCCGTGTCACCGCGCCTATTCACTCTCGGCATTGTATGGGGCTTGGTTCTCGCGGTACTGGGCGGGCTCTTGCCCGCAATTCGCGCCGCTCGGCTCCCGGTCGCTACGGCGCTCCGAGCGCAGTAAGTCAGCGCAGGCGTTCTTGTCTCTCGGTCGATGTGTTCTTGCGCGCGAATGGAAGATTTCGTGTCCGGGATGATGTACTGCCGTCACGGTCGCGGTTGAATTGTGGTTTCACTCGAACCACTTCGCCGCGAGCAATCCCGTTCTCTCCACCAATCATTTTCCCGGTCGATCCAAAACCGGTTCGCTCGTCGACGGCCGCGTCAGTGAAACCCCCGGGGTGATGACTCCCGCCTCCATTCGCCTGTGCAGCTTCCAGTCTCCGTGCACGCGCTTCCAGATCTCGAGTGCCTGGCCGCGCGCCAGCACGTCGCCATTTTTTTGAGTCTGGGCGAGCCCAACTACCTGCCAGGCGATGTCGTTGGCAATCGTGATCTCGCGACTCGTCGCGACCAGCCGTCCGCCCGTCACAACTTCACGTAGTGCTCGTATGACGGCGTCGCGGCCTGTCACCGCCGCCGAATTGTCCAGGAGCTCCACGTCCTCGGTCATCGTCCTGCTCAGCGTGTCCACGTCCTTGGCATTGACGGCCGTCATCCAGCGATGAATCGAGGCTTCGAGCGCCACGCGATCCGGATCCTGGGTGGCGAGCGCCAGCGTGCACGCGAGCAAGCCGCTGACCAGCAAAACTGCAGCTAAACGCCAGAGTGCCTTGTTCATATGAGCCTTCCAAAATGAAAGGGCCCGCACCGTTGCCAGTGCGGGCCCACGAGACAAGACGATCAACGTTCGATCGTCCTCACTTCCGCTTCTTTTGCACCGCCTTCACCGCAGCTTCCGCGTTGATGAAGCCGAAGCCGTCGAGCTGGCTGTAGCCGTGCCCGATCAGGTTGAAGAACTCGCCACGGAACGGGAAGCCACCTTCGAACTTGCCGAAGAAGCTCGCGCCGCCCGGGACGAGCCTGCCCGAGGGGATCAGCACGCCGCCGCCGAGCAGGTCGGCAGAGTTGCCTCCCGCGGCGCCGCCCGGACCTGTGACATCCGTTTCATCGCGATCCACGCCGAAGGACAGCAGATCACCGCTCGCGAACTTTCCTGGCAGGAACGAGAGGTCGAGCTGCTTCCACTGCCCGGCGAGGCCCGGCGGATCGGCCGGGAGCGAGAACGTGGCCTGCACGTCGAGCGGAGACAGTCCTTCCGTACGACCCACGATGAAGGGTTGTCCAGGGGCCGGTAACGGCGCTGCCCGTTCGTCGAACACGATGCCACCCGGGGAATTCGTGGGGTTGGCACCTGTCCCGTTGATCGACAGGTTCGCGAGCGCGCGATTGCCGAACTGCGTGACGGTGAACACGTTGGGATCGAACTGGCTGATCGCGTTCGGATCGGCGTTCGCGTCGATCGCGAGGAAGTTGCCTCGGGATAGCGCGAGACCCCACGAGAAGTACGGATCGAGGTCGTGCGCGAAGGCACTGTCCTGCAGGATCTCTCGCACCTTCTTCGGCTTGAGCGAGCCCGGTCCGCCCGCGGCGTCCAACATGAGCGCGGCAATCGCAGCGGCATGCGGCGCCGCCGCGCTCGTTCCGAAGAAGTTCGGGAACGTGTCGTCATCGTTTGCCGTATCCGACACGAAGAACGTCGTGTTGGCGCCGTCCATGGCGGCGATATCAGGCTTCTGCCGGTACTCCACGTGCCGCAGACGATTGCTGTCCTTGTCGAAGTAGATCGTCGACGGGCCCGGCGAGGTGAATGCCTCGGGCACGAACGGCGCAAAGAACGGATAGGCCGCGACACCGATCGCACCCGCCGCCGAGTTGTGGCCGTAGGTCACCGGATCCAGGTAGTTGGTGTATTCCTGCGGCTGCGTGTTTCCAAAGCCCACCCACCGGATTCGGTCCGCGACGCGGCGACTGGGCGTCGGCGTGTTGGCGCGAGCAATCACCATCTGAACCGCGATGGTTGCATTGATGCCGCCGAGCACGGCCGGACGATTCGTGAGCGTGTTCTGCTCCGCCAGCGCACCGATGAACTCTCCGGTCGAGCGGAAGAACAGCAGGTTGTAGTCCGACAGCACTGCCTCGGGAAGATCGGCGTTCGAGACCGTGTACTTGAAGTCACCGCCGGTCGGTTCGAAGCTCGTGACACGGACACGATATGTCCCGGTGGCCGGGAGTTCCACGGCGAAAAATTCGGGATTCGTGCCGGTGTCCTTGGTGGCCAGCGATACGTTGGCCGGGCTGAACAGTTCCAGCACGATGTCCGGAATCGACGTGCCGGTCGTCGTCGTGTCCCCGTCGACGAAGATGATCACTTGCTGACCCGCCGTGCCGCTGAACGTGAAGTCCGCGAAGCCGCCATTGGGGACCGTGCCGGTACCTGTGGCGAACGGCGCACCGATGGCCGTGGGCGGCTTCGAATCGAACGGCTCGTTCCACTGCAGGACCACGGTATTGCTGCTTCCCGGATTGGCCGTGAACTGGACGTTCTGCGCGATGTCGACCGCGCCGTTCGCGGCGAAGTTGTGGAAGCCGCCGGCATACAACGCCGCCGGCACGTTCGAGAAGTTCAGATTCGTGCTCGCCCACGAAGTCGAGTTGCCCGGAACGATCTGGATCTTCGAGTCGTACGCCTGCGTGGCCGGACGGTTTCCGGCCGAGGAGAAGTACGACACACCTTTCGCGACGACCTCATCGACCGCCTGCGCAACGATGCCGTCCTGGAAGAACGGTTCATCTAGATAGATGATGTCGTCGACGATCACGTCGGCCTTGAAGCCCGCGCGGTAGTGCGGTGCCGTCGGGTCGCCGGCGAGCGCGCGAATGTTGTCGGCGAAGCCCAGTTGCCCGGTGTTCGCAGTCGCGAAGCCGAGTTTTGCCTTCGGCGCGAGGTCGTGCACGATCTGCAGCATCGCCCGGCCTTCGTCGGTGCGCCCAGGAAAGTCTTCGAGAACGACCACCGGCTCGGTGTTGCCCGCCGGATTGCCCGGACCCGGTAGATCGCCGGTCGAGATGTCGAGCGCCGCGCTGTTCGGCGCGGCGTTGGTGTCATAGCTGTCGGACATCACGCCCACCGTGATCCCCGAGCCATCGATGCCTGCAGGCAACTTGTCCACGCGGTGCTGAACGATGCCCTGGCTGTCGGTAGCGCCGACGTTGGTGACCATCGGCCCCGAGGGCACTACCGCAAGGACACCCTTGGTGCGCGCAACGCTGACGAGCTGGTCGATGGGGACGTAAGCCTCGACGAGCCCCGGGCCGTACGAAAGGTCAGACGCGACGACGTCGACGCCAGTGATCCGCCGCAGCGATCCGAGTGTCGCCGCCGCCGCCGGCGTGCCGTCGAGCGAAATACGGACCAGCGCGCGGTTGGCGTCGTCGAATTGCACAGGCGAGGTCAATGTCACCTCAGAGCCTTCGCTCGCCGCGGCACTGCGAGCAGACGCGCGGGCCGCGACCGGTTGCGCGACGAGCTGTTTCAATCCTTCACCGAGATTTGCCGTTTCATCGGCCGCCAGTGCCGTCGCGGGCGCGAGCCACATCGTCACCGCGATCGACAGCCCGAGGCGCGCGAGCGTTGTCCCGCGGACGCGCCATGTCTGACTTTTCATGCTTGAAGCTCCCTGCTTGTTATTGGGGTTGGCCCCCACGCTCGAGACCGTCGAACGTGTGATTGCCAAAGTGGAGGCTGAAGCTACGCCAGCCCTTGCAACGATTCAATATGGCAATGCGCCAGCCTTTTCGCGGGACGGCGTCGCGCCGTAATCGAAGCGCCTCGATGCGTGCCGCAAGTCAGCCACCACCGACAATTGGTTCCGCCGACGGGGTCAAAGAAGTTAGTCCGGGCGACCGGACATCGAGACAGACCGCTCACCGCTTGCGGTAGTTTCGCGGGACTCAGGTCTGATTCGTGCTGCGATATTGCCAATGTGCAATGGGTGTCTGCGGCAAGCGGTTGATTGTCCGAGCCCGATCGGCTGATCAGCCGCTCTTGCAATGCCGGGGGCGAGGGCTCGATTCCCTTCCTTTCCAACAAATCATGTGATCGCAAAAAAATGGTCCGGACTCGATGATATATCGTGTGTGATTCGACGAAGTGACGAAGAGACCATTGCATGAGACCTGATCCAACGGCGTCGACAGCGCCAGCGACCAATGCGACGCAACGCAAACTGATCGTCGGCATCGTCATCGCGACGCTGATCTTGTTGGCAGTCGTGATCGCCGATTTGGCGACCGGCGGCCGCCCTGATCCGCCGGCATTGCGCGCCGCAGTGACTCCGCTCGATGGTGCTTGGCGATTCCGTACCGGCGATGATCCACACTGGGCGGACGCCAACACAGACGATAGCGCTTGGGAGACATTTGACATGACCGCCGCGCCGGGCAGTCACGACGGCGATGTGGGTCTGCCAGATTACGTCGGCGGGTGGATGGAGCGCGGGCATCCGGGCTATGACGGCTATGCGTGGTACCGGCGTACGGTGACGGTGCCGGCCGGACGTGCCTCGTGGGACATTCTTGGGCCGACCCTCGTCGAGGACGGCTACGAACTTTATTGGAACGGCCAACGGCTGGGCGGGTCGGGCAGACTCGGCCCAACGCCGCGCGTTGTCGGCACGCGGCCGATGCGATTCGCCCTTCCCGCGGATGCGGCGGGCACGCGCGGCGTGCTCGCTATTCGCGCATTCATGCTTCCCCGTCCCGGGGGCAGCGCAGACGGCGGCGGCATGCACAGCGCGCCGATACTGGCTCCGCGGCCGATCAGCGATGCGCTCCACCGCGTGCAGTGGGAGCGAACCATCGCCGGTTATATCGTCGAAGTGATCGAGCCGATCGCCATGTTCGCAGTCATCGGCCTGGTGCTCTGGTGCCGGTCTCGCAGCAGTCGCAAGGGCTTTTTGATCTTTGCCAGCTTGGCGCTTGCGCTCATGGCAGCCAGGCGCCTCAACAATGCCATCGTCGCATGGACCGATTTGCAGGATCTAACCACCTACGCGCGGTTGGCGTCATGGATGTGGGTGCCGGCGGTGGCCGCCTGGACGTTGGCATGGAACCGTTGGTGCCTGCCTTCATGGCGAAGCATCGATGTGTCGGCTGTAGTGCTGGCAGTCGCCGCGATCATCGGCGCCGTGATCCATTCGGCGGGTGTGACAAGCGTCAGCCGGCTCGGGTCGATCGCGGTGTTTGTCGTGATTGGCGCGCGCATTGTCCGCAGCGGACCCGTGCGGGGCCTGGCGCTCGTCACGCTTGCCTCGATCATGGCCGCGCTATTCGGCGGCGAGCTGCTGGACACGATCGGCGTGCCGGGCATCTGGTTTCCGTTCGGCATCGGCGTGTCGCGGACACAGTACATTTACGCGGTCGCCATCCCGCTCGTGGCTTGTTTGATCGTGCGAGCTCTTCGTTCAAGCCTTCAGTCGGATGACGAATACCGAACGCCGAGGAGGCCGGGCGCGCATCCTCGATCAGGCAACTCATCACCATGAGCCATTCGACGGTCAGTTTTCGTCGCCGTGACGATTGGTCTATCAGGCCTTCGCATTCGAGTAGCCAGTTTTACGGCAGAACTGAATCCAAGAAGCCGACATTCCCCTCATTTGGCTGGCGGCGTACTGTATCGGCCATTCTCGATGGAGGACAAAGTGACGAAGCGAACTACCGAACATCTGCAGGCCTTCAGCATTTCGAGCGCACCGTGTTCACACACGGTCTGATTCGGCCGCTGATCTTTGCAGTCGGCTCGCTGGCTGCTGGTCTGCTTCTCCTCGGGGCGGTTGCGTTGCTCGTCAATCTTTCGTGGTTTGACGCGACACTCCACCCGGAGCTGGAAAGACTCAAGAAAGTCGATCCGCCACTACTCGAAAAAAATGCGTACCCGATTGCGCTTGGATTTGTTGCGGCCGACGATCGGGACCCCCGGGCGGCCGGGGCGAAGATCCTTCAGGCTCTACACGAACGCTTTCTGCGTGGTGAACCAATCAGCCTCGATCCCGAAGAGATGAACACCTTCCTCGGCGGAGAAGCAAAGCGCGACGACTGGCAAAACCGATTCAAGAGTCTCGACTGTGTCGCACGGGTGGACCTGGACTGTGCGGATCGCGCGATTGCGGAGGTCACACCTACGGATGCACAGGACGCGCGCCTTGCGGTGCTGTCGAATCGCTACGAATCGATGATCCACGAGGAACGTTTCGTCGAGAGCCAGGAGCGCGATGCCTCCACGCCTGGCCCACAATACAAGCGCATTCTGGATGTGGGGCGCATCCGGTTGGCGATGAGCCTTCGACAAGGCTCCACTTCCGATCTGCTAACCAAAGCCGCGGACGACTTTCGCTTCTGGACGAGCATGTTACGAGAGGGCGACACGCTCGTCGCGAAAATGATATCGATTGCCGGAATTCAAAATACCCTGGATTTTCTCTCCGCCCTGATGAGGCAACGCGAGTTGACGGAAAGTGAAATTCTGTCGATCCGCGATTTCCTGCGCCCGATGACTTCGGAAGAATTGGACATAGGGGAGGCATTCCTGTCCGAAGCGCGCATCGCAGTACTCAGCGAGAAGCTACCCGAGGCGACGAGCTCCTCCTGGCTCATTCGCTGGACACTTCAGGAAAACGCATCATTGAACGAGCAATATTTGAAGGTCATCGTTCCGATGCAGCGCCGATCGGCACTGACGCCCGAGGAGTTCTACCGACAGGGTGCCAATCTTCCGCTGAACCATGACCTGGGCGACTTTCCACTTTCGCCTTTCAATTGGGGAGGGCGCATGGCTTTTCGCGAGTCGAACTGGGATCCGGAACAATTCGTCGCTCGCGTGCAGGACGAGAATGGGCGGATTTCTCTTGTGATGCTTCAGGCGGAACTGGAGCAGCAGCCGGGAGCAGGTGTAAGAGCCGTGGTTTCATCGTCGCGCTGGCGCAATCCTTACACTGGTGAGCCCATGGAATACGATCCAGAGTCCCAGACGATTGGCTTCATGTGCCTGCACACGGCATATCATCCGCCGGCTTCTCCCGACAGATGCAGTATCGCGATCGAGCCGAAACGAAATTGAAGGTCTAAGCCTGGTGGCAAAAAGGGAACTTCGGGCCATGCATAGCGAAAAGCAGCAAGCGGTAAGCGGGGCGATGGCGGCGACGCTTCTCACCCTGCTTGTGCTTCAATGCGGAATTGCGGTGGCACAGGATCCGGCACCGATTTCATCCCTGGAGGTGAAACTCCGCAAGCAGATCTTCAAGAACGATCGGCTGTCCGTCTATCTATTGGAGATTCCGCCCAATCAGGCCTCCTTGATGCATCGGCACGACACGGATCTGTTGAGCGTCTTTGTGTCCGGCGGCGAAACGAAAAGCACGATTCTCGGCAGCCCGCCAAAAGAAGATACCTTTGCTGTCGGCGCGGTTCGTTTCCGCCCGGCCGGCTTTACGCATTCGACGGAGAACATTGGCGCAAGCATCTTTCGCTCCGTGGTTGTGGAATTCACCTCGTCAATGGGTGCCATCGAGCCTGGCAAGCCCGACGACTCGCACTACTGCAATTCCGACGCGAAGAGTGCGTGCGTGGATGTGAAATATCTCTTTTGTACCGCCAAATTCTGTGTTCAGGACGTCCGCATTGATCCGCGGGCTGTCTGGCGCAACGACGATACGGGTGACCGGCTGCGGGTCGCGGTATCCGACTACCGGTTTTCGAAGCACTTTCGAAGGAGTGGTGAGGTAGAGTTCTTTTCCCGTGGCTCCGCAAAGCATTGGAAAAATGTCGGCGGGAAGCCGGCGCGCGTCGTCGAAGTTGTATTCCGCTAATCAGGCGCATTGCGCGGCGCGACGCGAAGGCCCTGGCGAATCTGTCATCGGCACATCGCGCGAAGGCTTCGGCTCGTCGGGAAACTTGAACTCGAGACGACTTCGGCCGTCACAGTGCAGTTGGCCGTCGAAGGCGCGCCATCGCCGAGCCTGGTAAACGAAATCGACTGAAGGGAGAGATCATCATGACTATCGGCTTTCGCCATCGATCGACCGCAGCGCTCGCTGCCGCCATCTGTTTCGTAACCTTTGCGCCGGCCGCGTCGGCCAAACTTCCGGTCGTTCCCAAAGCCATCGCCGCCGCGGTCGCCGATCCGGCGCGGCCGCAAGCGGATCGCGATCGTGACGCAGGCCGCAAGCCGGCGGAATGCATCGCCTTCGCGGGACTGAAACCGGGACAGCGCATCGCGGACCTATTACCGGGCGGCGGCTATTTCACGCGCATCTTCAGCGGCGTCGTCGGGCCGAAGGGCCAGGTCTTCGCGGTTGCGACGCCCAAGCGGCCGGATGCGCCGCCCGACCGGCCGGAACCCTCGGCTGCCGTGCGCGCCATTGCCGCCGATGCCCACTACAAGAACGTGACGGTGTCGGTCGAGAAGGTCGCGGAGCTCAAGCTTCCGGAGAAGCTCGACATGGTCTGGACGTCGCAGAATTATCACGATGTGCACAATGTGCAGAACATCGACGTAGCGTCCTTCAACAAGGCAGTGTTCGACAGCCTGAAACCAGGCGGCATCTACATCGTCATCGACCACGCGGCGGAGAAGGGTGCGGGCTTCACCGTCACTTCGACCTTGCATCGCAGCGATCCCGACGCCGTGAAGGCGGAAGTGATGGCGGCGGGCTTTGAGTTCGTCGGTTCGAGCGACGTCATCGCCAGTTCGGCCGACGACCACAAGACGGCTGTCTTCGAGGCGGGTCTGCACGACAAGACGGACCGCTACGTCCTGAAATTCCGCAAACCGAAGTAGTCGGGCAGGGCGGATGCCGCGCAGTCCTGCTGGATTCGCCCGGCGTGTACGCGTTCGCCTATATCCGCGGAGAATTTTCACGCGGGTGGGTGCGATCGCACCCCTGCGTTGCCGATGCAGTAGTCTGCTTCTTTACAGAGGTGGATATGCATAACTCGCTGCGACTTACGGTATTCACACTCGTGCTGGCCGGCCTCGCCGCAGGCTGTGCCAATCTTGAAAAAGGCTCCAGGCAGCCGGACGTTAAAGCGCAGGCCAATCGTGCGAAAGCGTCTGACTTGAGCAAGCAGCGGCTGGTGCTCAACGAGGGCTATAGCATGATGTACACGGATGCTGGCAGTTTCGATTTCGCTGAGTTGATTCTCTATGTGAAAGTCGAATCGGAATCGATGAACGAGGTCGTTACCGCCGTGGCCGAAGTTGGCGGTCAACTGAAGAAAGACCTGGAGCGAATCTCCAAAAATTATCCCGGCGTGCGAATCGATCTCGTTCCGCTGCCGGAAATGGAAAAGCGCAAGCGGGCCGCGATCTCCAAGGATCGCGCGCGCTATTTCGCGCCCGTCATCGGCCATGGCGGGCGTGAATACGAGCGCACGGTGCTGATCGGCTACGTCAACGGAATCAATCACGAGCGCCATTTGTGCCAGGTGATGGCAGAAGCCGAGCCAGACGCCGTCCTGAAGAAATTCCTGCTCGATGCCGAGACGCGCTACGACGGTCTATACGACCGCGTCACTGCGTTGCTCGACAAGGACTACTTCAAGGATCCGAACGGCAAAACCAAGGATTAGAAGCTCGCGCCGAGGGTGACGAGTAGCTCGTCCAGTTGCTCGAACATCTCGCCCATCGCATCCGCTGCCCCGGTGCCAGCAGCGTCGAGAGCTTCCTTCGAGGGATAGAGCTCGCGCAGCACCAGCAGGGTCTTGCCACCTTTTTCCTCGAAGGTGACCGTGGTGACGGGCCCACCCTCACCACCTTCCTCGTTGGTCCAGACGAGGCGCGAGGGCGGTGTCACTTCGAGATACGTGCCGAAGAACGCCATGGTCTCGTTTTCGAACTCGAGGCGGTACTTGCCCCCGGCACGAACATCCATCTCACACGAACGCAGGGACATGCCCATCGACTTCGGCGCCCACCATCGCTTGAACAGCTTGGGGTTGGTCCACGCCTCGAACACGATGCGAGCCGGGCCGTTGATGGTTCGCGAAACGACCAGCTCACGCTCGGACTTACGTTCCACCGTCGTGGGATTCTTCATGGGGGTAGTCTCACTTTCTCTTCTTGCGTCCATCGGCCTTCTCCTTCCTTTTCAATTCCTCGACAACCTTGTCCAGCTCGTCGAAGCGCGCCGCCCAGAGCTGGTGGTACCGCTCGATCCATGCTGCCTCTTCCTCGAGTCGGCATAGGCCGAGCTTGCAGGTCCGTACGCGCCCGACCTTCTCCGTGGTGACGAGGCCCGCCTGCTCCAGGATGCCGACGTGCTTCTTCATGCCCGTGAGGGTCATGTGGAATTTATCGGCAAGGTCCGTGATGGAAGCGTCTGCGCGCCCGAGCTGCTCGAGAACGCCGCGTCGGGTGACGTCCGAGAGCGCGGCGAACGAGGCATCGAAGTGGGCTTGAGTATACTGAACCATATGGTTCAGTATTTAACACACGGACTGGCGGCCTACAAGAGGATCTCGCACGCGCGCGGGAGTCATGGTCGAAAGTAGATAGGGCGTCGCAGCGGGCCAGCCATCAGGCTTCGCCGCCCACAAAATCTGCTCATGACTCTGTAGAACGATAAATGTTTATTGACAAACGATAAATTTTTGCATAGCGTGCGTCTTGTCGGGATACGCGGTGTGGGTGGCTTATGAAGTTTGGCGCGACGGTGTTTCTGAGGGCAGTGCTCGTGCTCATCGGCATTGGCGCTCTTGCTCTGCTGCTTTGGGAACCGCAACTCGAGGGCGTAAACGCGCACGCGACGCTCTTTGATATCTACTTCAAAGACCCCTTCCTGGCGTATGCATATGTTGCCGCCATTCCATTTTTTATCGGGCTCTATCAGGCATTCAAGGTATTGGGGTATGCCGGACGAAACCAGGAGTTCACACCCCCGGCCCTGAGATCTGTGCGAACCATAAAGTATTGCGCGATCGCGATTATCGGATTTGTCGCCATCGGAGAGCTCTTCATCATGTTGCACGAGAGTGATGATCGCGCGGGCGGGGTCATGATGGGCGCCTTCATTATCTTCGCCTCGATCGTGGTTGCCACCGCAATGGCCGTTCTCGAACGAGCTTTACAGAACGCTGTGGACCTGAAGTCAGAGAATGACTTGACGGTATGAGGTTTCGCTCGTGACCATGATTGTCCGTATCGACGTGATGCTGGCCAGGCGGAAAATGAGTGTGACCGAGCTCTCCGACAAGGTTGGCATCACGATGGCAAATCTATCCATCCTGAAGAACGGGAAAGCCAAAGCGATCCGATTCTCAACCCTCGAGGCGATATGCAAGGCTCTGGACTGTCAACCAGGAGACATCCTCGAATACCATCATGCCCAGGCTCGAGACGCCAAACTACAGAGCTGAGCTCCTATGGCGCTGATGTCGTTGACGTGCCTGGCTCATCGAAATAGTGGTCCAGAAAAACGAGGTATACCGTCATGAGGTGGTACGTCTCGTAATATTCATCCAGGTGCACGGCCGAGAGCCTGTCTTTGCGGGTGTGCAGGATCCCAGCGTCATGATTCTTCTGGGTCAACGAATGGATGGTAATCCTGCGTATTTTTCGCCTGACAAACGACTCTGAGTCAGTCGAGCCGACCGCTTCAAAATCAACACCCGTGACGGGCGAGTTGATCAGATGCCCGACATAGGCGAGCGCGCGCACCAACCCCGGGTTTGAGTGACTGACCCAGACGTTCGTGGATGCCAGGCCCAGCGTATCCATGTTGACCATCGCGTCGGTGGCGGAAACTTCCTCCCGTGTCATATGGCGCGCGTAGAAACTCGACCCGATCAGGCCGAGCTCCTCGTTGGTGAACGCGATGAAGATGTAGGTATGTTGACGTGGCTCGGTTTTTATCGCCTCGTAAAGTGACGGCAGCAGCGACGCACCGCTCCAGTTGTCGGCCACTCCGTCGCCTGCCGCGACGCGGTCGAAATGAGCTCCGACTATGATGACCCGGCCGGTGTTGCCGGGGTGGACGCAAATCAGATTAGGCGGACTGAAACGTACCAGCTGCTCGGTCAGGTGCTCGCCGCAACCAGCTTCGACAAACATTCGTTTCAGCGTGGCTTCACGTTCGCGGTTGGTGCCGCCGAATTCTCCCAGTCGCGCCTCGACCACTGCGCGTGAGACGGGACCGAATCGCAGAGTCTCGTCCGCGGCGCTGCTGATCGGCAGTGAGAGCAAAACGGCGCCAATCATTTGACTGAATGGCCGGGCATTCCAGGCTCGTGGGCCTGGGGCTGGGCGGATGGCATCTTCGCGCACCAGCTCAGCCACCTTCGCGCCGGCGTCGACTTCACTGTATCGGGACTTCTTCATTCGAGCTCCGTTCGGAAAACTCTACTGCAAAGCGGTCCTCGAAATCAGCGAGTTATTTCAGGCCTGCAGGCGCCATTGCAATGCAGCCATTCGCGGTGGCCACTTCCACCGCGAATAAGAGCGTGGATCGGCGTCTGAAACAGAGTCCAGTTCTTTCAAAATCTGAATGCTGCCGGTCGCGTGCCGTTGGGATGCTTTTCATCGGCTTGCGTCGTCGTCGATATCTGTACTTGTTGGTGTGCAGTCAACAGAGTATTTTTCTGCTCTTCTTTCGCCAACGACGACTGCAAATCGCTGATCGTGTTTTGGTGAGCAACACGCCAGCAAGAGCCGCAGCGAGCAGGTATTTATTCAGGCGGGTAGCCATGAAGAAGACTCTAACTATTCCATCGCTGGTCTTGAGGGGCGATATCAAGATACCGCAGGTCGGTCTTGGTGTCTGGAAGGCAGGGCGCGGCAAGAGCAGCCTCGATGCGGTCGCAGCCGCTTTGCGTCTTGGCTACCGCCACGTGGACACGGCGCAAGCCTATGGAAATGAGCACGAGGTCGGCGAGGCGATTCGCGCGAGCGGGCTCAAGCGGGAAGAGGTGTTCGTCACGACCAAACTCTGGAACGACGACCAGGGATACGACCCTGCTCGTCGAGCTTTCGACGCGAGCCTGGTGCGGCTCGGTTTCGACTACGTCGATCTCTACCTGCTGCATTGGCCAGTCGCCGGCAAACGCCTGGATTCCTGGAGAGCGCTCGAGAAGTTGCATGCTGAGGGACGCGCACGCGCGATCGGAGTGAGCAACTTCCTCGTTCCGCATCTCGAAGAACTCCTCGCGCACGCGAGCCTGCCGCCATCGGTCAACCAGATCGAAGTGCACCCATTTCATCAGCAGCGCGAAACGCGCGCCTTCTGCGAAGCGCAAGGAATTGCTGTTGAGGCGTATAGCCCACTCACTCACGGAACCCTCATCGATCACCCGGTCGTGACCTCGGTGGCACAAACCGTGAAGAAGTCGAATGCCCAGGTTCTGCTTCGGTGGGGCATTCAACACGGCATGATCGTGCTTCCGAAGTCCGTCAGCGCTGCGCGCATTGAAGAGAACGCCGAAGTTTTCGACTTCGCGCTCGACCTGCGGGAGATGCGCCGCCTCGACGATCTCGAGCAGGGGCACGCGACAGGCTGGGATCCACGCGAGCAGGCGTGACGGCGACGCATACCGCGTCCCGTGATTGAAGCGGGTCCGGTGCGTTCTTCGCTCGTTACTTGATCGTGAAGGGATCTTTCTCAAGCTTGAGGCGTGTTTCGACTTTCTCGACCTGGTAGGTCCAGGTGCCTAACTTCGGCATGGAATATTTCACCATGCTCTTGAACGGAATCTGCACACCTTCTATCTCTCGATAGTCGGCGAAGCGAGTCTCGCACCCGACCATTCCCACGCCAGGTACCTCGTACACCTCGTCGTAACCTCGGGTCAAACCGTTTTCGGCATCCAGATAGATCAGCCGCTGCCGGCCTTGCGCGGGGGCGGCGTGAACCAGGAACACGGATTTGCCGTCCAGCTCGATGCGCTTCAGCACGCGCACCTGTTTGAATTCGTCGCGCCAGTCGCCGCTCGCGGGCAGCAAGCCGCCGAGTCGGGTCGCTCGGGCCATGTCCTCCGGCATTTCCTGGACGGTCGACGAAGGCTGGGGCCGGATCCAGACCCGGTTGCCCGCCACGACTATCTGGGCCTCGCCGCCGTCCAGCTTGAGCTTCACGCGAGAGCGATCTTCTCCCGCAGACAGAATCTCGAACGATCCTTTTCCCTGCGAAGTCGTGCGCTCGATACTACCGCTCATGCGAATGGTACCCAGCGCGGCGAGCTTCTTCGCGTGCTGTGGGTCGGGTCGACGTGCGAACAATTGGTCGAGAGTGGGCAAACCTTTTTCCGGCTCGAACCGCGGCAGCGTCGCGATTTCATCCTGCCGCAACTCCATCGCCGTGGCCGGCCCGGCGCCATCGCGGTGAAACTTCACCAGGTTGGCAGGCTTGGTCACGTACGACCACACGTCCTTCTCCGCCGTCTTGTTCAGCTCGCGCAGCGATCGCCACGGAAGTTCGAGTGCCAGGCGGTCTTTGTAGAGCACGACGATCATCGGCCTTTGCAGCGGCTCGGCCCAATAGAGGCCCAGGTACGGCGCGGCTGCTTCAACCGTCATGTCTTGAACGTCGGGCGCGCCGTCCTTCTCGCCAGCGATCGGCGCGCCATCCTTCTCGCGCGTGAGCACCAGCGGCAGCGGTGTCGGCAACCCGGGCTGCGCCCATTCACCCGTCAGCTTGTTGCCGGCGATTTCGCCCGTGAATTTCGCGCCGAAACCCAGCGCGAAGTTGAGTTTGGTGCCCGCGAGCTCGGCCGCCGTGATTGGTATGTTCAAGATTTGCTGCTGCGTGCTGTCGAAGAAGCCGAGCGTGTGTCCCTGAGCATCCGTCTCGAAACGCACGACCACCGCGAGGCTGTTGAGCGTCCCGGTCCAACGGCCCTTGAGCTGCTCGTACGCCGCGGCCGGAAACTTGAGGTAGCTCGTTGGCGCCACGTATCGGCCCTTCTTCAATGTGAGCGGCACCGAGCTGCCGAGCTGGTTCCACTCACCGACGATCTGGTCGCCCTTGAGCATCCCCTTGACCTTGGCCTGGGCCTTGGGTAGTTCGACGGAGAAGTGGCCGTCGTCGAGCGTGACGTCCTTGCCGGTCAAGTCCTTCGCGCCCTGTTCCGGAACGTCGAAGGCGGCATGCATCGCACCATCGGCGCCGGTGCTCAAGCGGAGAACGATCGTCACGGCGCCACCGCCGGGTATGTTGATCTTGCCAGACCACTCTCCGCGCAACACGTCCGTGTCTGCTTTCGTCAGCGTCGGTATCTGGTAGGGCTTCAAGGAGAGCGGCAGCTTTGCGCCCGCCTGCGACCACTCGCCCTCGAGAACGCCGTTGCGCAAGGTGCCGGCGTATCCGCCGGACAGCGCGGGCACGTCGATAGTTAGCTGGTTGTCCGCATACTTGACGCTTTTCGCACTCACGTTCTTGATCGCGCCGTCGTCGGGTGAGGTCACGACGGCCGAGTACTTGCCGTCCGGTTCGGCGGCAATCACGAACTGGATGACCAGCGTCTTGCCGGGAGCAATTTCGAGCCTGCCTTGCCACTTTCCGGCGAGGTTCGCGTCGGCGGCCACCGGACCCGCCAGCGCCACGCCTGCCGACAAGAGGAGCAGGAGCGAATGGAGCAAGTTTTTCATCGGAGTTTCCTCATTCGTAACGTAGTGCTTCGATAGGATCGCCGTGCGCCGTGCGCCAGGATTGCAGCGCGATCGTCAGCAATGCGACGGCGCCGGCGCCGAGTGCGGCGAGCAACAGATAGGCGGGGTTCAGCGAGGCGCGATACGCGAATCCGGCAAGCCACTCCTGCATCGCCAGCCACGCGATAATCGACGCGACGACGGCGCCGGCGGCGATCAGCACGAGTACGCGCCGCGCGAGCAGAAGAATGATTGTCAGCGTCGAAGCGCCGAGCACCTTGCGGATACCGATCTCTTTCGTGCGCTGCTCGGTCGCCGACGCGGCGAGACCGAAGAGTCCGAGGCAGGCAACCAGGATGCAGACGGCGGCGAAGATCGTCGTCAGTCGCATGAGGCGCTGCTCGGAGACGTAGAGCCGGTCGAGATCGTCGTCGAGGAATGTGTATTCGAACGGGTGCGCGGGATCGAGCTGCGCAAAGAGCTTCCGAATATTCTGCAGGTTCTCGCGGATACCTTCAGGCGCGATATTGACGACCATGAGCCGCGCGTCGTTCTGGTCGAAGTTGCGGACGAACGCGAGCGGCTCGATGCTCGTGCGCAGCGATTTGTAGTTGAAATCCTTGACGACGCCGATCACGGGACCCGCATATACGCCAGCCGGGCTTATGCCGACGCGCTTGCCGAGCGGTTTGTCCCAGCCCATCGCGCGCACGAACGCCTCGTTGACGATGTACGCGGCACCGACGTCGGTCAGGAGCCGGCGCGAGAAATCACGGCCTTCGACGAGCCCAATGCCCATGACCGGCATGAAGTCGTCGCCCACCGGGAAGAAGCTGAACCCGAGATCGGTCATCACGCCCTCGTTGTTCTCAGCCTTGCCGGTCACGTGCGGCATGTCGCGGCCCATGATCGTGCCGCTCGTCGCGACGCCGAGCACACCGGGATGCTTCTTCAATTCGTTGGCGATGAATGATTCGCGCTCGACGAGCTCGCGGCCGCGCAGCGTGAGGAGCACCCGGTTCTCCTTGTCGAAACCGAGTCCCTTGCTCGCGATGAAACGCATCTGCTGGCCCATCAGCAGCGTGCACGCGATCACGCCGATCGAAATCGCGAACTGGGTGAAGACGAGTGCTTCGCGCAATCGCAGCCCGCCAGGTCGATAACGACCGACGAGAGCGGTGAGCGGCATGAACGAGGACTGGTACACGGCCGGATAGAGCCCGGCCGCGAGGCCGACACAGAGACCGAAGGCGAGAACGCTCAAGGCCAGCCACGGCCTGCCGAAGAGGTCGAGCGTCAACGTCTTGCCGAACAGCGCGCTGACGGCGGGCAACGATGTCAGTACCTCGACGAGCATGACGCCGAGCACGGTCGCCAGCAGTGCGAACAACACTGATTCACCCAATGACTGCGCGATCAGCGAGCCACGCCCCGCGCCGAGGATCTTGCGCAAGCCGATCGCGCGCGTGCGCTGCGCCGCGCGCGCGGTCGCGAGGTTCACATAGTTGATGCACGCCAGACAAAGGATGAGTACCGCGACTGCCGCGAATGCATAGAGGTACATGCGATTGCCATGCGGCTGGTCGTAATCGAGCTCGGCATCCAAGTGGACGTCCGCAAGCGGCTCGATCCAGCTTCTCATTTCGAGTTTGGCCGATTGCAGCGCCATCTTCGTGTACTTCTCGTTGAACGCTTCACTCAGCCGCGTGTACTCGCGGGGGTCGGCACCGTCGGCGAGCTCGACGTAGGTGTATTCGAAATTGCCGAAACTGAGCAGCCGCTGCAGCCGCTCCGTGAAGTCGGTGGGAACCTCGCCGCCCACGCCGAAGTACGAGACCAGCGCGTCGTAACGCAGGTGTGAATTCTGCGGCAGATCTTCGAATACGAGCGTGACGTTGAGCGGTTTCCATTCGTCCATCGTGATCACGCGGCCGACCGGATTCTCATTGCCAAAGTAGCGTTGCGCCATGCGGCGGCTGATCGCGATCGAGGCGGGTTCCTTGAGCGCCGTGCGCGGATCGCCGTAGACGATCTCATGCGTGAACAATTCGAATGCGCTCTTGTCGGCGAGGTAGACGTCGTTCCAATACGCCTTCTGGTCTTCGAAACGGAATAGCGTCGGATTCGGGCGCGAGAGCGCGCGGAAGCGGGTGTAAGACTTGAAGTATTCCGGGTATTCCGCGGCGATCATCGGGCCGAACGGGCTCGACGTGATTGCCATGTCAGAGCTGCGGCCATCGCCGTACTTGAAATGGGTCGCGACCCGGTAGATGCGCTCATGGTTCACATGATGCTGGTCGTAGGTGAGCTCGCCCCACAGGTACAGTCCGAGCATCAGGCAGCACGCGAGTCCGAGCGCGAGTCCCGACACGTTCAGAAGCGCGTAGAGTTTCTCGCGCGCGAGCTGTCGCAGCGCGATCGCCAGGTAGCGTTTCATGACCCGGGCCGTTGCTCGGCCAGAATCCGGCCGTCGAGCATCCGCACCGTGCGCTCGGCGTAGGCCGCGTTGTCGGGCGAGTGCGTCACCATCACGATGCTCGTGCCTTCCTCGTGCAGCCTGACGAGACTCTTCATGACCTCGGCGCCGTGCTCGGAGTCGAGATTGCCGGTGGGCTCGTCGGCGAGGATCAGGTTCGGTTGATGCACCACCGCGCGCGCGACCGCGACGCGCTGCTGCTGTCCGCCCGAGAGCTGGCCGGGCAGGTGATCGCGGCGGTGGGCGATGTCCATGCGTTCGAGCACCGCGTCGACTTTCGCCTGGCGCTCGCGCGCCGGCGTCTTCGCATAGACGAGCGGCAGCTCGACGTTCTCATACACCGTGAGCTCGTCGATCAGGTTGAAGCTCTGGAAAATGAAGCCGATGTTGCGCTTGCGAATCGCGGCGCGCTTGCTCTCGGAGTACCCCGAGACGGTTTCTCCGAGAAATCTGTAGTTGCCGTCATTCGGCGTGTCGATGAGCCCGAGGATGTGCAGCAACGTCGACTTGCCGCAGCCTGACGGTCCCATGATCGAGACGAACTGTCCCGCATCGACGGAAAAGTTCACGGAGTCGAGCGCCGTCGTCTCGACCAGGTCCGTCCGGTAGAGTTTCTTCAGGCCTTCAGTTTCGATGATCATGGAAGCGGCTCCGTGAACTTGAGTTCGTCGACGTCGTTGAAGGTCGTGTAGCTGGAGGTCACGATGCGATCGTTCGGGCGCAGCCCGTCGAGCACTTCGAGGTAGCGCGGGTTCTGCCGTCCGAATCGGACCGGCGCGCGGCGCGCCGAGCGGCCGTCCGCGGCGATCAGGTAGACCCAGCGGCCGCCCGAGTTCTGCACGAACCCGCCGCGCTCGACGATCAGGCCCTGCGTCGGAGCGCCGAAGCTGAGCTCGATCGAGAGCCGCTGGCCGCGCCGCAGGCCGGGCGGCGGCGCGCCCGCGAAGTCGAGGTCGACGGTGAAGGCGTCATTGACGACTTCCGGGTAGATTCTCTTGACGGCGACCTCGTATGTTTTGCCGTCGAGGTCGAACTTTCCCGGCGTGCCGACCTCGACGCGCGAGAGATAGTACTGATCGATACGCGCCCTCATTTTGAACGCATCGAGCTGGTCGATCTGGCCGATGCGCCGGCCCGGCACGATGTTCTCGCCGATCTCGGCGTCGATGCTCGACAGGAAGCCGTTGATCGGCGCGCGCACATCGAGGCTGTCGACGATCCGTTTCAGGAGATCGAGGCTCAAGGTGAGACGGTCGATGGACTCCTTGGCTTGCGTGAGCTGGTTGCGGCCGAGCACATCCTCTCTCTCTATCCGCTGCTTCAGGAGCTCCCGTTTGCCATTGAGGCGCGCGAGCTCGTTGCGTGTCGACTCGAGCACCTCTGCCGAGACAGCGCCTTCCGGGCCGAGACGCCGGTAGCGCGCGTAGCGGTTCTCGATCTCGATGATCTGGTGCTCGAGATCGAGCAATGCATCCTTGAGCTGCAGACTGTCCTGCGCGCGCGCGAGCTGGGTGTTGCGCAGCTGATCGAGGTTCTCGATGAGCCTGGTCTCGGTCTCGATGGCGCTGCGCTGCAGGTTCGCGTTCGACAACCGCATGATCAGCTCACCCTTCGCAATCGGGTGGCCGCCCGCAACCAGGATCTCCTCGACCCGGCCGCCTTCCTGAACGTCCAGATAGACGGTGGTCGCGGGCTCGATACGGCCGTCGACCGGGTAGTAGTCGCGAAATTCGCCCTGCGCGACCGTCGCTGTCGTGAGCCGCGTCGGCTCGACGCGCAGCGTCGTCGCTCCCGAGCGGGTGAGCAGCAATAACGCGGCCGCGAAAACCAGCGCCACGCCGGCTAGCAGGGCCACCCGTGCCGGCGGGAACCGCTTGCGCTCGAGCGGCCGATCCATGGCGACGCGAGTCTTCTCAAGCATCGCCACGGCCGCGAATCCACTGAACGAGCTCGGCGAGTCTGGGGCGGTTGCCGGCGCGCAGCATGGCCATCCGGAAGATCCGGCCTGCCGACCAGAGCAGGAGCGCGGCAGTCGCGATCATGAGCAGCGTGGCGCCGATGAGTTCCATCAACGGTGGATCGGCCGCGGCCCGGTTCATCATCGTGAACGGTGTGTAGAGCGGTATCCACGTCATGATCGTCGCGAGCGCGCCGTGCGGATCGCGATTGATGAAGACCATGGTGAAAAGCGGCACCATCATGATGAGCATCATCGGGCCCTGGACCTGCTGAGCCTCCTTGATGTCGTTGCACAGCGCACCGATGGACAGGAAGAGTCCGGCGTAGATCAGGTAGCCGAGCAGGAAGCACAGCAGGAACATCGGGATGAGATTCGACGATGCCACCGCGTCCACCGCCGGCCCGATGATATCGGCGCCCGGACCTTGATAGAGCTGCGCGGCAATGAAGACAGTCGCGAGCCATGTGCCGACGATCGTCAGGCCGACTCCAGCGATGCCGAGCAACTTGCCCATCATGATTTCGTTCGGCGTGACGGAGGAGAGCAGGACCTCGGCAATGCGGTTCGACTTCTCCTCGATGGTGTTGTTGAGCAGCATCTGCATGACCGTGAAGATCGACATCCAGAGCAGATAGACGAACCCCACCGGCACATTGCCGGCGATGCGGTCCGCCGTGCTGACGGTCTCGGTGCCCGCGGCTTTGCCGGGATCGAACGTGCCGAGGCGGGCGTAAGTTGCCTCGATCTCGTGGACCTGCGCGACGTCGACGCCGCGCGCGACGTAGAGGCGGCGTCGGGTCTCGGCGTTCAGCGCATTGCGAACCAGGTCGGGAAGGTTGTTGACGGCGAGGTTCGTGGACCAGTACTGGATCGCTTCCGTGCCGGTCCAGCGCGTGGCTCCATCCACCGCGTCGGGTGCGATCATCAATGCCGCGAAGAGGGGTGCATCCCCGCCGCCGACCGAGATGCGCCGTTCGCCAAGCAGGTAGGGCTTGAGCTGCGCGAGGATCGCGTCGCTGCCCGCGTCGGGGTCGATGTCGTTCGGCAAGTCGGCGCGCATGAACAGGCGCGTCGGCTCCTTGAATGCAGGGGCGTTTTCCCTGAGCGCGGGCCGGAGCCGCGCTAGATAGGCATCCTTGCCGCCGGCCGCGATGAAGGTATCGACGGCAGTCTGGTGAGTAGCAAGGTCGACCCCGGGCTGCTGCCCGGCGCGCAGGTTCTCCTGGACGTATTGCCCCAGCGCCTGGAGCACGGAGCGCTGGCGCTCCCACTCGATGGAACGCTCGATCGGTTCGGCGAACGCCCCGGACTTGTCGACGACGACGAAGTATCGCGACGGCTCCGACCGGGCCAGCTTGCTCGAGACGCCGATGCTGAGGGCCAATATCAGCGGGAGGATGAATATGCCGATCCAGAATCCCTTCGTCTTGGCGTTTTCCGCGAACTCGCGCAGTGCGATCAGCAGCGTGTATCTCATGTCTATTTCCCCTCGGCGCCGACGAGCGCCACGAAAGCATCGTGCAGGCTCGGCTCGGATTGATCGAAACGGCGCAGCACGATGCCCGCGTGGAAGCACTTCTCGAGGATTGCCTGTGCGTTTGTCTGGGCGTTCGTCTGCGCGCGCAGCCGGATCTCCCAATCCTTCGCGCCGGGGTTCGCGGTCGATTCACCGAGCGGCAGGATTTCGGCGACGCCATCGAGTCCGGTGAGCGCATCGACGCTGCTTTCGGTGCTGATCAGTACGCGCCGTGGAATAGTCGCCTTGGCGCCGGCGACGGTGCCGTCGAAGATCTTTCGACCCTTGGCGATCAGCAGCATGTGGTCGCAAAGCCGTTCGGCGTGCTGCATGACGTGCGTCGAGAAGAGGACAGTCGACCCCCGTTGCGCGAGATCGCGGATCAGCTTTTCGAGGACTTGCTGGTTGACAGGGTCGAGGCCCGAGAAGGGCTCGTCGAGGACGACGAACTCGGGGTCGTGCGCGATCGCGCAGATCACCTGGACCTTCTGCCCCATGCCTTTCGAAAGCGCCTGGATCTTGGTATCGGCGAACTCGCCGAGACCGTAGCGTTCGAGTAGTTCGTAGGCGCGCTGCTTCGCGGCCTTGCGCGAGAGGCCCTTCAGCGAGGCGAAGTAGGCGACAGTCGCCGCGGCGGTCATCGCTTTGTAGAGTCCCTTCTCCTCCGGCAGATAGCCGATGCGCCGCCGGACGTCGAGCGCCGAAGACGCGCCCAATATCGAGACGCGCCCGCTCGTCGGCTTGATGATGTCGAAGATCATGCGGATCGTGGTCGTCTTGCCGGCCCCGTTCGGCCCGAGGAAGCCGTAGATGGACCCGCGCGGGATCGTCAGGCTCACGCCGTGGACCGCGGTGAAGTCGCCGAAGCGCTTCGTGACATTCTCGAGCTCGAGTACCTGGTCGTTCATCGTCTCCCCTCTGATTCACCCTCAAGGTCCATCTACACGATTCGTGCCAGGCAGGCGGATACCCGGCACGCCGATTCAGGCCAGGTTGTTCCATTTCGAAACAGTGCTGTGTTTCAATCCGGAACATGAAAAGCGGCAGGATCCCCGGAAATATTTTGATCGTCGATGACGACACGGACGTGCTGCTCAGCGCCGAGCTCGTGCTCAAGAAGGAGTTCCGCCGCGTCGCGACCGAGAGCGATCCGCGGCGGCTCGCGGCCGCGCTGCGCGCCGAATCCTTCGACGTCGTGCTGCTCGACATGAACTTCTCGCCGGGCACGACTTCCGGCCAGGAAGGGGTCGAATGCCTGCGGACGGTCGAGAAGCTCTCGCCCGATACGAAGGTGATCTTCATGACCGCCCACGGCGGCGTCGAGACAGCCGTCAAGGCCATCAAGGAAGGCGCTTCGGATTTCGTCGTCAAGCCATGGGACAACGAGAAGCTGGTCGCGACCGTCGGCGCCACGCTGCGCTTCAGCCAGGCTGCGCAAACGGTCAAGGAACTCGAGACCCGGCAACGCGAGCTCAGTCGCTACATCGGCGCGCCCGATGTCGAGATCGTCGGCGGCTCGCCCGCGATCGAGCGGCTGCTCGGCGACATTCAGAAGATCGCGCGCACCGACGCCTCAGTGCTGATCCTCGGCGAGAACGGCACCGGCAAGGAGCTCGTCGCGCGCGCGATTCACCGCGCATCGGCGCGCGCCGGCAATCCGTTCGTCCACGTCGATCTGGGCGCGGTCTCCGAGACGCTGTTCGAGTCCGAGCTCTTCGGCCACAAGAAGGGCGCTTTCACGGATGCGAAGGAAGACCGTGCCGGACGGTTCGAGATCGCCGCCGGGGGTACGCTGTTCCTCGATGAGATCGGCAACCTGACCTTGCCGCTGCAGGCGAAGCTGTTAGGCGTGCTGCAAACGGGCCAGGTCACGCGCGTCGGCGCCGACAAGCCGGTGCAAATCGACGCACGCATCGTGTCCGCGACCAACATGGCGCGGGACGATCTTCTCGACAGGCTGAAGTTCCGGCAGGACCTTCTGTATCGGATCAACACCGTCGAGATTCATGTGCCGCCGCTGCGCGAGCGTCCGGACGACATCGGGCTGCTGATCACTCACTACACGCAGCGCTTCGCGAAGAAGTACGGCAAGGCCGTGACTCCGATCTCTGCCCGCACGCTCGATGAGCTGCGCGAGTACTCGTGGCCCGGCAACGTCCGCGAGCTCGTACACGCCGTCGAGCGGGCCGTGATCATGGCGGAGGATTCCTCGCTGCGTATCCAGGATCTGCTCGTCCAGGGGCGCGCCGCCGCAGTCCCGCAAGACCCGCAGCAGCAGCTCAATCTCGAAGCGCTCGAGGAGACCGCGATCCGGCAGGCGATCGCCAAGCACGCCGGCAACATGAGCAAGGCTGCGCAAGAGCTCGGGCTTGGACGTACGACGCTCTATCGCAAGATGGCCAAGCATGGGCTTTGAGAACTTTCGGCTGAACGTTGCCGCGAGGGCATTGCTGCTGTTCGGCCTGGTCGCCGTCGCGGTCTGGAGCGCGACCAACACGCGGTTGCAGATCACACCGATCGTGTGCGCGATTCTCGCCGTCATGCTCCTCGTCGAGCTCGTGCGCTATGTCGAGTCGGTGAACCGGGAGCTTGCGGGATTCCTCTCGTTCGTCGTGCACGACGACTTCGCCGTAAGCCTGCCGCTCGCCCGCAAGGGCAAGGTATTCCGCGATCTCGAGTCCGCCTATCAGCTGTTGGTCGGGAAATACCGCGACTTGAACCTGCAGCGCGCGGCGAACCATCAATACCTCGAAGCACTGGTCGAACACGTCAGCGTCGCGCTGATCTGCCTCGACGGCGACGGTGCCGTCACGCTGATGAACCGCGAGGCGAAAGCGCTGTTCAAGACGCCGCATCTCGCATCGTTGAAGTCCTTCGGCCGCATCGATCCGAATCTCCCGGGGGTGGTCGAGGAGCTCGCCGACGGCGGGCGCGCGCTGATCAGCGTCAAGATTGCGGACGAGACGCTGCAGCTCGCGCTGTTCGCGACCGAGTTCGAGCTGCTCGGCGGGCGCTACAAGCTGATCTCGTTCCAGAACATCCGCGACGAGCTCGAACAGCGCGAGATCGAGTACTCGCAAAAACTGATCAAGGTGCTCACGCACGAGATCATGAACTCGGTGACGCCGATCATCTCGCTGACCAAGCTCATCCGCGATCGGCTGGTGGACGAGAAGACCGGCGAGTTGACGATGAACCTCGCGAGCGACGAGCGACACGATCTGGCGCGCGGCCTTGCTTCGATCCACTCGCGCGGCAGCGGCTTGCTCAAGTTCGTTCAGGCCTACAGCGTGTTGACCAATCTCCCGCGGCCGAGCCTGGCGGAAGTCGACGTCGCGGTGCTGCTCGATCGCGTGCACGCGCTGATGGCGCCCGCGCTCGAAGCCGAGGGCGCGGCCCTGCAAGTGCAGCTGGTCGGAGCAAATCTGACGGTGCGCGCGGATCCGCAGCAGATCGAGCAGGTGCTGATCAATCTACTCAAGAACGCGGCCGAGGCTCTCGCCGGACGCGGGGGGCAAGTTTTGTTGCGCTGTACCCGCGACGATCATGGCAAGGTGCTGATCCAGGTAGTCGACGATGGTCCCGGCATCGACGCGGCGCACCTGGATGACATCTTCCTGCCGTTTTTCACGACCAAGCGCAGTGGCAGCGGCGTAGGCTTGAGCGTGTCGCGGCAAATCATGGCGCTCAACAAGGGCATGTTGACCGTGAAGACCGCGTCCGGCACCGGCAGCGAGTTCACGCTCAGGTTCCGGTGAGACATCGGGACACGATGGCCAGGTTCGATAACCGCATATCGCGGACCAGAGTTATTGGCTTTTGGAGAGCGACATAAGCATTGAAAACAACATTCGTCCGTCGGCGCCGTCGCGTGCGGCACGCATTTTCGCCTCGCCGCTCGTTCGAATCCTGCTCGGCATCGTCATCGTGGTCGCTCCGGTGATCCTGACACTGTGGCTGGCCCACGTGCTCCTGGAGAAATCGCAGCGCGTGATGTGGCCGCAGATCATGGCCGCGGCGCTTTGCGTCGCGAGCTATTGGTACTTCGTACGCCAGGTCGAGAAGCGCCGGGTTACAGAGCTATCGGGAGCCAGCGCATTGCGCGACCTCGCATTTGGGGTGCTTGGCGGGAGTGTGCTGGTGGCGACGGCAATGGGCGTCCTGTTCATTGCCGGAAGCTTCCAGATCAGCGGGATAAACGGCTGGACCGGCCTGATCGTTCCGATCGCCGAGCTGATCCTGGTTGCCTTCGTCGAAGAGTTGCTGTTCAGAGGCATCATGTTCGGTATCGTCGAGCAATCGCTGGGCAGCTGGATCGCGCTTGGCCTTACGTCCTCTATCTTTGCGCTGAGCCATTTGCCCAATGAAGGCGTGACGGTACTCGCAGTGGTCGTGACCGCGATGGCGGGCGTGATGTTCGGCGCGGCATTCATGGCGACGGGTCGGCTTTGGTTGGGGATCGGAATTCACTTTGGGTGGAACTACGTCCTCGGCACGGTGTTTGCCGTGACGGTTTCCGGACATCGCAGCAGCGGTCTGCTGCAGGGGACTCTCGTCGGCCCTGACTGGCTCACGGGTGGCGCTTATGGACTCGAGGCTTCAGTCGTTGGATTGGCCGCCGTCTCGATCGCGAGCGCGTTTCTCATTGCGCTGGCGCGAAAGCGCGGCCGCATCGTGCCCCTGCGCCGGAAGCGCAAGAACGAGGCCGCAGTCAAGAGCGCGACCTAGTTGACCCGTAGCGCGCGCCGAGGAGCGCCCACTTTCCGCGCCGTCATCGCAATCGTCAGCTCGTCGCCCGTCGCCGAAACGTCAGTCCTTGCACCATCGCGACACCCGCGATTCCGATAACCAGCCACGGATGCGACAACATGGCGCCGACAATGGTGCCTAACCACTCCTCGCCACCGGCTTCCTGCGCCCCAAACCTGACCCATCCCGCCACGCACACGCCGATCATTGTGACGAACGCGCCGAGCAGCCCGACATCGTTCCAACTCAAGTGCCACGCCGGGCCGCCCGCTTCCGCCAGCGCCGCCACTTGCGCTGCAAAGTCTTTCGGCAGACCGTCGGTCTCCGACATCAACGCGCGCGCGAGGGCCGCGCTTCGCTCGGGAGTTTTCATGGTTCGCCCACGCCCCGTCGTCGCAGCCAGTCGCGCAAGGTCAGGCGGGCGCGAAACAGATGGCTCTTGATGGTGCCTTCGCTCATGCCGGTGATCGTCGCAATCTCGGCGATCGACAGCTCTTCAAGGTGAAAGAGCGTGACCAGGGTGCGCGGTAGCGCCGGCAGTGCGTCCACACCTTCGCGCAACCGATGCCCGAGTTGCTCGTCGCCTGAGTCCGCTTCGAGATCGAAGGACTCATCGGCGAGCGTCTCGAGCGTGCTCTCATCTTCGTCATCAAGGTGGGTGACGGGCGCCGCCCGCCGCCGCTCGAGGTGGCGCAGCGCGATCGAGTACGCGATGCGCCCGATCCAGGATTTGAGCGGGCATTCGAAACGGAACTGGTGCAGTTGCCGATGCACGCGCAGAAAGGTTTCCTGGCACAGATCGCGCGCGTCGTCCGGGTCGCGGACCATGCGAAAGACGATATGCCAGCACAGTTTCTGGTAGTCGCGGACCAGCGCTTCGAAAGCACCCGTTTCGTTGACCAGAACGGATCGTACTCGCGCGTGTTCATCCGTCTCCTGCTTCATCGATCAAAACGGCCCTTTACGTACTGGATACGGCGCCGGCGTGTCCGGTTGCAAGAATCTTTTGCAACCGCCGCTCAGGCCCCCGTATCGATTGAATCAACCGCCACCGCTGCGTTCGCTCCGAGGTCGATATGGATGCTCAAAGAGTACTGGTACCGATTGCCCTGTTCGTCTGCGCGACGATCGCCTTCAAGGCGTTGCTCGAAGCCGTCATCAGGATGCGCCTGATGCAGATCGGACCGAGCGAAACTTCGCTGCGCGCACTGCTCGACACCGATCGTTTTCAGCGGCGTGCCGGCGCGCTGCGCTCCGGGATCGCGCTGGTAGCCCTGGCCTGCGGCGCTGCCTCGATTGAGCTCTTCGGCTGGCGCGACGTCACGCCAGGCGCCATCGCCGCGGTCGTTCTGCCGATGGGAATCGGCGAGCTGATCTTCTTCTTTCTTTCACAGCGCGAGAGCGCCGGACTCAAGTCATGAAGCAACTCTTGATCACGCGAATCGGTGTGTGGTGTTTGCTCGCGGTTTTGTCGCCTGTGTATACCCTGGCGGCGAATGCCGAGGGGGAATTCTCCGGCAGCTGGTCGGGGAGCTTCGACATTCATTTCGCGGACGGGCGCGTCATCAACGACACTGCGTGGCTCGTGCTGCGGCAATCGGGCACGACTGTGACCGGAACGGTGGGACCCAAGGCCGAACAGCAGGGGCCGATTCGCGAGGGCTCCGTGTCCGGCAACGAGCTCAGGTTCGTCGCCGACAGTACCCGCGGCAAGATCTTGCAATTCGTGCTGAAGCTCGAAGGCGACAGATTGTCAGGCGAGGCGAATGGGGCAATCGGCGACGACCCGGTGCGGGTCGTGCTGAATGTGGTGCGTAGGGCGACCGCTGCCGCACCGGCGCCGGACCCGCTGTATCAAAAGATACTGGCGCTCGATACCGCATTGTTCGATTCGTTCAACAAGTGCGCCGATCCCGCCGAATTCAAAAAGCACGCGGCGTTCTTCGCGAAGGATGTCGAGTTCTTCCACGACCTGGGTGGTGTGACGCTCGGCGTCGACGCGTTGATGGCCAATACAAAAAAGAACGTGTGTGGGCAGTTCAGGCGTGAGCTCGACCTCGGAAGCTTTCGCGTGTTTCCGATTCCGGGATATGGCGCCATGGCTCTTGGCACGCATCGGTTCTGCCACACGCCCGTCACCTGCGAAGGCGTGGGCGAGTTCACCTCCGTCTGGAGAGAGAAGGATGGCGTGTGGCAGATTACGCGGGCGCTGAGCTATGCCCATCGGTCGCTGTAGACGTGCGATCAAAGGGCGACCGCATCACGGCTCCGGGCCAACCCATATCGATGAGATCTTTCCCGCACCATCGAGGGTGAGCTTCGTGCGCAATGGCATGGTGCCGAACACTGCCCGAAAGCCGCGTACAGTGTCGGAACCCTCGATTGACTTCTCCATGAGATCGAACGCCTGCAGATCGCCGTGAGAGCCAAAGATCTGCTTACCTTCCTTTATCCGGTCCGGGAAAAACAATTTCTGACCCTCGGCGCTGAACCAATCCAGATCTCCTGTTCCGGTCGCAACCGTTTGCATGACCAGGCGCAGGTGCCGCGTCAACATGGGGTCATCGTCGGCGATAGGCCGGGGCGCATTTTCTCGCAGCGCCGGGAGATAGAGCGCCGCAACGACATTCGCCAGTTGCTCCGGCTGCTCACCATCTTTGTTCATCAACACCACCACCGTCACCCCGTCGTCGACATATCGGGCGATGTAGCTCGAGAATCCTTGTATGACTCCGTCATGCGCGATGCGTGCGCGCGACCTGTAAGTGCCGGTATTCCACCCAAAACCGTAGTTGGCGGTGCTGCCGTCATTGAGTTTTGCAGGAGCCCACATTTGACGCAGGGTGTCCGCCCTTAAAAGTTTGCCGGAGTGAAGTGCGGCATCCCATTTCGCGAGGTCGGACGCGCTCGCCACCAAAGCGCCCGCCGCGAACGGCTGCGTCGGGCTGACATGTTCCGCGTTGAGCAGTTTGTCACCTGTCCAGGTGTAACCGGACGCGCGCTCGCGAAAGACTTCCCGCAAGTTGTCCATGCGGCTCGCGCTCATTCCCAACGGCGAGAAGATGCGTTCGCGAAGAAAAGTGTCGTAGTCCTTCCCTGAGACCTTCTCGACGATGAGTCCCAGGATGAAATACCCACTGTTCGAATAACGCCATTCATCCCCTGGCGCAAACTCGAGCGGCGCGGCCTCGATCAGCGCCAGAATCTCCTGCCGGCTGTAATCCTTGCGTGGATTGCTGGCTATCTCCGCGGTCGAATAGTTCCTGATGCCGGAAGTGTGATTCAGCAGATGTCGGACAGTGATGCTTTTCCAGCTCGCGGGAGAGTCGGGGAGAATTGCGGTCACCGTACTGTCGAGCGAGAGTGCGCGACTTTCCACCAGCAGCATCACGGCGGTCGCCGTGAACTGCTTCGTCACGGAAGCGAGCTGATAGACGGTGGTCGCGGTGGCGGGCGTTGACCATTCGAGATTCGCGATCCCATATCCTTTTTCCAATACCGGCTTTCCGTGTCGAACGACGGCGATGGAGATGGCGGGCACATGGTTGACGTCCATCCATTGTCGAACGACTTTGTCGACGTCTGTTTGTGTTCCTGTCAGCGCACTGATCGGCCACAGGCAGATGGCGAAGCAGAGAAACGTCCTGAAAATGATCCGCATGCGGCCTCCAACGTCCTGAGCTCGGTATGAGCGACGCTTGAGACTTGGCATGGCGCAATCCGGTTGCAGGGGGACGATTGCCGTGCCGTGAGCAAAGATGCAGAGCGAGTCGTCGATCTTTCGAGTAGTCGCCTGTCGAATGCCGTGTTAAAAAGCGGCCATTGGAGCGGGAGTATTTCCCCATCCGCGGTACCACATTGTTTGCCAGCTCAGCCGTCCGCCGATTCTCTCTTGCAGTCGCGCTTCTGCTCGTCCACTCCTTGGCACAGGCACGAGCAGACGTCTGGCAACCGTCACCCGGCCATGTGCAGACTCCGATCTGGCCCGGCGCGGTTCCCGATGCGATGCCCAACCCGAAACCGGAGTCTGTCGGTCCACCCGCGGGACGCGAGTGGTGGCCCAGGGCTAACGATGTCAGCGTGCCGACGATGACGGTGTATGCGGCCGAGGGTCGCAACACCGGTGTGGCGGTGGTGGTATTTCCCGGCGGGGGTTACCAATTCCTGGCCATGGATCTGGAGGGCACGGAGATCTGCGACTGGCTCACCTCGCGTGGAATTACCTGCGTGTTGCTGAAGTACCGCGTGCCTGATTCGGGCCCGACGATGAAGGACGGACACAGCTACTACCCGAAGGTGCAGACGGCGCTGCAGGATGCGCAGCGAACGCTAGGACTGGTGCGCCAGCACGCCGCGGAGTGGCATATCGACCCGCACAAAGTCGGCGTGATCGGCTTTTCCGCCGGCGGGCATCTCGCCGCTGCGGTCAGCACGCACTTCGCGCAGCGGACGTATCCGCCGGTGGATGCCGCCGACGAGCTGAGCTGCCGACCGGACTTCGCAATTGTTCTCTATCCCGGCCACTTGTGGACGCCCGGGACGGACCTCATCTTGCGTCCGGACATCCGCGTCCGCCCCGACACACCGCCTACCTTCCTGCTGCACGCCGAGGATGATCCGGTGGATCCCGTGAAGCACTCGCTAACGTATTACGCCGCGCTGCAGAAAGCCGGCGTCCCTGCGGAAATGCACCTGTATGCGCACGGCGGCCACGCCTTCGGCCTGCGACCGGGCAAGTTCCCGATCACCCAATGGCCGCAGCTGGTGGAAGCATGGCTGGGGACCATTGGAATGTTGGAGATGATCCCGTGCAGTTCCGGCCAGGAATCGTTGAAAATTCCACCAGGTCGACGAGTTTCAACCCGAGTGCGCCGATGAATTTGATGGCATCGAGGGCCAGTTCCGAAATGCTGGGCTCCGCCGTGTACGCCGACCCGCCAACCGCGTGGTAATCGAAAAATGGTGACCCGGTGGTGTGCGGCCAGTCCGTCGACAAAAGCCGGATCCCAATCTTCGAAATCACCTCCGCGATGATTCAGAAAGATCAGCGGGCTACCTAGTCGATCGCCGATTTCCCGAAAGGCAAAGGCGCCAGCCCGCGGATATCGCCATGGCGACGAACTTCGCAAGGTCGACCTGGACCTAGCGGTCCTGCACCGCTCTGAAATGCTCTCCGATGAAACGGTTCGCACACTCGTCGACGAGGCCACCCGTCTCGTGGTCGGATATCTGCAATAGCACTTTCCTCGGGCGACAACCGGATGCGAAGGCGCTATCGAAATGAAGACCGGCTACGCGCCCGTCTCCAGAAATCGAGCGACCACGGATCGGGACCGGCGATGCATAGCGCGGCGATGGCCGCGAGGTAGAGGAGGTCGCACTCGACGCCGGGCTTGCCGAACTGCGGGCCGTCGATGGTGACCGCCAGAAACTTGATCGAGCTGAAACCAAACTGCCAGTGGACTTTGACGATCGCCACCAGCAGCACGATGACCATTGGTACGCTCATCAATGAGACGAACGCGCCGAAGAACACCGCGGCGCCGGCAACGACTTCGATCGCGACGGTGGTCCACGCCATGAGATGAGGCGCCGGGATGTCGAGGCCGGCCATACTGGAATCAGCGCGGGCGAACGTTTGTCGATCCGGACGGCTATCAAGTCGTCGCGGAACACGATTCCTGGTCATGACGAACCCTGGTCATGTCGAACCCTGGTCATGTCGAACCCTAGTCATGTCGAACAATGGGTGCCTCGGTCCTGTTCACATCGAGACACACGAGCATCGCGCCGAAGCGGCGAGACGCCGGCTCGCTGAACCCATATTCGAGCGGCGCCCGCGCCGGCGCGCGGTAGGTGCCTAACAATTTGTCCCACACCGGCCAGTCGGCATAGTTGCCGGCATGCTGACCGAATTCATGATGGCGCTGGTGCGCTTCGGGCCGCTGCATGAACCACTCGAGCCAGCGCGGCGTGTGGATATTGAGATGCTGCACGAGCTCGGCGATGGCGGCATACAGGCCGACCAGTGCCGCCGCGGCTGGATCGAGCCCGAGTACGCCGAGCAACACGGCGAGCGTCAGCACGGTCTGCGCCATGACGTCGAAGGGATGGGCGAAGGCGAAGCCCGCGGCATCCACGCGACGCGGGCTGTGATGCAACTGATGCAGGCCGCGCCACATCAAGTCGAAGCGATGTTCGCTGCGGTGATACCAGTAGTAGATGAAGGTCCAGACGAGGAATCCCAGTACGAAGCCGCCGCCAATGCCCAGTCTGTAGCCGGGAATAAGGCTGTGTGTGGCGACCCATTCCACCGGCAGGAACAGCGGCAGCACCACGTTGATGAAGCCGTTGAGCACAAAGAAGCCGACGCCGACCAGCCGCCACAGGTGTCGTTTGGGCTGTGATTCGCGCGGCCAGATGAATTCGAGCGACATGCCGAGCAGGAAAACGGCCGCGAGAACAGGACCGACTGCATCTTCAATGGACATCTGGACTCCCTCCAAATTGGCTGCCGTACGGCGGTCAGCCTTCGAGGCATAGACCCGAACAGCCAGCTGATTATTTCGGGCGAGCCTCGTTCAAAGAAAAAGCAATCGCCGTAATAAGCTCCATTGACGCGCCGTGGCGCACCGCCGACGCTGTCCGCATTCGGAGGAGTACATGAAAAGTAAATCTGGAGTCGCGGTCGGCGTCGCGTTGCTTGCGTGTGCGTCCTGCTTGGCGAATGCCGATGAAAAGCCAGAAGCCGCTTGCGGCGATCCGGTGATGCATCAGTTCGATTTCTGGATCGGCCGCTGGCAGGTCACGGAGAACGGCAAGCCGGCAGGCACAAATAGTATCGAGCGGATTCTCGACGGCTGCGCGCTGCTCGAGAACTGGGTCGGCGCGCAAGGTGGCGCAGGCAAGAGCCTGAATTTCTATGATCGCGCCGATGGTCTATGGCATCAGACCTGGGTGGACCGGAGCGGCGGCGCGCTCAATCTCGCCGGCAAGTTCCTGGACGGTGCGATGCGTCTCGTAGGCGAGCGTCCCGCCACAGCGAAAGGGCCAGCGACTCGACATCGCATCACCTGGACGCCGCTGCCGGACGGCAAGGTGCGCCAGCTGTGGGAATCGAGCCTGAGCGGAAAGGAAGAGTGGACCGTGCAGTTTGATGGCCTCTACGTGCCGGCTAGATAGCCGTCGCACTGACGCTTCATCGACGGCGCAGCTTGAAATTGAGAGGTTCGGAGTACCACCTCGATGCCGCAACGCCGAGAACGATGCTGAGCGCCAGCATGATCAGGTAGGCGATCGGATACGTCGAGCCGCGTGGCGACGCGCCGAACAATGCCTTGAAGGGATGCATCAATCCCAACACGACAAACATGTGCGTGAGATAGATCTCATAGCTGCTGCGTCCGACGAGCTGGATCAGGCCGGTGCCTCGGGACAGCGCGTGAGTGCCAACGCCATTGGCCAGCGCGTAGAGCATCAGTGCCACTCCCAGCTCCAGGATCGTGACATCCAGTCCAACCTTGGAAAGACCCGGATCGAATGCCGGTGTCCGGCACACAACGAGCACCAGCGCTACCGCGACAACACCGAGGACCATCGCGACTCGCAAAACCGGGCGACTCGTCCGCGTTCGCGCCGAAATCCATGCCGCCAGGCAACCGAAAGCGATGCCGTCCATGCATGACAGATACGCGTACTCGCTCCACGGCTCACGGCCCTCGAGCATCGTTCGATTGACCGGGCCAATGACGATCAGTGCCACCATGCCCAGCAATACCCATCGTTCGCGCCGCAGCACCAGGCATAGCAGCGGAAACCCGAGGTAAAACACTTCCTCCACCGAAAGCGACCACAGGACATCCCAGCTGCCAGGTAGATAGCCGCGCGTTCCCTCCAGCCAGTTGATGTGAAACGTCAACGCGGCGACCAGCACGCGAGTCAGTGACGCGCGCTCGGGATTGACGAAGAAATCGGCGCAACCGGCCAGGTGCAGCGCACTCAGTACGGCCAGCAGGAGCAGCAGGCACGGAAGAATGCGCGCAACGCGCAGGCGATAGAAGGCGGGCGGCGAAATGTTGTCGAGCGTGCCCCACCGGCGCAGCGACAGACTGGTGATCAGGAATCCCGAGATGACGAAGAACGCAATCACCGCGTAGTAGCCGGACCAGAAAAACACCTGGCCGACCGGCTGTGGCAGGAGCGTGGCCACGTCGAAGTGGTTGAGCTTGAAGCGAAGGTGGATGTGATGCAGCACCACGAGAATGACCGCCAGGCCGCGCAGCACGTCGATGCTCGGTATGCGACTGCCTGCCGGGAAGGATTTTTCGAGTGGTGCGGTGGTCATGGGCCAATTGGAGTTACTAAATACTTAGTTGCATCGTAACTAAGCGCTTAGTTAATATCCACCGCATGAAGAGAACTGCCCGAAGCAGCCAGCACTCGAAGCCGCTCACCGCCGTGGAGCTGGAGATGATGAACGTCATCTGGCGCATCGGTCCTTGCACGGTGGCGCAAGTCCGCGAGCAGCTTCAGCCGGCGCGCGAGCTGGCGTACACCAGCATCTCGACGATCGTGCGGATACTGGAACAGAAGGGCTATGTAACGAGTGAGCGCGAAGGCCGTGGCCACCTGTATGCGGCGTCGATTTCCAAGGAAATCTACCAGGCGCGCAGCCTGAAGCACCTGCTCAACAATGTGTTCGAGAGCGCGCCATCGTTGTTGGTGCGCCATCTGCTCGACAGCGAGACGCTCACCTCGGCAGAGATGGCCGAGATCAAGTCTTTGCTACGCAAACGGGAGCGCTGACATGGTGTCGCTGCCGTTGGTCAATATCTACTGTTGTGTCAACGCGCTGTTGATAGCCGCCGTCGTCCTGTTGTCGGCCCTCAGGTGGGTGAGCAGAAGAATGCGGCAGCCGATTGCGTATCGACACCTTCTCTGGATCGGCTACGGGCTGACAATCACCGCGTTGTTGTTGCCGTTGATCCGGTTGCCCGCATCTGCCGATCTCATGCCACACACCCTGCAGGTGTGGTCCGCGCCAAGCATGCGTGGCGGCTCACCTGCGGTTGCGTCGATATCGTTGAGCCTGGCAAAGGGCACCGCCGCGGCCTTGTTTGCGGCCGGAATGCTCACGCTGCTGATCCGATTGGTGCTGGACGCTTCCACCATCGTCCGTATCGTCGTCGGTGCGCAGACCTGGCGGCGTCATCGCGGCATCGAGCTATTGGTATCCGATCGCGTGCGCGTGCCGTTCTCGGTGTGGATTCCGCGGGGGCGCATCGTCGTCATTCCCGCGGCCTTGTTGCTTCGCTATCGCGAGTTGCAGATGGCCATTCGCCACGAAATGCAGCATCACCGGCAACACGACACCGTGTGGCTGTATCTGTACCCGCTTCTCAAAGCGCTGTTCTTCTGGAATCCGGCTGCCCATGTGCTGGCGCGGAGTATCCAGGAACTGCAGGAGTTCGCCTGCGATGCCGCGGTTGTTAGACGCCGCGGCATTTCTCCGAGAACCTACTGTCGTTCGCTGGTCTGGATTGCCGAGCAGTCGATGGGTTCGCCGCCGATGCGATTGAGCGCCAGCATGAATGGCAATTCGGGCCGCAAGCTTCTCCAGCGACGAGTGGGCGCATTACTGGCTCGACCCACGCATTGTCTGCGGAGCCCCTGGGTGCTGGCGATGAGCGTGGTCGCGATGATGCTCATGTACATCGTCGCCATCGCTTCCGCGGTCACGATTCAGGACCGGCGCATCTCCCTTGACGGTGCCTTGCAGATGGCGGCAACGACGCCGGCCGGTGGAATATCAATTCCCGTCAACGAAGCGGTGGTCGCGCAACTGAATCGGCTGCTCGCGACGCCGGATGGTCGCGAGTACCTGCGCGCGAGCCTGAACCGGATGCGGGAACACGAAGCGATGATGACGACGAAGATCGCGGAAAACGATCTGCCGATCGATCTGCTCGCCGTCCCGTTGGTGGAATCCGGATATCGCAATCTCGAGCAGGGAGGAAATCCGCGCGTTGGCGCTGGATTGTGGATGTTCCTCGGCCCGACGGCGCGACGTTTCGCTCTGACGGTGAACGCAGGCCAGGATGACCGGCTCGATCCCGCGGTGGAAACCGCCGCGGCGTTACGCATGTTCACGGCGCAGTATTCGCGCTATCGCGATTGGGGCTTGGCATTGCTCGCCTATAACTGCGGGAACCGGTGCGTCGATGAGGGAGTTGAAGAAACCGGTGCGCGCGATGTGTGGCGGATCGTCGCCAAGGGGTACGAGAACGACCCCGACTACGTGGCGCAGACGATGGCGGCCATGCTCATCTTGCGCAATCCGTCCGCACTGAACTAGTTTGCTGCCCCTCTGTCGGGAACGTCCGTAATATGGATAGTATTGATTATTGACTACTGATGCGAAGCCGCTTATGGTCCGCGCATGCCGCAACCAGAGCCGCCCGATCCGGTTTCAATGCCTGCGCTGCTGCGCCACGCGCTCGTCACATACGGCGGCGCGATGCGCGCCGCTCTCGCCAAGGCGGGTTACGACGACATTCCGAAGAATGGTCTCTATGTCATCGGTGGACTGGCGCTCGCCGGCGATCATCCGTTGGGCGGGCTCATCGATCAGTTGCGTCTTTCAAAGCAGGCTGCGGGACAGCTCGTGGACACGCTGGTCGAGCGTGGCTATCTGCAGCGAAATGTAGATGCGGAAGACCGGCGCCGTCTCACGATCGCGCTTTCCTCGCGCGGGCGAGCAGCCGCGAAGGTGCAGGGCGCGGCGCGCGTCCGCATCGACGAAGTATTGACCGCGCGCGTGGGAGAAAGAAACGTCGAGAGCGCACGGCGGGCGCTCATCGCCCTCATCCAGATTGGCCGGGAGCTGAAATGAAACTGCACAAGGTCCGCGAAGAACTCGATGTCCACGATGCGAACCTCACCGGTTCGCGCTTCGATGATGTAAACCTGCAGAAGGCCGCATTCACCAACGTCAACCTGAGCGATGCCACGTTCTCGAACATCAACCTGACTCACGTATCGATCGAGAACGCGAATCTCTCCCACATGAAGATCGACGGCGTGTTGGTGTCGGAATTGTTCGCTGCATATCGCAGCCGGTCTGCGTAGGGGGTGCTTTCGCTCCCCGTTGGTACACAATAGCCAGCGGCGTTTTGCGCGGTGAAGTCAGCCACGCAGATCCAGGAAGTGGCGCAACGAACTGCCGCCGTTGCGTTGGCTCGATGCCGCGTTCGCGCGTGCCAGGGCTGACCGTCAATCCACACGCGAAAAACGCGATGACTTCGACGAGCTTTGGTCCGTTCAGCTGGGAACGCGTCATTCCCGGAGAGAACTAACGCGCCGATGCGAATCTGCGCCGCGACCAGGCGATAGTCCCGATGACCGCCAGCGTGTTGATGAGCGCCAAGGCAGCCCACGTCGAGATGCGATCTGCGTCGACGACCTCGCGCGCGAAGGTCGCGTGGAACAGCGATGAATCGGGCGAAGTCCGCAGCAGCTTGTCCTGCAGGATATTGGTCGTGACGTGAAGTGCCACCACGATCGGCAACTGGTTCGTTTCGAGCATGACGCTGTAGGCAAACGCGCCGGCAACCGGTCTTTCGACCCTCAATGCTGCCCGGAACGAGCGGCAAGCAAGATGTTTGAGGAATAAACTGACGGTCCGAGGAGTCTTCTCTCCCATGAGGTCGTCCGGAGCATCGTGGCGCTAGATTCCTGGCTGAGCAATGACTGACAAACGTCGGCGATTCGAGGCGCAGGTGCTGTCGCACCTCGATGCGGCGTATCGCTTCGCGCGTTGGTTGTCATCCGCGCCCGGCCATGCCGACGACGTCGTGCAGGAGGCGCTGCTACGTGCGTTCCGCGGCTTCGACGCGTTTCAGGGCGGCGACGCGCGCGCCTGGCTCTTTGCCATCGTGCGCAATTGCCACGTCACCGCGATGAGCCAGCAGCGACGTCGTTCCTTTGTGCCGCTGGACTGTGAGGAGTTCGTGACGCCGGAACCCGGGCCCGAAGATGCCGTCCTCCAGCGCGATGCGAGCCGCACCGTCGCGCGGTTGCTGGCCGCGCTGGCCGCGGAACATCGTGAAGTGTTGGTGCTGCGGGAGTTCGAGGAAATGAGCTATGGCGATATCGCGCGTGTGCTGGAGATTCCGATCGGCACGGTGATGTCGCGCCTGGCACGCGCGCGTACTGCGTTGAAGGCGATCACGGCGGACAAACCTGGAGTCTTCGCATGAATTGCCCGGAAGTCTTGCGGGTACACGCGTACTTCGACGGTGAGCTCGACCCGGGCGAGGTTGCGCCGATGCAGGAGCACCTTCGTGGCTGCGCGTGTTGCCGGGGGCTGTTGGCTGATCTCGAGCTCACGAGGACTGCGCTGCGTCCCGCACCGCACCTTCGTGCGCCGGCGCGGCTGCGCGCCCGCGTCGATGCGTTGCTCGACGAGGAGTCCGTCGCGGTGGCGCCGCGTGCGCGGCCGCGTTCCTGGCGATCCGCTGCATTCTGGTCAGGCGCCTTCGCGGGTTTGGGCACCGCGGCGGCGGCCGCGGTACTGGTGCTGTTCGTGCTCGTGCCTGCGGCGTCGGCTCCGTTGATCGACGATCTGCTGGCGGCGCACCTGCATTCGCTCACGGGCGATCATCTGATCTCGGTGATCTCCGGTGAACAGCACACGGTGAAGCCGTGGTTCGCGGGCCGCGCGGATGTTTCACCCACCGTGTCAGATTTTCGCGCAAACGGGTTTTCGCTCGCCGGCGGCCGTGTCGACGAACTGTCCGGCCGGCGCGCCGCGGTCATGGTGTATCGGCACGGTGCACACGTGGTGAACGTTTTTTCGTGGCCCGGAGATCGGCTCTCACTGCCGGGCACGACGACGCGGCAGGGCTACCACCTGCTGTTCTGGCAGGTCGGGGATGTGGCGTACTGCGCAATATCGGATAGCGCGTGGAGCGAGCTCACCGCACTCGAGAGTTTGATACGGACGCAGGCGGCTGCCGAACAACGCGCCGCTCCGCGGTAGGGAATAAATCCGCCGCAGCGCGAGTCTCCTCTCCCGACCCCACCTGGAGAGAACATGACCACCAACGACAGGCACACGCGCCGTGACGCGCTCAAGTGTCTCGGCTTCGGCACCGCCGGAACCCTGTTTGCACTGGCCGGCGGCGTGCTTACGCCCATCGATCTCGCACTCGCGGCTGCTGACAGCAAGTCCAAGCGCGCTTCGCTGAATCCGCTGTTCGTGCAGATCAGCGACACGCACATTGGCTTCAACAAGGACGCCAACCCCGACGTCGCCGGTACGCTCAATCGCACCATCGACATCGTCAATGAGATGGCCGATCAGCCGGCACTCATCATCCACACCGGCGACATTACGCATCTGTGCAAGGCCGAGGAGTTCGACGAGGCTCAGCAGCTGCTTTCGCGCCTGCGCGTCACGGAGCTGCACACCGTTCCCGGCGAACACGACACCACCGACCCGGGCGCCACGCAGTATTTCGCGCGCTTCGGCAAGGCTTCCAACAACAAGGGTTACTACAGCTTCGATCACGCCGGCGTGCATTTCATGGCACTGGTCAACGTCATGGAGTTCAAAAGCGGAGGCCTGGGTACGCTCGGCGAGCAGCAGCTGGCGTGGGCGATGGCGGATCTCATGCATCGCTCGGCGAGTACACCGATCGTCGTGTTCGCGCACATGCCATTGTGGTCGGTATATGAGCCGTGGGGGTGGGGCACGGGCGACGCAGCACCGCTACTTGCCCAGCTGAGGCGCTTTGGTTCTGTAACAGTACTCAACGGTCACATCCACCAGATCGTGCAGAAGGTGGAAGGCAACCTGACTTTCCACACGGCGCGATCGACGGCATTTCCGCAGCCCGTCGGTGGTGAGGCCGCCGGGCCCGGGCCAATGAAGGTTCCGCCCGAGCGGTTGCGACAGATGTTAGGCCTGACTACCGTGTCTTTCATCGAACATTCGCGTTCACTGGCGTTGAACGACACCACGCTCGATGGTGCGCAATGACCCGGCTCGCACTCGCCGGAATGGCAGGCTGGCTGGCGGCCTGCGGTGCATCCGCCGCCCCGCCGCCCGCGCCAAAGACTGCGGTGAGCATCGAGAACTACCACTTCGTTCCCGCCACGCTCAAGATCGCCGCCGGCTCCAGCGTCACCTGGACCAACAAGGACGACGACGCACACACGGTCATGGACGCCGCGGGGGCATTTCGTTCCGGCGCGCTCGACGGCGGGCAGAGTTACAGCTACACGTTTGCCAAGGCAGGCGTCTATCGAATCGCCTGCTCGATGCATCCGCAAATGAGCGAGACCATCATCGTGGAATAGTGTTCTCGCCTGCTCGTTGCATCGGGCCTCACCCTCAAATGATGGGTGGATCGCTCTGCCGTTCGAAGTGGCGGTGCTTCGCAAGGGCCGCGACAAATGGCGCCGCCGCCTGGTTCGCGTTCGCAAACTTCAGCAAGCCTGGATCTTCGCCGCCCGCTTTGGGCGCCTTCGAAATCCCGGCTGCGGCCAGCAGTTTCTCTCCGGCGCCCAGCGCCAGGATGGTCTTGCAGTGCCTGAACTGATCTTTCACGAATTCGAGCGCATGGCCCGAAGCCGCCAAGGCCGTCACGCCAGCTTCGCCATCGGGGATCACCACGGCATCGAACAACACCGAAGGCGCCGTCTCGAGCGTGACTTCCACGTCGATATCTTTGCCGCCTGCAGTCTTTACAGTTCCAAGTCGCAGTCCTACGTAGCGCGGCACGGCCCCTTCGGCGGAGAGCTTTCGATGCATCGCATCCAGCGAAACGCCATCGACCCCCGGGGCAACGAGCAGGGCGATGGCACGCGTGCGAATGCTGCCGTCGCCGGGTCGAGCTGACAAAGATAGCGCTGGAGAATTCTTTACTTCGGGCCTGAGATTGCGGGGCCGGACCGCGGGCTGGGCATCTGGAACTTCGATGCCGAGACCATCCGCGACTGCTTTGGCAAGGCCTGCGTCCACATTGACCAGTTGTGACACGACCCGCGCCCGGATCGCCGGGACCTGCACCTTGGTGAGCTCGAAGCGGAAGGCGCGCACGATGTGCGCCTTCTCTATCGGCGACTGACTGTTGTAGAAGAGGGCGGCTTGCGTGTAGTGATCGGCGAATTTTTCGGGCTTGCCGCGCACCTTGTCTTCGGCGATGGGCTCGGGAAAGGAAGTAAATCCACGCGCGCCGGCCTGGAACGGGCAGCCGCCGCCGAGTGAGTTGGGTTCATAGGCAACGCGGCCGCGGGGAATCGCCTGGCGATGCATGCCATCGCGCTGGTTGTTGTGAACCTGCGCAACCGGCGAGTTGATGGGAATCTCGTGGAAGTTAGGTCCGCCGAGTCGCGAGATCTGCGTGTCGACGTAAGAATGAATCCGCCCTGCGAGCAGCGGATCGTTGGAGAAGTCGAGGCCCGGCACGATATGCGCGGTGCAGAAGGCCACCTGCTCGGTTTCCGCGAAGAAATTGTCGGGATTGCGGTTGAGCACCATGCGCCCCACAGGACGCACAGGAACCAATTCCTCGGGGATGATCTTGGTGGCATCGAGTACGTCGAAACTGAATTTCTCGGCGTCCTCTTCGCTGAAGATCTGCAAACCCAATTCCCATTCCGGAAATGCGCCGCCCTCGATGGCTTCCCACAGATCGCGGCGATGAAAGTCCGGGTCGGCACCGCACAATTTCACGGCTTCGTCCCAATCTAGTGAATGTGTGCCCGCCACGGGGTTCCAGTGAAACTTCACGAAAACGCTGTCGCCGCGTTCGTTGATCATACGGAAAGTGTGAACGCCGAAGCCCTGCATCATGCGGTAACTGCGCGGAATGGCGCGGTCGGACATGATCCAGGTCTGCATGTGAACGGATTCGGGCATCAGCGAAACAAAATCCCAGAAAGTATCGTGCGCGCTCGCTGCCTGCGGCATACCGTGATGCGGCTCGGGTTTCACCGCGTGAACGAGGTCGGGAAACTTCATGGCGTCCTGGATGAAGAACACCGGGATGTTGTTGCCGACGAGATCCCAGTTGCCTTCGTCGGTATAGAACTTGACGGCGAAACCGCGCACATCGCGAACCGTGTCAGCCGACCCGCGCTCGCCCGCGACCGTCGAGAACCGAACGAATACCGGCGTGCGCTTGCGTGCTTCCGAGAAGACGGACGCGCGCGTCAGTTTGGTCAGCGGCTCGTAACACTCGAAATAGCCATGCGCCGCCGAACCGCGTGCATGCACGATGCGCTCCGGGATCCGCTCGTGATCGAAATGC
>DASYKM010000144.1:0-3646 GCA_035995425.1 Steroidobacteraceae bacterium
TTGGTCACCGTGCTCAGCACGCCCATGAGAGCCTGAACGTTGTTGTTGAAGATCACGGGCGGCTCGGGCTGCGCGCCGACGTTCGGGATATAAAGAAGCGGGCCACGCAGCAGCGCGCCGAACAGCATGTTGGGGTAAACCTTCTGTGCGACTTTGCCGATGGGGCCCAGGGGATCGGTGTTCGTCGAGGCCACGTCCGGGCAGAACGTCTCCTTGACGAGCTGCGCGGCGCCGGTGCCGTTGGTGCCGTCCGGGCCGCTGTTGAAATACTTCACCGTGCCGGCGATCTCCAGCGCACTGCGCGTCAGCTTGCAGAAGTTGCGACGGTCGGCGCTGAAGCCCGAAGCCAGCGGCTTGAGCAGCAGGCGCGTGACCGTGGCGCCAGTGCCGGCATTGGTGATGGCGTCGCCGACGCGGAATGAGCTGACCACGCCCTGCTTGGCGTCGTCGAAGCCGTCGGGCCGGGCCTGGTCGATGACTTCGCCGAAGAGCTGCGTGACGTACACGCGCTCGTCGGTGTCGTTCTTGTCGCCGTCGTTGCTGATGGCGACCGCATACGGGTTGCCACCGACGTGGATGCTGGCCACCACTTCGTAGTTAGACAAGCGCACCACCGCGACTTCGCCGACGGTGTTCTCGGCGATGAAGGCATAGGTGCCGTTCGGCGTGACGGCGATGCCGCGCGGCTCGACGCCGATGTTGATCGCGGCGCCCACGGCTACTGGCGTGTTGGCCGTGAGATCGATGACGCTCAACGTGCCGTCGAAGGCGTTGGTGACGTAGGCGTACTTGTCGTCGGGCGAGATCGCGACGAAGCGTGGCTCCTTGCCCACCGGCACTTCGGCCAGAAGCTGCGAGGCGTCGGTGCCATCGCCGTTGCGCACCTTGATCACCGACACGCTGGCTTTCTGGCGGTTCACGATCACGGCGCGGTTGTCGTCGCCGGTGAGCGCGATGCTGCTCGAGCGCGACTGCCGGAACAGCAACTGGTAGCGGACCAGCGCTTCGTCGGCGCTGATGAGGGTGCGGTTCAGGGCCGTCGCGAGCGCGGTGATGGTGGCGTCAGCGCCGAAGTTAGCGGGGTTGGCGCCGAAATCGATCGTCTTGGTGCCGGCGACAGTGGCGCCGATCGCGGTGATCGCGGCGGCATCGATCTGGAAGCCGTCGCTGGTGTCGTTGTTGGCATCGAGCAGCGCCAGCAGGCGCAGCAGGTTGGATAGATAGACGTCGCCGTTGGCGGCCTGCACTTCGGCGAGGTCGTGCAGGCTGAAGGAGACGATGCCGCTGGTGTAACCGGGCGTGGCGCTGCCGACGGCGATGCGGTTGGTGGCGCCGCCGACCAGGAAGTTGATCTTGCGGCCTTCGGCGAACTGGAATCTGCCGGCGGCATTGGTGGTGCCTTCACCGACGTCGACCACGCTGAAGCGCAGGCCTTCGATCGTGTCGTCGATGAACTGCGCATCGCGGATCACCGCGGCGGGCGGCGGGGCGGGCGCGGGAGCAGGGTTATTCCCGCCTCCACCGTATCCACCACCGCCGCAGGCGACGACCAGTGCGGCGGTCGCCGCCTGCAACAGCAGTACTCTGACAACGCGCGTCCTGCGCGAACCCATATTCAACGTCCCTGTATTCATGGCTGCTCTCCGACAATCCGTGTAGTGGCTGTGTCGGTGAATGAGTGGCGATGGAAACGCGAGTGGTTTCAGGTCGCAGGAAAAAGAAAAAGGCCCCGAAGGGCCTTTTGTTTGGGAACCGGACTCGCCTGGCGGGTTACGGCGTTGATGTCCGCACTAATGCCGGACGATGCGATTGAGGCGCGCGGCGGGTTTGGAAACCCACAGGCTTTGATCCTCGCTGCCGGCAAACGAAGCCTTCGCGAGACGAGGCACGGAGATGCCACTCGCGGCCGGGCAGGTCAGGTTGTTGCTGGCGCGAAAACTCAGCGCGGCGGCGATGCGGCCTTCGGTGGAATCGCCAAGCGCGTGATTGAAGTCGTCGGCCACCGAACAACCGGGAACCGACGTGCCTTTGTTGGCGGCCGTGTTGGCCGGCGAGAAGCCGTCAGTGTAGTCGCCGAAGTTCGCGGCGTTCTCGCCGCGGAACTGGATGGTGAAGTAGGTAGTGCCGCAGTTGTCACTGGGATAGAACCCATACGGCTTGCCGCAGGTGGTCGAGCCGATGAGATACACCGTGACTCCAACGCCACGCAGCGAATTGATGATGGATTCGCTGGCCGAGCAGGTGCCAGGTCCCGTGATGATGTAGACACTGTTGAGATCGAGCGACGGCAGCGGTTGATTCGCCGTGCCCGCGCCCGCGAAACCCTGCGTGGTCGAGAGAAACAACGTAGGTGTCAGGTTTTCGCCGGTAATCGGATTGCGGCTCGGGTTTTTGTCGTTGAACACGATCTTCTCGAACGTACGACCGTTGGTCAGCGTCCGGTTGCCGATCATGTACGAGAGCTCGCTGGCGAGGTCGAGGTAACCGCCGCCGTTGTAGCGCAGGTCGAGAATGAGGTCGGTCACATTGGCGTTGTCGAGCAGCGCAATCGCATCCTTCAGCGGCGTCTCGGCGGTGGCGATGTGATCGTTGAACTGGATGTAGCCCACGAGACCCGACGCGGTGTTGAACGTGGTGACGATCGGCACGGGCACGTGCGTGATGCTTGCGGAAGCGATCGTCACCGTGCGTGTTGCACCCGCGGTGCTGCGGACCAGGAAACTGTGCGTTTCGCCCGTGGCGGCTGGAAACAGCCCGGCGTTGAGCGTGTTGACGATTGCCTGCGTACCGCCGTTGACGGCATCCGCGCCATCTACCTGCAGGATTTCATCGCCCCGCGCGAATTGGCTGGCTGCGGGACTGCCCGAGTCCGTGTACGCCACCACGATGCGACGCGGGACGTTGTTCGGAGGACTGAGCAGGATGATGGAGAACTCCGCTCCATAGCCGGCCTCGATACCGCCTTGAGATAGCGACTGCCAGACAGCGGTGTTGTACGTGAAATGGAATTTGTCCTTGGGCGCTCCCGAGGGCGTGGTGGCCGCGGTCTTGAGCAGCGGGAAATAGTTGACGGTGGCGGTCAGCGACGGGTCGCGATCCGTGACCTCCCCATACCAGAGATAAAGCTCGTTGGTCCACGAGCGCAGCCAGTTGTTCTCGTCGGCGGCCGTGCCCTGGCGGTCACTGGTGCCGGCCCGGGGAGCCGCACACATGGCGTCAAAATTGGTGGAAGGCAGGAAAACCCCCGATTGCCAGGTATTGCCATTCCCGCCACCGCCGCCGCCGCCACCAACACTGCCCCCGTTGAAGTCGTCGCCGCCGCCGCAGGAGGCCAGCACGCCGAACACCGGAAACAGCAAGACCCTGAATTTATAGTGGCTTTTCACCCGGCAACCCCTCGGCGCGATGTTCCAACTGAGACTCGATCCACAATATGCACCGGTACGAGCAAACAACAAAGAGTCGCCAGCAAGCTACGGCCCAAGTCTCGTTCTATGATGCCGCTGGTCATGAATCGTCTTCTTCGACCGTTCGGACTGAAGTTAGGTCCCCTCCAGGCGGGGGCCATCTATTTCCCATTGCATTTTCTCGCGGTGGGCATCGGGCTCACGCTGCTGATCGCCCCGCAGGGTGTTGGTGTGTTCTG
>DASYKM010000145.1:0-3136 GCA_035995425.1 Steroidobacteraceae bacterium
GTTGGGATTCTCGTGATTGGCAGCGGAAGCGACCAACAAGACCGCGCGCGCGCTGCCAATCACGAGAATCCCAACCCGGTACCGCCTTCTATGAGTGGCCGCTCATCGAAGACCTTTCAGCGGCGGCAACACCCCGCGGCGGCGCGCGTCGCGGCCGTAAACCCACTCGAACATGGGCGAGGCCATGAGCGTCGTGACAATGGCCATGAGCACCAGCATGGAGAACAACGCGGGCCCGATGATGCCGGCCTGCAATCCGATGTTGAGGATGATGAGCTCGGTGAGGCCGCGCGCATTCATGAGCGCACCAATTCCGAGCGCGCTGCGTGAATCCTGGCCCGAGAGACGCGCCGCCGCCCAGCAAGCGACGAACTTGGCGAAGATGGAGGCCAGGAGCACGGCAATCGCGACCAGCGACAGCAGCGGAGTGTTGACCATCGTGAGCTGCGTGTTGAGTCCGGAGTAGGTGAAGAACACCGGCAGCAGGAACACGACCGTGAAAGGCTCGAGCGATTGCCGGAGTCTTTGCGCGAATACCCCGCGCGGCATGGCGGTGCCGATCAGGAATCCGCCGAAGACGGCGTGCAGGCCGATGGCATCGGCGATGTACGCCGACAACGTGAACAGGATGAGCGCGGCCACGAGCACGGTGGCGCTCATTGGCGCGCCCGCAGTCTGCTCGCGCTGCGCGATGCGGCCGAGCGGCGCGAACAGCCGCGGCCCGAAGAAGATCATCACGGTGGATAGAGCGATGCCGCCGACGATCGCGATCACGGCGACCTTCGGCCCCGCACCCAGGCTTGCGAGCACGACGGCGAGCACGCACCAGGCAATCGCGTCGCCGATAGCGGCGGCAGACAGCGACAACGTACCGATCAGCGAACCGTTGAGGCCGCGCTCCTGGATGATGCGCGCCAGCACGGGGAACGCGGTGATGGCGATCGCGGCACCGAGAAACAACGTGGCGTTGAACTGCGAGACACCGCCGGCGAAGAGCCCAGGAATGCTCATCAGGAATGGCGTGCCGGCGATGGCGAGCAGGAAAGGGACCACGATTCCCGAGATCGACACCGCCACGGCGCTCGGCGCGTTGGCCTTGAAGTCATCGCTGCGGAAGTCGAGCCCGACGAGGAACATGTACAGGCCGATGCCGAGCTGCGCGACCACGTACAGCACCGGCTTCGATTCGGGCGGGAACAGGAACGACTGGATTGCGGGCGCCAACAGGCCTAACAACGAAGGACCGAGCACCACGCCGGCGATCATCTCGCCGATGACCTGCGGCTGGCGCAGCCACCGGCGAACCAGCCAGCCAAACAGCCTGCAGGTCGTCAGGATCGCGAACATCTGCAGCAGGAAGATCATGGTGCCGGGTAGGGAAAGTGGGGAAGCACGAATAGGGGTACCGGGAAGGGGTTCTCGGGGTTAGAAAGCGCGTCGCGCAGGCAGGCCGTTCCGATCGCCTAACCCCGAGAACCCCTTCCCGGTACCACTACATCTTCCACGCGTTGACGCTGGCGGGCGCGTACTGCTTGACGAAGTCGGCGTGCACCGGCAACGCATTGACGATCTGCGCCACGTGCGCGCGATGCTTGGTCATGTATTCCTTGAGCTCGCGATCGTTGATGCGCGCGAAATGATGATAGGTCCCGGGCTTGATGCGCTGTCCGAGCATCACCGAGATCCACGAGTCGACCGTCATGAGCTCGCCATCCACTTTGTAGATGTAGCCGCCCTGCTTGAACAACTCCACGCGCTCGCGCAGCGAGTCCGGAATCTCCATGCTCTTGCAGTGCCGCCAGAACGCCGTGTCTTCGCGCTCGGTGAAGTGGTAGTGCATGCAGACGAAATCACGGATGCGCTCGATCTCGTAACGCGACAGCTCGTTGTAGCGGTCGACCATCGCCTGCTTCACGCCGTCGAACGGGAAGAAATGCGCGAGACGCACCGCCGCGGTCATGATCATGTGGATGCTGGTGGACTCGAGCGGCTCGACGAAGCCACTCGCCAGGCCGAACGACACCACGTTCTTGTTCCAGGCTTTCTTGCGCCGCCCGGCCTTGATACGCAGGAGCCAGGGCTCCTTCACCGCCTTGCCACCGGAGTCCGTCACCAGACGATGACGCGCCTCGTCGTCCGACATGTACTTGCTGCAGAACACGACGCCGTTGCCGACGCGATGCTGGACCGGAATGTTCCAGCGCCAGCCGGCCTCGTGCGCGAAGCACGCTGTATAGGGTTTGGCAGGCTCGTCGACCACCGTCTGAAACGCGACGGCCGAGTCGCACGGCAGCCAGTGGTTCCAGTCCTCGAAGCCCGTCTGCAGTGCGCCCTCGATGAGCAGGCCGCGAAAACCGGTGCAGTCGATGAAGAAATCGCCTTCGACGATCTGCCCCTTCTCGAGCTCGAGCGATTCGACGAAGCCGGTCTGCGCGTTCGTGCGCACCTGCTTGATCTTGCCCTCGACGCGCTTCACGCCCTTCGGCTCGGAGAGCTTGCGCAGGTAGCGCGCATACAGCGCCGCGTCGAAGTGATAGGCGTAGTTGATGCGCGGGTTCTCGCGCAGCGCGAACCGGCCCTTCATCGCGGCTAACCACTCGTAGCAATACTCGCCGATGTTGACCTGCGAGCCCTTGGCGACGCTGTGCAGCCAGAAGTTGTGGAACTCGGCCATCCAGGTGGCCTGGCCGTGGCGGCCGAAGGGGTGGATGTACTGATCGCCGATGCGCGCCCAGTTCTCGAACCAGATGCCCACCTTGAAGGTGGCGGCGCACTCGGTCATGAAGTGCTTTTCGTCGATGCCTAACAAGTTGTGGAAGGCGACGATCGGCGGCACCGTGGACTCACCCACGCCGACCGTGCCGATCTCCTCCGACTCCACCAGCGTGATGTCGAGCAGCTTGCCGAAATGCGTCGACAGCGTGATCGCCGCCATCCAGCCAGCGGTGCCACCGCCGGCAATGACGACCTTCTTGACCGCACCATCCCTATTGGGATTGGGTGCGGATTCCGCGTTTTCCATCAGATCCCCCTTCGACGAAGGGGGAAGGTACCGGGTTGGGATTCTCGTGAGAAGCCGTCAAACGTCGCAAACTGCCTGCAAGGCGGCGCGGCTTCTCACGAGAATCCCAACCCG
>DASYKM010000146.1:0-6032 GCA_035995425.1 Steroidobacteraceae bacterium
GGCATCTCGAACTTCGTGACCTTCCTCGAGAGCACCTCGGCCTATCGCCGCGACCTGCGGCGCCCGGAGTACGGCGACGAGCGCCTGCCGCGCATGCGTGCCTATCTACAGAGGATCTCGCCGCTGACCAACGCGGCGCGCATTTCCAGGCCGCTGCTGGTGGTGCAGGGGCTCAACGATCCGCGCGTGCCGGCCAGCGAGTCCCAGCAGATGGTGACCCGGATCCGTGCCCGCGGCGGCGAGGTCTGGTATCTCGCGGCCAAGGACGAGGGCCACGGGTTCAAGAAGAAAGCCAACCGCGACTTCTACCAGCGGACCATCGCCGCGTTCCTCGAGAAGCAGCTCGCCGCGAAGTGACTAGTTCGAAGAGAAGAAGAACTTCTTCTTCGGAACGACCTGCAGCGCCGGCTCCTGGCTTGCGTAGTAAGCCGCGAGCTGCTCGATGTCTTCCCGGGTGAGCGTGGCGGCCATGCCGACCATGATGACGTTCTTGCGACCGCCCATCTTGTAGTCGTGCAGCGCGCGTTCGATGTAGTCGCGATGCTGGCCCGACAGGGTCGGGTAGTCGGCGGTGATGCCGACGCCATTGGTTCCGTGGCAGGCGAGGCAAACCTCGCTGGCCTTGGGACGCGCCGTGGCGGGCACGTCGTGCTTCGACACCGTGAGCACCTCGGGGCCGGAAAGGTACGCGGCGACATCCGCCATGTCCTGCTCGTTCATCGAGGAGGCCTGCGAGTGCATGGTGCCGTGCGAACGCTCGCCGCTTTTGTAGGCCTTGAGCGCGGCCAGCAGATATTCCGGGCGCTGGCCGTGCAGCTTCGGCACCGAGTAGGTCGGATAGACGTTTTTGTAGTTAGGGATGGCGTGGCAGCCGTTGCAGGTGTACGCGAGCACCTGGCCGCGCTTGGCGTCACCGGCCGGCGCCTGGGCCATTGACGCCAGCGGCGCGAGGAGTAACAACACAACAGCTGAAATGCGCAATGCCATGACTGAATTGATTCCCAGGCTCCCAAAAACAGGCCGCGATATTAAGGACTTGGGCGCGCAATTGCCACCGGGCACAATCGGCGCACATTGATAGCACTCATCCAAAGGGTCAGCGAAGCGGCGGTGGAAGTCGAAGGCCGCACCGTGGGCAAAATCGGTCGTGGCATCCTGGCGCTCATCGGTATCGAGCGCGGCGACGACAGGGCGGCGGGCGTCCGCCTGCTCGAGCGCGTCCTCGGCTATCGCATCTTCGAGGATCTCGGCGGCCGGATGAATCATTCCCTGCGCGACATCGCTGGCGGCCTGCTGCTCGTGCCGCAATTCACGCTCGCGGCCGACACCCACAAAGGCACGCGCCCGGGATTCAGCGGCGCCGCGGCGCCTGAGACTGCGCGGGCACTGTTCGCGGAATTGCTGAGCCTGGCGCGCGCCGGGCACGCCGAGGTCGCCGGAGGTGAGTTCGGCGCACACATGCGGGTCTCGCTCGTAAACGACGGTCCGGTCACTTTCTGGCTCAGAATGCCCCCGAATGACAAAGAGTTAACCAACCAGCCCATCGCGTGATGGGAGTCTCGCCTCGGCCGAACTTTCTTAGGTTTGGGACCTCTGTTGACTTATCATTCGGCACTTAAATATCGTCATTTTTCGGGGCGTTCGCGCGCCCACAGGAGCGGCTCATGGGCCCCATTGGTTTCAAAGAACTCGTCGTAATCCTCGTCGTGGTGCTGCTGATTTTCGGGGCGAAGAAGCTCAAGACCATCGGTTCGGATCTCGGCTCCGCCGTGCGCGGTTTCAAGAAGTCGATGAACGAGGGCGATCAGGAAGAGTCGGTCAAACAACTCAAGGCCGATGCCGAGTTTTCCGACGCCGAGAAGGCCCGGAATGCGGAGAAGAGCGAGACCAAGGTTTAACCCGAGGCGCTCTCGTCTTCGCTATTCGCTCCCGACCACCGCCGCGCCGCGGAGCACTCCATGTTTGAGGTTGGATTCACAGAACTGCTGGTGATCTTCGCGCTCTCGCTGGTCGTGCTGGGGCCGGAGAAGCTGCCCAAGCTCGCCCAGCAGGTGGGCCGCTGGGTCGGGCGTGCCCGCGCCATGGCGCGGCAATTCCGCGATCAGCTCGAGGAAGAAGCGCACAACCTCGAAACCAAGGTGAACATCGACCCGGGCCTGGACACCTCGCTCGAGCCGAAACCCGCGGCTTCCGCACCGCCGCCCGCGCCGCCCGCGGCGACGCAGTCCGAGCCGGAGGAGAACTTCTACCCGCCCGATCATCACATGCATCCGGCGCAGCGCGCCGCCGCGGCGGCCGCGGCCGAGGCGCCCCACGCCGCCGCCACCGCTCCCGCTCCCGACGGCGGAGGACAGACCGAGCTCGATCTAACTAATTCGCGCGACGAAGAATCGCGCCCCACCCCGTGAGCGACGAAAAGAAAAGCGAAAACCTCGCCGAAGGTACGCTCATGTCGCACCTGCTCGAGCTGCGCGACCGGCTCATGAAGGCGATGCTGGCGCTGCTGGTGGCGTTCGTGCCGGCCGCCATCTACGCCAACGAGCTGTTCACGCTGGTCGCGAGACCGTTGCTCGCCAAACTACCCGAGGGCACCACGCTCATCGCCACCAGCGTGGTGTCGCCGTTCATGACGCCCTTCAAGGTGGCGTTTTTCGTATCGCTGTTCGCGGCCATGCCGGTGGTCATCTACCAGATCTGGGCGTTCGTCGCCCCAGGCCTGTACCGGCGCGAGAAGCGTTTCGCCGTGCCGCTGCTGGTGTCCTCGGTGCTGCTGTTCTACGTGGGCGTGGTGTTCGCGTACATCGTGGTGTTCCCGCTGATGTTCAGCTACCTGGTGGGCACCGCGCCCGAGGGCGTGAAGTACATCCCCGACATGACCAGCTATCTCGATTTCGTGCTCACCATGTTCTTCGCCTTCGGCATCGCATTCGAAGTCCCCGTGGCCGTGGTGCTGCTGGTGCTCACCGGGATAGTGCAGGTCGAGAGCATGTCCAAACATCGCGGTTACGTGATCATCGGCATTTTCGTGGTCGCCGCGATCCTCACGCCTCCGGATGCGATTTCACAATGCATCATGGCCATCCCCATGTACTTCCTCTACGAGGGCGGGCTGGTGATGGCACGCGTCATGCAGAAGATGCGCCGCGAAGCGGCCGAGGCCGCCGAGAAGGAAGAAGCCGAGGCGAAATAGCAGGCTCGTTCGGCCGCGCCCACCCCTTGGCGCTGCAGCCTCACCGTCCGGCCCGCCCGCCTTGCTGGCGCCGGTGCGCTTGAGTCAGACTCGGCGCCATCGCGGCGCAACAGCGCCCACAAAAATTCGGGGCTATAAAAATGAACGATCCGTCCGCGGCGACCATCGTGTTGCCGGACCCTGGGAAGAAGTTTTTCGGACATCCGCGCGGTCTCGTCACCTGTTTCATGGTGGAGTTCTTCGAGCGCTTCACCTACTACGGCATGCGCTCGATGCTCATGCCGTTCCTGTCGGCGGCCACGCTCGCGGCCAACCCCGGCTTCGGCGTCGACGGCGCCACGGCCGGCGCGGTGTACGCGCTGTTCGCCGGCGGTGCCTATCTGCTGGCGATCCCCGGCGGCTGGGTCGCCGACCGGTTGATAGGCCAGCGCAAGGCCATCTTCATCGGTGGCCTGTTCATCGCCGCCGGCAATTTCATCCTCGCCGTTCCCGCGACACCGTCGATCTTCTATTCCGGTGTGTTCGTCATGGTGCTCGGCATCGGATTGCTGAAGCCGAACGTATCGTCGGTGGTCGGCGCGCTGTACGAAGGTCAGCCAGGCGCGCGTCGTGACGCCGGCTTCTCCATCTTCTACATGGGCATCAACCTCGGCGCGTTCGTCGGGCCGCTGCTCGCGAGCGGCTTGTTAGGCGAGAAGATCAACTGGCGCCTGGGGTTCTTCGCCTGCGGCGTCGCGACGCTGCTCGGCACGCTCTACTTCCTGTTTTCGCAGCGCTATCTCGGCACCGCCGGACTGCCACCGACCAACGTGACGCCGGCGGAACGCAAGCGCACCTGGACATTGCTCGGCGGCATCGGCGCGGCCGCGGCCGCCGTCGCCGTGCTGCTGTTCGCGCGCGGCAATCCGCCGACCGAACACCAGCTCGCGCTCGGCCTGTTCGCGGTGCAGGTCGCGCTCGCCGTGGCGTTCTTCGGCTACGTGCTGTTCTTCAGCGGTCTCGACACCGCGGCCAAGAAGAAGATCGGCGTCATCATCGTGTTCTTCTTCTGCGCCGTGCTCTTCTGGGGTGGCTTCGAGCAGCAGGGCACCACGTTCAATACCTTCGCCTTCGACTACACCGACCGCTCGTTCCTCGGCAGCTGGTTCGCCGACGGCCAGCATCCGGCCACGTGGTACCAGTCGGTGAACCCGTGGTTCATCTTCATCTTCGCGCCATTCTTCGCCTGGATCTGGGTATCGCTCGGCATGCGCAATCTCGATCCGTCCGCGCCGCTCAAGATGGGGCTCGGCCTGCTGCTGCTCGGCGTCGGCTTCCTCGTCATGTACTTTGCCGCGAAACTCGTGGTCTCCACCGGCGGCAAGGTCGGACCGGTGTGGCTGATACTGGCCTATCTATTCCACACGTTCGGCGAGCTGTGCCTGTCGCCGGTGGGCCTGTCGAACGTCACCAAGCTCGCGCCGCAGAAATTCGTCAGCCGCATGATGGGCACGTGGTTCCTTGGCACGGCCATCGGCAACACCATCGCCGGTCTGGTCGGCGGCGAGTTCGCCTCGGCGAAGGCCGACCAGATGCCGGACATCTTCGTGAAGATGACGCTGATCGGCGCCGGCGCCGGGGTGGTCATCCTTCTCATATCGCGCGCCCTGCGCGGCTGGATCGGAGATGCGAAATGACCCACGCTAACTACCTGCGCGGCGCCGCGGCGGCCATTGCCGCCGCCTGCCTGCTCGCCTCCTGCAGCAAGGGCACCACGCCGCCACCCAAGGTCGACGGGTTCGTGGCCGACGTGAACCACGACCTGATCGACCTCAATCGCGAAGCCAACGCCGCCGGCTGGACGCAGGCCACCGACATCACGGTCGACACGCAGTACCTGAATGCGCGCGCCACCGATCGCTATCTCGAATTCTTCAGCCGCAAGGCCGCGGAATCCAAGGTCTACGACGACGCCAAGATCGACGCGAGCAGCGCGCGTTCGCTCATGCTCATCAAGCTCGGCGTGAGTGCGCCGGCACCGTCCGATCCGGCCAAGCGCCGCGAGCTCGCCGAGCTCACCACCGAGCTCGATGCCATGTACGGCGAGGGCAAGTACTGCCCGCCGGGCACGAACAAGGACGGCAAGAAGACCGACTGCAAGAACCTCGATGAGCTCAGCGAGGTCATCGCCACGAGCCGCAACTACCAGGAGCTCACCGACGCCTGGGCCGGCTGGCACTCGGTCGCCAAGCCCATGCGACCGAAATATCAGCGCTTCGTCGAGCTCGCGAACGAAGGCGCGAAGGAACTGGGTTTCGACGATGTCGGCGTGCTGTGGCGCGCGGGTTACGACATGCCGGTCGCGGATTTCGAAAAGGAGGCCGACCGCCTCTGGAGCCAGGTCGAGCCGCTGTACAAGGGCCTGCACTGCTACGCGCGCGGCCGCCTGCAACAGCGCTACGGCAAGGACAAGGTGCCGGACGGCAAGCCGATCCCGGCGCACTTGTTGGGCAACATGTGGGCGCAGCAGTGGAACCGCGTGTACGACGACCTGCTCAAGCCGTATCCGGCCGCGAGCATCGAGTCCGCGGATCGCATGCTGCAGAAGGACAAGTGGGATGCAGTGCGCATGGCCAAGTCCGCCGAGAGCTTCTACACCTCGATCGGCTTTCCATCGTTGCCGCAGACATTCTGGGAGCGCTCCATGCTCACCCGCCCGCGCGACCGCGAAGTGGTGTGCCACGCCAGCGCCTGGGACATGGACGACAAGGACGACGTGCGCATCAAGATGTGCATGCGGCCGAACGAGGAAGACCTGTTCACGATCTACCACGAGCTCGGCCACGTCTATTACTACCTCTGG
>DASYKM010000147.1:0-1619 GCA_035995425.1 Steroidobacteraceae bacterium
CATCCAGAGCGCGATGCAGATCGCGACGCAGGTGGGTCTGCCCGAGTGGGTGGACGTGAACGGCACGGAATTCCGCGGCGTGTTCAAGTCGGTGCCGGGACGGGATGAAATCCTGCCGGACATCAACGAGAACCTGGTCGTCGAGCTGTACAGCAAGTAATTCTTTCGGACCGGCTGTCTTCAGCCGGTTAAGAGTGGCGCGCCAGCGCCTGAGGTATCTATGCAAGGTTCAGTCAGCGAGTTTCTCAAGCCCCGAGTCGTCAAGGTGCAGCCCACGGCCCCGCGCCAGGCGCGCGTCGTCATCGAACCGTTCGAGCGCGGCTTCGGCCACACGCTCGGCAACGCGCTGCGCCGCGTATTGCTGTCGTCCATGCCGGGCGCGGCGATCACCGAAGTCGAAATCGAAGGCGTGCTCCATGAGTACACCTCCATCGAAGGCGTGCAGGAAGACGTCGTCGACATCCTGCTCAACCTGAAGCAGGTCGCTCTCAAGATGCACACGCGCGACAGCGCGGAGCTGCGCCTGTCGAAGAAGGGCCCGGGCCCGGTGACGGCCGGCGACATCCACACGGACCATGACATCGAAGTCGTGAACCCGGAGCTGGTGCTCGCGAACCTGACGAAGGCCGGCGAACTGACGATGACGCTGCGCGTCGAACGTGGCCGTGGCTATCGCCCGGCGCTGAATCGCGCTGCGTTCGAAGAGCAGAGCCGTCCGATCGGCCGCCTGCAGCTGGATGCGTCGTTCTCGCCCGTGCGTCGCGTGACCTACATGGTCGATGCGGCCCGCGTCGAACAGCGTACCGACCTGGATAAATTGGTCATCGACATCGAGACCAACGGCACCATCGACGCGGAAGAAGCCATCCGTCGCGCCGGCGGCATCCTCAAGGATCAGCTGTCGGTGTTCGTGGACCTGCAGGGCGAAGAAGAAGCCTCCACCAAGGTTTCCGAGATGCAGTTCGACCCGCTGCTGCTGCGGCCCGTCGACGAGCTCGAGCTCACCGTGCGCTCGGCGAATTGTTTGAAGGCCGAGAACATCCACTACATCGGCGACCTCGTGCAGCGCACGGAAGTCGAGCTGCTTCGTACGCCGAACCTCGGCAAGAAGTCGCTCACCGAGATCAAGGAAGTGCTGCAGAGCCACGGCCTCATGCTCGGCATGCGTCTCGATGGCTGGCCGCCGGCCGGTCTCAAGCACGATGCCGACCGCGGAATGATCTGAACCGACGAGAGTCGGCTATTAGTTAGGAAGAGAAGATATGCGTCATCACCTTTCCGGACGGCAGCTGTCGCGTAACAGCTCCCACCGCCACGCGCTGCTCCGCAGCCTGTCGGTGTCGCTGCTGCGTCACGAGACCATCCGCACCACGATTCCGAAGGCCAAAGAGCTTCGCCGCGTGGTCGAACCGTTGATCACCCTCGGCAAGGAAGACAGCGAGTCCAATCGGCGTCTCGCGTTCTCGCGCCTGCGCGATACCGAGATCGTCGCCAAGCTGTTCGACACCATCGGCCCGCGCTTCAAGGCGCGTCCGGGTGGCTACACGCGCATCCTGCACATGGCGCCGCGTCCGGGCGACAACGCCCCGATGGCGCTGATGCAGCTGGTGGAGCGTTCG
>DASYKM010000148.1:0-3990 GCA_035995425.1 Steroidobacteraceae bacterium
GTAAACCGTTTACGGACGACCAGCTCAATGAAGCTCTCGCCGAGTTGATTGGGGAGTAAGAGACATGTTTGACGCAGAAGAGGTTCGAACATTCGTGCAGGGCACGGTGCACTTCTTCGAGACCGCCACCGGGCATCCGGCCACGGTGGGTTCACCCTATTTGTGCATCGACAAGTCGGCCGTGGTCCAGGACTACGCCGGCGTCATCGGCATTTCCGGCAACCGCGAAGGCAAGGTGTACTTCACCGCGCCGCGCGGCATGTTGTCGGTCATGCTCATGTGCATGAACGAGACGGACACCGGTGAGCAGAACGTGCGCGACCTGGTCGGCGAAGTCGCCAACACCATCTCGGGCAACGCACGCCGCGATTTCGGCCGCAATTTCGTCATCAGCACGCCGACGGTTTGTGACCGCAACAATGCCGCCACGGCCGCCGCCACCACCGGGCGCTCGTTCGTCATTCCGATCAACTGGCGCAGCTACGCCGCCAACGTGGTGGTCTGCCTGCAGTAATCGCTAGCCGGGGCCTCTCGGCCTCTCGCTGACCAGCACCACGCTGCTGAAGCGTTCGGTGCCGCGTATACCCGTAATCGTGATTTTTGCGCCCGGCTTGGCCTTGGCGATGCGTGTGAGCGTGTCCTGCGCGCTGGTCACGCTCGCGCCGTTGACGGTGAGGATGATGTCGCGCGGCTCCATGCCGACCGCAGCCGCCGGGCTGTCTTCGTAAAGTTTGGCGATCACCACGCCTGGCTGAGCCAGGTTGAAACGTCGCGCCTCGATCTGATCGATGTCGGTGGGCACGATGCCGATCCAGCCACGGATGACGCGGCCCTTGGACAGGATCTCGCTCATCACGCCGCGCACCAGGTTGACCGGGATCGCAAAGCCGATGCCCTCGACTCCAAGACTCTTGCCGAGCACCGCCGTGTTGATGCCGACGAGCTCACCGTCGGCGTTGATCAGTGCGCCGCCCGAGTTGCCGACATTGATCGGCGCATCCGTCTGGATGAAGTTCTCGAAAGTGGCAACGCCCAGCTGGCCGCGCCCGGTGGCACTGACGATGCCCTGAGTGACCGACTGCGAAAGGCCGACGGGATTGCCGATGGCCAGCACGATGTCACCTACGCGCAGCAGATCGGAATGCCCGAGCGGCATCACCGGCAGGTCTTTGTGGAGGTCGAGCTGCAATACGGCGAGGTCGGTGTCCGGATCGCGCCCGACAATCTTGGCATCGGCCATCCGCCCATCCGCGAGTTGCGCGCGGATCAGGTCCGCGGTGGCGATCACGTGGTGATTGGTGATCACGTGTCCGACGCTGTCGACGATCACGCCTGAACCCAGGCTCTGCTCCAGGCGCTGGCGGATGCGCGGGCTCGTGTCGCCAAACAACTCTTCGATGGCATTGGGGCGGATCCGTTCGGTCACCAGACGCGCCGTATAAATGTTGACCACTGCGGGTGCGGCCCGCTCGACCGCCTCGGCATATGAGTTGACCGCATGCGGCAGATTTTCAACAACGTTCGGTGTCAGCACCACCGGAGGAGGGCTCTTTGCCGGAGTGGTGGTTTGCGGCTGCATCACCGGCGCGGGTGCGGGCGTGCGCTTCGCGATGAGCTCCGGGCGCACCACCACGGCGACGAAAGCCGCGGCGAGACCAACGATCGCGGAGGCCGAGACAAACGCCAGAAATCTCAGAAAAGGTCGAGTCGACATGAGCCGGATAATCCTCATCGGCGGAAGGCTTTAGCGTTGATGCGCATGTGTATAATGCGCCGCCTCCCGGGGTCTCGCTGCGGCGCATTTTGCGCCCGCCAGTGCCGGGGTGTTATTCGATCCTGAGGTCAAGAATGAGCGATCACGCGGCCGACGATACCGTCCCCGAAGTCGACGAGAGTCGGCGCAAGTTTCTGATAGCCGCCACCGCCGGTACCGGCGCTGTTGGCGCGGTGTTGACCGCGGTGCCGTTCCTGGCCTCGTGGAAACCCTCCGAAAGCGCCCGGGCGGCCGGCCTGCCCACCGAAATCGATCTGTCGAAGCTCGAGCCCGGCCAGATGGTGACCAGCTTCTGGCGCAAGCAGCAGATCTATGTGGTCAGGCGCACGCCCGAAATGCTGGCGTCCCTGGCATCGCATGACAACGCACTCAAGGATCCGAAATCCGACAGTTCGACGCAGCCGGACTACGCCAAGAACGAATCGCGCGCGTTGAAGCCTGAATTCCTGGTGCTCATCGGCACTTGCACACACCTGGGTTGTTTGCCCAAGTCTCGCTTCACTCCGGGTGATGCCACCGTGATGGCGAACTGGCCGGGTGGGTTCTTCTGCCCCTGCCATGGGTCGAAGTTCGATCTAGCCGGGCGCGTGTTCGAAGGTTCGCCCGCCTCCGTGAACCTGAAGATTCCGCCGTACAGCTTCGAGGGCGACAACAAGCTCATCATCGGTGTCGATGCCACGTCTGCGAAAGGGGTGGCCTGATGTCCGCCCCGATGGATAAGAGCGCGACGGGTTTTCGCGCCTGGCTCAACAAGCGCCTGCCGGTCGATCAATTCGTCGCCGACCAGCTGACCGGCTACTACGCGCCGAAGAATTTCAACGTCTGGTATTTCTTCGGTTCGCTGGCATTGCTGGTTCTCGTCATGCAGATCGTGACGGGCATCTTCGTCACCATGCACTTCAAGGCGGGCGAGACCACGGCCTGGAACTCCGTGCAGTACATGGTCCGCGAAGTGCCTTACATGTGGCTCATCCAGCCCATGCATGCCGTCGGCGCGTCGTTTTTCTTCATCGTCGTGTATCTGCACATGGCGCGGGCGCTCATGTACGGCAGTTACAAGGCGCCGCGCGAAGTGTTGTGGATTTTCGGCATGCTCATTTATCTCGCGCTCATGGCCGAGGCGTTCATGGGCTACGTGCTGCCGTTCGGCAACATGTCGTACTGGGGCGCGCAGGTGATCATCAATATCTTCGGCACGATCCCGGCCATCGGTCCCGACCTCGTGGAATGGATTCGCGGCGACTACGGCATCGGCGATGCCACGCTCACGCGCTTCTTCTCGCTGCACGTCATTGCGCTGCCGTTCATCATCGCGCTGCTCGTGCTGTTGCACTTGGTCGCGCTGCGCCAGGTCGGTTCCAACAACCCCGATGGCATCGAGATCAAGGACAAGCTGGGGGCGGACGGCAAGCCGCTCGACGGAATCCCGTTTCATCCTTACTACACGCTCAAGGACATCGTCGGCGTCGGCCTGTTCCTCACGCTGTTCGCGATCGTGGTGTTCTTCGTGCCGACCTTCGGCGGCCTGTTCATGGAAGCGCCGAATTTCGAGCCGGCGAATCCGGTATCGACGCCGGAGCACATCGCCCCGGTGTGGTACTTCACGCCTTACTACGCCATCCTGCGCGCGATCCCAAACCAGCGCATCGGTGCACTTTTGATGGCGTTGTCGGTTGCGGCCTTCCTGTTTCTCCCCTGGCTCGATCGCGCGAAGAACAAGTCGGTCCGCCATCGCGGTCTTGCCTCGAAGATCCTGCTCGGCATGTTCTTCGTCACGTTCCTGGTGTTGATGTGGCTGGGGCTCAAGCCCGCCGATCCCCTGTACGTGACGCTGGCCCGCCTCTGCACGGTACTGTACTTCGCGTTCTTCATCCTGCTTCCGTTCGTCTCCAAGGCAGACGGCAACGGTCCGGTTCCCGATCGAGTGACCTACCATGCCCACTAGCAACTACCTCATCGTCCTCGCGCTGTTGTTAGGCGCTGGCGGGCTTCACGCCGAGGAAGGCGGCCACGCCGGCTGGCAGCGCGAAGCGGACAATGAGATCGCCAATCTGCCGTCGTTGCAGCGTGGTGCTCGCAATTTCATGAGCTATTGCTCGGGTTGCCACTCGCTGAAGTTCATGCGCTATTCGCGCCTCGCCGAAGACCTCAAGATCTCCGATGAGCTGCGCGACGCGTTGCTGGTGCGGCCGGGCGACAAGTTCTCCGACTACATC
>DASYKM010000149.1:0-3393 GCA_035995425.1 Steroidobacteraceae bacterium
TAACTACTGGAGATGCGCCATGGCGAAAGCCAAGAAAAAGGCCAAGAAGAAAGCCAAGAAGAAGTAATTCTTCTGGCCTTGTGCCAATGGCGAGCGAGAAACTTTCTCGCTCGCCGCTTAAAATTCGAAGACACTGCCCGCGACCTCGCGGGCAGTGTCGTTTAAGGCATCGGAAATTTCGGAGCGCTCGATGAACGCGCAAAACACTGGAAAACAAGCCGCGGCGCGCGCAGCGCTGGAATTCATCGTCGAAGGAAAAGTGCTCGGCGTCGGCACCGGTTCCACCGTGAACTTCCTCATCGACGAGCTCGCGGCAACACGCACGCGAATCCCGGGCGCGGTGTCGAGCAGCAACGGATCCACCGAGAGACTCAAGGCCGCCGGCATCCCGGTGTTCGACCTGAACGAGGTCGGCGCCATAGATACCTACATCGACGGCGCCGATGAAACCAACCATCGGCGCCAACTCATCAAGGGGGGCGGGGCCGCGCTCACACGCGAGAAGATCATCGCCGCCGCCGCCCGTCAGTTCATCTGCATCGCCGATGAGGCCAAGCTGGTCGACACCCTCGGCGCATTCCCATTGCCCGTGGAAGTCATCCCGATGGCGCGCGTTTACGTCGCCCGCGAGCTCACACGACTCGGCGGGCGGCCGGTGTGGCGCGAGAAGATCGTCACCGACAACGGCAATCACATTCTCGATGTGCACGACCTGCGCATCACCGAGCCGGTGGCACTGGAACTCGCCATCAACCAGATCGTGGGCGTGGTGACAGTGGGTTTGTTTGCGGCACGCCCCGCGGATCTCGTGATTCTCGGCGGTGCTTCCGGGATTCGTCGCATCTGAGGGAAGGCCGCAGCCTGGAGACAGGACGTCCGCACATGTCCGCTTGTCCGCGCGCGGACACCTGCGCTCGCGACGACCCGTAGTTGCGTCAGCTCGTCGCCCGGAGAATTCAAACAGTTAGATATATTCGGCACGCCGCGGCAAGGGTTGGCACGGGAAGTGCTTTAACCAACCCATGTCACTGTTATTGCCTGAAATCGCCATGCGCGGCACCGAGTCGCAAGACCGGGTGGTAGCAACCAGGAATCCGCGGCGCGCATTCCTGCGCCGCTATGGCGTCGTCGCCGGACTGGGCCTCGCGCTGCTGTTGCTCGTCGCGTGGAGTGCACGGGCCTGGCTGTCTTCGGACAAGATCATCCCGCGCGCCCGCATGCGCACGGCGATCGTGGAACGCGGCCCATTCGTGCGCGACGTCGCCGCCACCGGCATCGTGGTCGCCGCCGTGAGCCCCACCCTGTTCGCCGAAGCACCGGGCACCATCATCTATAAGGTGCGCGCCGGGGACACGGTCAAGGCCGGCGACGTGCTCGGCTCCGTCGACAGCGCCTCGCTCACCAATGAATATGAACGCGAGCGGGCAACGCTCGTCAGCAGCGAAGCGGCGCTCAATCGGCAGGCCATCGAAGTCCGCCGCTCGATCCTCAAGAGCAGCCAGGACACCGACCTCGCCAAGGTGCAGATCACCGCCGCCGAGCGCGAGTTCAAGCGCGCCGAGGACGCCTGGAACATTCACGTGATTCCGCAGCGCGACTTCGAGCGGGCGCGCGACGATCTCGAAACCGCCAAGCTCAACTACGCGCATGCCATGGAGACCGGTGGCCTGGAGAAGGACAGCCTGCAGCTCGAGCTGCGCAGCCAGCGCGCGCAGCGCGATGCCCAGGCGCTCAAGGCGGCCCGCCTGCATGATCGTGTCGAAGCGTTGACACTGAAGTCGCCGGTCGCCGGCATGGTTGCGACCCTGAGCCAGCCCGAGCGCGCCCAGGTGGCGGAGAACGCGCCGCTGGTCACGGTCGTGGACTTGAGCGCGCTCGAGATCGAGTTCCAGGTCGCCGAGAGCTACGCCAACGAGATCCGCTCCGGCATGAATGCCGAGATCACCCTCGACGGCCGCAAGCTCATCGGCACGGTCGCCGGCATTTCACCCGACGTGCGCAACTCCCAGGTGACCGGCCGGGTGCGTTTCACCGAACAACCGAAGGCCTTGCGGCAGAACCAGCGCGCCTCGGTACGCATCGTGCTCGACGAGCGCAATGACGTCCTCAAGGTGGCGCGCAGCCCGTTCAACGATTCGGACACGCACTTCGTCTATGTGGTGCATGACGACAGCGCGGTGCGCGTTCCGGTGGAATTCGGCGCCGCCGCAATCGGTGAGATCGAAATCCGCAACGGACTCACTGTCGGCGACACCGTGGTGCTCGCCGACATGCGCGACTACAAGGACGCGCCCAGCGTCCTCATCGGCAATTAACGAAATCTGAGGAGTGACCATGCTCGAGATGAAAGATGTCAGCAAAGTGTTTCGCACCGATCTCATCGAGACGCATGCGCTGCGCAATTTTTCGCTGGAGGTCAAGGCCGGGGAATTCCTCGCGGTCACCGGGCCCTCGGGTTCCGGCAAGACCACCTTCCTGAACATCGCCGGCCTGCTCGAGCCCTACGAAACCGGCAGCTACAAGCTCGACGGCGTGGAAGTGACCGACCTTTCGGACGATGCGCGCTCGGCGCTACGCAACCAGAAGATCGGTTTCATCTTCCAGAGCTTCAATCTGATGCCGGACCTCAACATCTACGACAACGTCGACGTGCCGCTGCGCTACCGCCGCATGAAATACGCCGAACGTCATCAGCGCATCACCAACGCGCTGGAGATCGTCGGTCTCGCCGCGCGCATGAAGCACGTACCGGCACAGTTGTCCGGCGGTCAACAGCAACGCGTGGCCATCGCGCGCGCCATTGCCGGCGATCCCAAGCTGGTGCTCGCCGACGAGCCCACCGGCAATCTGGATTCGCTCATGGCGCGCCAGGTGCTCGACTTGCTGGAGCGCATCAATGAGATGGGCACCACCATCATCATGGTGACGCACGATCCGGAGCTCGCGCGGCGCGCGCACCGCAACGTCCAGGTGGTCGACGGACAGATCTCGGACTTCAAACCCTACGAGCCGCACTCGCCGGCCGCGGCAACGCCCGCCACGGCCACGCACGCACCGGCGACCATGGGAGCCTGAATCATGTTCCCCTACTACCTGCGCCTCGCGCTCGCCAGCTTCCGGCGCAATCCGGGCCTCACCGCGCTCATGGTGTTCGCCATCGCGCTGGGGATCTCCGTCTGCATGATCACGCTGACGAGTTTTCGGGCCGCATCGCAAAACCCGGCGGGCGATCGCGCCGGCATCCTGTTCGCGCCGTCCATCGACAGCTGGGATCCGAACGACGGCTACGATTCGCCGCAGACCGACGCGGAAACCGGCCGGCCGGTCGCGCCGACCATGCTCACCTATCGCGATGCGCGCGCGCTCTTCGCCTCGAACATCCCCGATCGCAAA
>DASYKM010000150.1:0-15585 GCA_035995425.1 Steroidobacteraceae bacterium
CATCAAGGGTCGCGTTGAGTCGATCCGCGCGCAGGCTGAAGAAGCCACCTCGGACTACGACAAAGAGAAGCTCCAGGAGCGCGTTGCCAAGCTCTCCGGCGGCGTTGCCGTGATCAAGGTCGGCGCTGCCACCGAGATCGAGATGAAAGAGAAGAAGGCCCGCGTCGAAGACGCGCTGCACGCAACCCGTGCCGCCGTTGAAGAAGGCGTGGTCCCGGGTGGCGGCGTTGCGCTGATCCGCGCGCAGAAGGCCCTCGACAAGCTCGAAGGTGCGAACGAAGACCAGACGGTCGGCATTCGCATCCTGTCGCGCTCGATCGAAGAGCCGTTGCGTCAGATCGTCGAGAACGCTGGCGAAGACGCGGCTGTCGTGTTGAACCAGGTCAAGGGTGGCAAGGGCGCGTACGGCTACAACGCCGGCACGGGCGAGTACGGCGACATGATCGACGCCGGCATCCTGGATCCGGCCAAGGTCACGCGCCTGGCGCTGCAGAATGCGGCGTCGGTCGCCGGCCTGCTGCTCACGACGGAAGTCATGATCGCGGAAGCTCCGAAGGACGACGAACATGCGCACGGCGGCGGAGCCCCGGGCGGCATGGGCGGAATGGGCGGGATGGACATGTAAGGAGCGGCAACGCTCGTTACTGTTCGACGCTCAGCGTCTAGCTAGAGAAGATGAAGACCCCCGTCGGGAAACCGGCGGGGGTTTTTTGTTTCGGGCGCCCCGTCGAGTCCCTGGGACTCCTACGGCTGATATGCCAGAAAATCATCGTAATCCGCAGTCGCCTTGTACGTGACGAGGCCGACCTGGCCTCTTTCCCAGGCGACATTCGGATTCGTTGGGCCGGGATCGGCGCTCGCCGATAGTTGCAGCTGGTCATTCACGAATACTCGTGTCAGTCCGTTCACGATTTCCACGCGCACGGAGTACCAGGTGCCCGTGGTCACTGGGAATGCGCGCGTGGCAAGCTGCACATTCCCGGTGCTCTGCGTGCGGCGCCACAGGGAGATCACGCCGCGATTGCGCAGGGTCACGAATAGATAGTTGTGATCGTCCTGAAAACGCGCCATCACCCCGACCCAGTTGTCGGGACCCTGGAAGCTCGTGGGGCGAATGCGCACTTGCACGATCTGGTCGTCGGTCGCGGCGCCGGTGTATGCGTGAGCGTAGTCGTAGGTGGATGTCTGGTGGTACACGCCTCCGGCCGATTCCCAGGTGCTGTTCAAGTTGGACCAGAGACCGGGATTGCTGCTCGTGAAGCTGTGTTTGTAGATAGTGGTGAAGGGGTTCGGAGTCACGAGGACGTTGTCATAGTCGGCGGCGGCGGCATTCGTCATCACGCCAGCGGTGCCTTCGCTGAGCGCCGCATCGCGTGCGGTGAGCACGAGGCTGTCATTGAAATACACGCGATGCAGCGTGCCGATGGACTCGAGCCGCAGCCGGTATTTGCGATTGGTGGTGACGGTTGCTGGCGCGGCCGCCAGAGAGGTGACCACGCCGCCCACCATGCGCTTCAGCTCCACGGTTCCGGACAGGCGCAAGGTCACATAGTAGTAGTTGGAGTCGTCGAGACGGCGGGTAGTCAGGCCAACCCACGCGTTTGCCCCGGTCAAGTCACGGACGGTGACTTCGGACTGGATCGCCTGGTTTCGCGCCGTGCTCGTCGGCAGATAGGCGGCCGGATTACCGGCCGTGCTTGCCTGGCGATACACGCGAGTCGTTCCAGACGTCACGATGGAGAACGTGCTGCCCGCCGTGGGCTGCCACGCGGTGGCGGCGGACGGAGATTCGAAATCATGGACCTGCACGGGCGCATGCTCGAACTTGGCGGGCAGCTCGAACACCCGCACAGTGTTATCGCCGGCGTACAGGCCGTTCGCGGCGAACCAGCCGTTCGTGATGATGCGATTGCCGCTGGCGTCGAGTCGATAGCCGAACGACGTGCCTTCCCGGGTTTGCAACGTCGCGACGTGCGTGGAGCTGCGAACCTCATCATCGTTGATGGCGAAGAGATTGATGACGTAAGACTTGCGGTTGAAGCTGTAGTTGCGCTGGGCGAAGAGACTGCCCACGCGCTCGATCGAACTGGCGCTCGGTTCTTCGGGGTCGAGGTAGCTGTCAGCCGCTTGCAGGCCGTAGCGTGCCCAGGCCGCGCGTCCGTCGGGCAATTCGTACGCCACGCTGGTACCGCGCTCCCGCCGTCCGGTGATTGCGAGGTTCGGAAAAGATAGCCCGACATGCGGCCCCAGAATGTTGCCGACACTTCCATTCTGGATGACGCCGGTCTGGCTCCAGCCGACGCCATTCGCATTCAGACGATACTGCCGAACGACGGTGGGTTCGCTGATTTCACCGTAGAAGCCCACGGGGTTGTGCACGATGGCTCGGTCGCCCTGGAGGTCCTGCAGCATCGTCGGCGAACTCTCGCCGCAGTCGGTGCTGTTTCCATTGAGCTCGCCTTCGATTGCCCAGGCGCCGTTGATCTTGCGCAACACGACACTGTTGTAGCCGCATGAGCGCGGGACGAGAATGCGCCCGGCGTCGATCTCGATATCCGCGCCCTGCAGGCCGAAATGCAAGTCCTCGGTGAGCGGCGCTTCCGTCCATGTCGTGCCCGTCCGTTCGAAAATGCGCGTCCTGCCGAAGATGGTCATGGCAACGCCGTCTTTCATCGCGAGGCCGGGAATGATGAAATCATTGAAGGCGATTTCGGGTCCCAGAACCCTGACATAGTTCCAGCTCGTGCCCGAGCGTTGGTACAGCAAGGCGGCGCCCACGTGCTGGTTCTCAGCTTGGGTTGGGTCGTAGTAGTAACGCTCCCCGGAGATCAGCGCGAAATCGCCGTCGATGGCGACGCCGGCGCGGCCGAAGTATTGCCACGAGGCGTCGGGCGGCGTGAGGGTCGCGACTTCCTCGAGGACGACGGGTCGGGCTTGAGCGAGGACCGTGAACGCGAGCGCGCAGAGCGCGAGGCGAATTACTTTCATGTCGAGACCCCGGGGAAGCTGGTTCTAGTTAGGGGGCCAGCGTGCCCATGGAGCAGGGCGCTAACTATCAGACGTCGCAGATAGGCGACGCTGGGAATTCCTTCAGGGTCTCCCGCCGTCTTCCATACCATATCCCGTTGTCTTACGTAGCGGGGCGCCTCGCCGGCGGCTCCCGCCGCCAGAGGCCGCACGCAATCTGCCGAAGGAGAATCGTCAAAAGGAGCGTCGGACCTTCCAGGGTTCGCCGCGCCAGGTCTCTGCAACCAGCCACGAGCCGGCAGCAATCCCCGCGGAGAGGATCCATTCGGTCCAGTTGCCCTGGTCCGACGGCGCGGAAGTAACTCGCGGAATCCACACCAGCAGCGTGAAGGCCCAGAGCATGGCGGCCGCGAGCGTCGCCGCAAGGCGAGGATAAAAACCCAGCAACATGCCCGCCGCAGCCGTGATGTTCGCGATGCCCGTGAGGTAAACCCAGAAAAGAGGGAAGGGCAGCCATCGTGGAACGAGGCTCGCGGTCCGGTCGGCGTAAGCGAAGTGCGCCAGGCCGAACGTGACCAGGGCCGCGACAGCCAAGTAGCGCGCGATGCGGATGCCCCGCTCGCCGACGAGGAATGGCACGCGCTTTTTCTCCCATTCACCCGCATGCATCGCGAGCAGGCACAACGCGCCCGCGAGCATCGCCATGGTTTCACCGCACGACTCCCAACGCATCATTTCGCCGGGAGATGCCAGCAGGCTCGTCAGCTTGAGCACGACCAACCAAAGTCCGAGGTAGGCGACCAGGATGCGGCACGCGCGCAGTAGATAGGGCGGGAGCAACAGGCCGATTCCCGAGGCGAGCGCGACCAGGCCGCAGAGATAGACCAGCAGCGCGCTGCCCGGCATGAGCGGGATCGTGTACCAGAGAAACGAGTCGTTCCCGTAGACGAGGCTGGCGAGGCCGATGGCAATCATCGCGATCGCAAATGCTGCGCGACTGGGTTGAGTGGTCAAAAGCTGCCTCGCCTGACGTGTGTTGGGGTCGTCGTACCGCCCGGTGGAGCAGCACTATAAGGCGTGTCCCACTCCTGGGAAATCCTGCACCTCGCTTGAGGGTGTTCGCTCGCCAGCGCATAGTCGGCGCATGGCGCGCTACATCAGGTTCGTGGGCGCGGCTTTGTTAGTCGCGGGTGCACTAATGACGGTCGTGCCGGCACGCGCCTGCGAGCCGCTTGACCCCGATGCGCCAAGCGTCGCGGGCGCGACAACCAAAGACGCGGAAGGGCGCGCCGTCGCCCTGATCAGTATCAACGGCCAGGGCCCATTTCGCTTCATCATCGACACCGGCGCCAATCGCTCGGTGCTCTCGCGGGCGCTCGCCACGCGCCTCGGCCTCGCGCCTTCCGGCGAAGGCCTGGTTCATTCGATAGATGGCGCAGAGCCCGCCATGCTGGTGAATGTCGAATCACTCTCGTTCGGCAGTCTTCGCCTCTCTGGCGGCGATACGCCCGTGCTCGACGGCCCCATGCTGGGCGGCGAGCACGGGCTGCTCGGCGTCGACGGCATGGCCGGGCGCATGCTGCACGTCGATTTCACGAAACATTGCGTGGAGATCTATGAGAGCGCCGCGCAGATGCCGATGAAAGGCTGGCAGAGTGTTCCCGCGCGCATGCGCTTTGGCTCGCTGCTGATGGTCGAGGGCGAGATCATGGGCGTGCACGTCAACGTGCTGATCGACACCGGCTCCGACATCTCGCTCGCCAACCAGAAGTTTCACGACGCGCTGCGCGAGGTCGCCGCCCAGACGATCGAGTATCACAACGGTCACGCCTTCACTTTCGGGCGCCCCATCGTGCTTACGAAGAGTGTCTGGACGCCGCGCGTGCGCCTTGGCCACACCAGTGTCGATGGCGTGAACGCGTATATCGGCAATTTTCACGTCTTCGATTTCTGGGGCTTGCAGGATGAGCCGACCATGCTCGTAGGCATGGACGTGCTCGCCCGCTCGCGCGAAATGGCGATCGACTACGAGCATGGAGTTGTTTATTTCCGCAAGCGCCCACGTGGAAAGTAGTGCCTGCTACCAGATCGCAACTTTCTTATCGCCGCTGTTGACCATGGCATCCCCGTCCTTGCAACCGAATGCCTTGGCGAACGCGTCGACATTGGACGGCGTGCCATTGGCGCGCACGCCATCCGGCGAGTGCGGATCGGAGGCGATGATGAGCTTTGTCAACTCCGGCGTATATTTCTCGCGCCAGGCCGAAGCGAATCCCAAGAAAAACCGCTGATCGCGGGTCATGCCGTCGGTCTTCGGATCGGGTTTGCCGGCAACCGCTTTCAGGAAGGCATCGTAGGCAATGTTCAATCCGCCGAGATCGGCAATGTTTTCGCCCAGCGTCAGATTGCCATTGACCTTCTCGGTCAGGCCGGTCGCCGCGGTATAGCCGTTGTACTGCGCCACTAGTTTGCCGGTCAGCGCCTTGAACTTGGCGGCATCTTCCTTCGTCCACCATTCTTCGAAATTGCCCGAGGGTCCGAAGCGCGAGCCCTGGTCGTCATAGCCGTGCGTGAGCTCGTGGCCGATGATCGCGCCGATGGCGCCGTAGTTCATCGCATCATCAGCTTGCGGGTCGAATAACGGCGGCTGGAGGAAAGCCGCCGGGAACACGATCTCGTTGCGCTGTGGATCGTAGTAGGCATTGATGGTCTGCGGTGTCATGCCCCACTCTGTCTTGTCTACGGGCTTGCCGATCTTGTCGAGCTCCCAGCGGTAATTGAAGGCATTGGCGGCGGCGACATTGCCGTAGAAGCTGTCGCGACTGGTAGTCAGGCCGGTCCAGTCGCGCCATTTGTCGGGATAGCCGATCTTGGTGTTGAACGCGGCCCATTTATCCAGCGCCTTCTTCTTGGTGGCTTCGCTCATCCAGGTCAGGTTCTCGATGCGCGCCTTCAATGCCTCGCGCAGGTTGTTCACCAGCTGCTGCATCTGCGCTTTCGAAGAGGCCGGAAATGCCACGTCCACATAGCGCTGGCCCATGGCCTCGCCGGCGGAAGCCTCGATGACACCCAGAACGCGCTTCCAGCGCGGGCGCTGTTCCTTCTGGCCCTGCAGCGTCTTGCCGTAGAAATCGAAGCGCTCGCTGATGAAAGCGTCGCTGAGATAGGGCGATGCATCATCCAGCAGTTTGAAGCGCAGCCAGCTCTGCCACTGCGCCACGGGCACATCGACGAGCATCCTGCTCACTTCCTGATGGAAGGCAGGAATACCCAGCGAGAACCACTCGGGAGTCGCGACCTTCTGCGACTCGAAGAACTGCGTCCACGGGAAGTTAGGCGAAAGCTTGTCCGCTTCGGCCATCTTCACCGGGTGGTAGTACAGCTCTACGTCGCGCGACAGCTGTTCACTGGACTTTGACGCCTTCGCCAACCGTGTCTCGAAAGCCAACACGGAAGCGGCCTGCTTCGCGGCCTCCGCGGGGGCCACGCCCGCAAGCTCGAACAGCTTCGCAATGTGCTTCTCGTAGGCATCCCGTATCGGCTTCTTGTCCGCCAGCGAGTAATACGTGGAGTCGGGCAGGCCGAGGCCACCCTGGAAAGCCGCCCCGATGTTCAGCGTGGAATTCTTGAAATCCGCTTGCGGCCCGAAGCCGAACAGCGGGTTCTCGCCGATCGCGGAAATCGTTCGCAGGTGCTCGGCAACGGAAGGCCCATCGGTGAGTGCGTCGATGGCGGCAAGGCGATCCTTGAGCGGCGAGATGCCAAGCGTGTTGAGCTTCTTGTCATCCGTGCCCGTGGCCCAGAAATCACCGATGATTTTGTCGATGCCGGTGGCGTTGGGTTCGGCGGCGATGTGTTCTGCCAGTTGCTGACGCACACCCAGTGAGCGGTTGTTCAGAATCATGGCTGCGCCCCAGCCCGCTTCGTCCGCGGGAATCGCATTGGCAGCAAGCCATTTGCCGTTGACGTAGGCCGACAGGTCCTTGCATGCGCTCTGCGATGCATCCAGGTCCGTGGCAGCAAAGCGGATTGGCTGCTGCAGCTTGCTCTCGTCCAGCGCCCAGGCGACCGGCGGGGCGACCTTCTTCTCTTCCGCTGCGCGCTGGCATCCGGCGAGCATCATCAGCAAGGCTGCGGCCGCCGAAATGGAAATGAGGCAACGGCTTGTGTCGGACATGGTCAGGCTCTCCGGGAGGCGCGAATGTTCTGTGCAGAAGCATAGCGCTTCCTTCAAGGAAGGGATCGCCTTGGCGCGCTCGATCGAAGGCCGGCTGCGCCAGATCGTGGAGAACGCGGATGAAGACGCGGCCCTGGCGCTCAACGCCGTCAAAGGCGGGCAAGGGTGTCCATGGCTGCCGCAGGCAAAATAGCGGAAGCGCTCATCACCGCCGGACGCCGACATCTAGCTAGAGAAGATGGAAGCGAGGCAAGCGTACGGTCACCGATGCGCATGGCGAGTTCACCATCTCCGCAGCGCTGATCATCATCGCGGTCTTCACGCTTGCTCACTCGATGACGCTCGCGCTCGCGGTGCTGGATGTCGTCAGCCACCCGGGCCGCCTCTTCGAGGCCGTCATCGCGGCGACCATCGTCTTCGTCGGCATCGAAAATCTGTCGGGCAAGACTCCGGCCATTGTCCGCCGACCTGACTCGTGTCTCCCCGCAATGTCCAAGCTTTGCCGGCCGTTCACGGCAATTCCTCAACATTCGCATGCTTCCGGATCAGCATCGCCGGACAATGGTACGAGGGGGATCGGGGAGATCTTCCGCCAGCCTTTCAAGTACGAATTGGCAATGAATATGAGCCCGCCCGCGCGTGCTCACTACATGGAGGTCTCATGTCCCGTCGAATCACCTTCCGTTCTCTCATGCTGTCGCTGCTCACCCTGCTCGCGCTCGGCGCCGGATCTCGGGCGGTGGCGCAAACACCCGTGCGCATCATGCCGCTCGGCGACTCCATCACCGCGGCGCCAGGCTGCTGGCGCGCCTATCTATGGACCCGGCTGCAGAGCGCAGGCTTCAACAACATAGACTTCGTCGGCACGAGCCCCGACCGCAGCGGCTGCGGCTTCACGTTCGACATGGAACACGAAGGCCACAGCGGCTTCTCGATCACCAGCATTGCCGATCAGAACCTGCTGCCGGCGTGGCTGAGCGCCACGAGTCCCAACATCGTCATCGTGCACCTCGGCACCAACGACATGTGGGGCGGAGGGATCTTGCTGCAAACCAAGCTGACGGCGTACACGAAGCTCATCGGCCAGATGCGCGCCCAGAACGCGAACATGAAGATCATCGTGGCGCAGATCATCCCGATGGATCCTCCAACCTGCGGCAACTGCAATGCCGACGTCATCGCGTTCAACAACGCGCTGCCGGGCTGGGCCGCCGGCCTCACTACCTCGCAGTCGCCGATAACCCTCGTGGACCAGTTCACGGGCTTCGACGTGGGCGCGGACAGTTTCGACCGCGTCCATCCAGTCACCTCTGGCTTCATCAAGATGAGCGATCGCTTCTTCCCGGCGGTCACCGCGGCTCTCAATGGCACGCCGCCCGGCCCCGCGCTCGCTGTGACGCGCGCCGGCACCGGCACGGGCACCGTCACCTCGAACCCAGCCGGCATCAACTGCGGCAGTACCTGCAATGCCAGCTTCACGAACGGCACTTCGGTCACGCTGATCGCCGCCGCCGCGGGTGGCTCCGCCTTCGCAGGCTGGAGCGGCGCATGCTCGGGCACCGGCGGCTGCACGGTGTCGATGACGCAGGCGCGCTCGGTGACGGCGGCCTTCAACCTCATCACTCCCACGACCTTCTCGCTGGCCGTGACGCGCGCCGGCACCGGCACGGGCACCGTCACGTCGAATCCCGCGGGAATCAACTGCGGCACGAGCTGCACGGCTAACTACAACACCGGTACTGCCGTGACGCTCACCGCGACGGCCTCGACCGGCTCGCTGTTTGGCGGCTGGAGCGGCGCGTGTACCGGCACCGGAACTTGCACCGTGTCGATGACGCAGTCACGCAATGTGACCGGCACGTTCCAGACGCAAGCCAACGAGGTCGCGCTCACCGTCACGCGCGCTGGCGCGGGCACGGGTGTCGTGACGTCGGTGCCAGCCGGCATCAACTGTGGCACCAGCTGCAGCGCCACGTTCGGCAGCAATGCGGCTGTCACTCTCAGCGCGACTCCCGCCAGCGGCTCGACGTTCGCGGGCTGGAGCGGCGCGTGCACCGGTACCGGCAACTGCCTTGTGACGATGAGCCAGGCGCGCGCGGTCACCGCCACGTTCAACGGCGGCGGCACGGGCGGTACCTGTCCGAACCCGATCACCTTCTCGGGTAACAGCGGCAACTTCAACACCACCAGTGCCGTGTGTTATCGCACCAACACCAACATCGCGGGCTGGGGTTGCTTCAACTTCGACGGCCGTACGTTGACGGTAGCCGGGGTGGTGCGCACCTGCGGCCAGATGCCGCTGACTCGCGCGCCGGATGGCTACTTCTATTTCGCGGCGTCGGCGGGCCAGTTCCCGTGGGCGGGGCTGTTCACCTGGTGAGCACTGCGCCGTCCGGATACTGGCCGGTCTGGCCGGATTGAAAGAGGCCACCCCACGCGGGGTGGCCTCTTTAGTTTGCGCCGCCGGTTCTTCGGCCGAATCCATGCTCAACGCTGAAAGGTGGATAGAAGGAGCGCATCGAGCGGCACTACGAGAAGCAGGTGGCACCAGCCGCTCCACTTCAACGGCGGACCTCGGCTGGCAGCTGATCGCGACGAACCGCGCGCTGAAGCGAAGCCGCCGCGCCGCACCTTGAGGCACGATGCTCGGCATGCGTACCCGCCGCCAGTTCCTCCAGGCCGCGAGCGCCGTCGGTGCCACCCTCGCGCTCGGCATTCCGCGCGCGTTTGCAGAGGGTGCAAAGTGGACCGAGCGCCGCGAGTTCTATCCACAAGGCGTCGCCTCCGGCGACCCCGCGCCGGACAGCGTCATCCTCTGGACCCGGCGGGAACCCAAGCCCGGCGATACTCGTGAACACCTGATTCATCTGGAGGTGGCGCGCGACCGGGACTTCAAGAAGATCGAGACCCTGGCGTCCATCCCGATCACCGCGGCGACGGACTGGACCTGCCGCTTCTACGCCGCGAGCCTCAAGCCCTCGACCGAATACTGGTACCGCTTTACCGACGAAGACGGCAACGGCAGCCGCATCGGCCGCACGTTGACCGCACCCAAGGAAAGCGATTCGCGCCCGGTGCACTTCACGTTCGTGAGCTGCCAGGACATGACGATCGGCGCCGCGAATGCCTATCGCCGCATGATCTACGAGGACGAGCGCCGCCCGCGCGCCGAGCAGCTCGGCTTCGTGCTGCACCTGGGCGACTTCATCTACGAGGTGGTGAATTACGCGGACGAGATGCCGGAGGGAAAAGCCCGCGGCCGCCGCGTGCGCGCGCTGTTCAAGTACCCCGACGGCGACAAGGTCGGCAACTACCACCTGCCCGCGACGCTCGCGGACTACCGCACGGTGTATCGCGCCGTCCTCACCGACCCCGACCTGCAGGACGCGCGCGCCCGCTGGCCGTTCGTGCCCGTGTGGGACAACCACGAATTCTCATGGCAGGGATACCAGGGCATCCAGGTGTTCGGCGGCAAGCAGCGCCCCGCGCAGACCAAGAAGGTCTGGGCCAACCAGGCGTGGTGGGAATTCCAGCCGGCGCGGGTTGCGCAGCCGCACAAACAGAAAGCCGATCGCTTCGATGCGCCGGTCGTCAAGGACACGCCGATCACGGAGTTCGACGAAAATGGGTTCGGACTTGGCGCCGACAATGCGACGGCAGTCGAGAGCCTCACTATCTACCGCGCGTTCCGCTACGGCCGCAACACCGAGCTGATCCTCACTGACAACCGCTCGTACAAGATCGCCGACGGGGATGGGTCCGCGGTGTCACCGGACGCATTCCCGATGTTCACCGATGATGATGCCGCGCGAATCATCGACGACGGCCGCACCGCGAACGGGGGCAAGCCGCCCGCGACACTGCGGTTCGGGGGCCAGGACGTTCCGAACTCGGGCGTCGATCAGCCGATGCAGACCTACTTGGGTCCCAAGCAACGCGCGTGGCTCATCGAACGTCTGACCGCGAGCCAGGCGCCGTGGAAGGTCTGGGGTCACTCGTTCGGCACGCTTGCTTGGCGCACAGATCTCGTCAACCTTCCCGAGGAGTTAGGTCCGAAGTGGCCGGGCACGGGCTTCGGGCTGGCGGGTGGCGGCTACTACTCCGAGCACGCGCAGATCTACGACGTCTTGCGCAAGGAGGGAGTCACCGGGCTCGCGGTGGTGGCCGGCGACAAGCACTCGTTCTGGGCCGGCCTGACTTCCGCGGATCTGCCGCCGCGCGCCTACGATCCGGTGGGAGTCGAGTTCGTCACGGGGTCCATCTCGGCGCAGGGCTTGGTCGAGATCGGCGACCTCATCGTGAAGCCTGACCACGCGCTGCGCGCGCTGTACTACACCGGCGAGCACCGCGAAATCCCTGCGATCAACTACACGCTGCTGCACGGCGTGCGCGCCGCGTTGGCGCTGTCCCGGGCGAGCGCCGCCGAGGCGCGCAAGCTTCACAACCCGGCAGTCGCACCGCATCTCAAGTTCGTGGATCTCGGCGGACACGGCTACGGCCTGGTCACGGTGACCGCCGACTGGCTCGAGACCGAGTTCGTCTGCATCCCGGTGCCGTTCGAGCGCAGCGACTCGGCCGACGGCGGGCCGTTGCGCTACCGCGTGCGGCACCGCGCGAACCGCTGGAAAGCGGGTGAGCAGCCGAAGCTTGCGCAGATGGTCGTCGAGGGGAATGCGGACTACTCGATCTGACTTCGAGCGTGAGCCATATATAAGAGTTGAGGACGCGTCAGGTTCCAGCGCCTCGGGGTTCCCCTGAGCGCGATATACCTGTCTCCCTATGGCGACGCAGGAGTTCCGGGCAGTTTTCGGCTATCGCATTGAATGACTTCGGTTGGAGTTCTAACTTTCGCTACCCGCTGACGGTGGGGGCAGGGAATTCCGACAAATGCAGCGTCGATCGCGCAATCTCTCAAGAGCATTCTTACCTCTCTTGCCGCTTTGCTTATGCCAGGCATGTGGTGTCAGCAGTGGATCCGTGACAGCCGCAACGCCGGCCACTCTCGTCGTGCCCGCGTTCTCGAACCTGCCACCGAGCATCGTGATTGCAGCGGTCGCGGACGCCCAGGTTGGCGCCGCGTTTGACTATCTACCAGTGGCGCGCGATCCCGAGAGCGACACGCTACGATTCACGTCCGTCAATCTACCCACCTGGGCGAGTCTCGATCCCACCAGCGGACACATCAGCGGAACGCCCGGTCCCACTGACGCCGGACTGTACGAATCCATTTCGATCACCGTTGCCGACGCGACGCACAAGGTCGTCACCGCGCCGTTTTCCATCACGGTGAACCCCGCGCTGGAATTGAGCAGCGGGGTTGCCTCACTACATTGGGAAATGCCGCCGTCGAAAGTGAGCGGCGAGCCGCTCGACGATCTCGCCGGGTATCGCATCCTTTACGGCCGCAGCAGTTCGGATCTCGACCACAGCGTGATGATCCCGGATCCCGCCACGACCAGTTATCAGTTCTCAGCCCTCACTTCCGGTGTCTGGTATTTCGCGGTGGTTGCGGTCAATTCCAACGGACTCGAAGGTCCGCCGACCACGCTCGCCGCCAAGTCGATCTGATCGTCTTGCCACCCGACACTACTTTTCATTTTCTTCGAGGATCGCCCGCAATGAATCCTGCCAGCCATTCGCATATCCATGCACCCTTCCGCCGCGTCATGAGGCCCACGACTTTGTTAGCCACCGCACTGGCCTTGTGCGGCGCTGCCAGCGTGCAGGCGCTTCCGGTGATCCCGGGCTCTGCCGGATTCGGCATGGATACGAAAGCCGGCCGCGGCGGCAAGGTCTACAAAGTGACCAACCTCAGCGCCGACGGCGGGGGTTCGCTCAAGGCCTGCGTCGACGCCACCGGCGCGCGCACCTGTGTGTTCGAAGTATCCGGCGTGATCCGCCTCACTTCCGATCTCACCATCCGCAACGGCCAGCTTCGCATCGCCGGTCAGACCGCCCCTTCACCCGGCATCATGATCCGCGGTGCCGCCATCCTGACCGTCGCTTCCGACGTGCTCATCCAGCACATCCGCGTACGCCCCGGAGACGACACCAACGGTCCCGCTCCCGACAATCGCGATTCGCTCAAGATCAGAGGCACCGCAACCAGCACAGTGCGCAACGTGGTCATCGATCACTGCTCGTTCAGCTGGTCCATCGATGAAATCGCAAGCACCTGGGGTCCACACGACAACATCTCTCTCACCAACAACATATTCGCCGAACCTCTCAACGACTCGCTGCATCCGCAATACGACGGCACGGGCTTGATGCCACATGGCTTCGGCGTGCTGTTCGGCGAAGCCGACAACAGCAGCATCACTTTCACAGGCAATCTCCTGGCGCACATCGTCGAACGCAATCCGCTGTCGCGCGCCGCCGAGTTCGTCATGGTCAACAATGTGGTGTATGACCGCGGGACCATGGACCTCGATCTGCAGGACGAGGATGGCCGCATCTCCAAGAATTCCATCGTCGGCAACGTGTTCATGCGCGGCCCCAGCTTCAGCCGTCCGACCAAGCCGATCTTCGTGCACACCACCGGCACGTATTCGCTGGCATCCGGCAGTCGCGTGTATGTCTACGACAACCGCGCGCCGGACAGTGGCAGCAGCTACTCAGAGCTGGTGACGCTCACCGGCGGCGACGTGATCCCGAACCTGATGTCCCAGATCACCGCGCCGGTGTGGAATTCGGGGCTCGTTGCCCGCAAGTCGGCGAATAGTGCGGTGTACAGCTGGGTGCTGGGCAACGCGGGTGCGCGTCCCAACGATCGCGACTCCGTCGACAAGCGCGTGGTGTTGAACGTGCGCCAAGGCAGCGGACAGGTCATCAACTGTGTATCTCCCAATGGCACCACGCGTTGTAAAAAGAATGCGGGAGGTTGGCCGACATACGCCCAGCATCGTCGGACTTTGACTCTGCCGGCCAATCAGGCGTCGATCGCCTCCAACGGTTACAGCAACCTCGAGAACTGGCTGAATTCGATGGATCGGTCCCTGGATGGCGCGGTGCAGGCTGAGAGTCCAGCAGCTCCACCCGCCTTGTCAGTGGATTGACTGCGCGCGCTGTGTAAGTCGCTACGCATGTAATCGTTCGACGATAGGCAATCAGGGAAAGGGCTGGCGTTCAAACGACCGGCCCTTTTTCTATTCTGGTGGCAACCAGGAAGGGTTGGCCTACAAAATGAAAACCGAACACTCCGACCGGCTCAGCCAGCCGGTCATTTTCGAGCGGAGCTCGACTACCGTCGCGCCAGTCGATCGCCTACAGCGCGGGCGGATGGGCCGTGGAGTTGCCGTCGCGATGTTGATGCTGCTTGCCGGCTGCTCTGGCGGCGAAAGCACTCAGCAGAACCCTTTGCCCGACCCTTCGCAGAGCCCTCCGCCGCCCGCACCGGCGCCGGCTCCGCCGCCCGCACCAGCGCCGGCACCAGCGCCGGCTCCAGCACCCGCTCCGGCACCGGCTCCAGCGCCCGCTCCCGCTCCCGCGCCGGCTCCGGCTCCGGCACCGGCTCCAGCACCGGCTCCCGCGCCGGCACCGGCTCCCGCTCCCGCGCCGGCTCCAGCACCAGCTCCCGCGCCGGCCCCGGCGCCGAGCACCAGTGGACTAGACGCGCGGCCTAGCAACACGACTTGCATCGCGCCCGCTCGCGCCACGGGCAGCGCCACCATCGGCACGCAGCGGGTGTTTCCAAACCTCAAGTTCCAGAATCAACCCGTCTCCTTGCTGCAGGTGAAGGGCGATTCGAGCCGCTGGTTCGTGGTGGAGCGGTTCGGTACCGTGCGCGTGTTCAACAACGATCCGGGCGTGACGGCTACCTCGGATTTCATCAACATCATCCCGCGCGTCGAATCATCGTGCGCCGAATGCGGCCTGCTCAGCATGGCGTTTCACCCGGATTTCCCCGCGGACCCGCGTGTGTATCTGTTTTACACCACCCTCGAGCGCCCACAGGGCGGGCCGAATTCACGGCTCTCGGAATTCACCTCGCGTGACGGCGGACTCACGCTCGATCCCGATTCCGAGCGCATCCTCTTCACGATCCCTAAAGAGTCCGTCCATCACCATGCCGGTCACATGGCCTTCGGCCCCGACGGCTTTCTCTATGCGAGCATTGGTGACGGCAACTCCTGGAAGAACGACAACGGCCAGAAGTTGACGACGCTGAAAGGGAAGATCATTCGCATCGACATCCGCGGCACGACCGGCACGGCGCTCTACCGGATCCCGGCCGACAATCCGTTCGCCGCGAGCACCTCGCTCTGCACCGTGAACGGCGAGGGCCCGCAGAACTGTCCCGAGATCTTCGCCTGGGGCTTTCGCAATCCCTTCAGCTGGAGCTTCGATCGCCAGACCGGTGAGATGTGGGTTGGCGACGTCGGGGAGAGCGATATCGAGGAAGTGAGTCGCGTCAAGCTCGGCGGCAACTACGGCTGGCG
>DASYKM010000151.1:0-31187 GCA_035995425.1 Steroidobacteraceae bacterium
TACGCTTGGCTATGGCGCATTCCGCGAACATGACGTGTACATGGCCAGCTACGCCCTCATGGCGTACTCGTGGGGTCTCATCGGTTTCAGCCTGGTCAAGGTTCTCGCGCCGGGATATTTCGCGCGCCAGGACACGCGCACGCCGGTGCGCGTCGCGCTCATCGCGCTCGGCTGCAACATGGCGTTGAACATCGGGGTGGTGCTGCCCGCCAAGTGGCTCGGATTCCCGGTGCCACACATCCTGATCGCCACGTCGACCTGCATCGCGGCCGCCATCAACACGACCTTGTTGTGGCGCGGCCTCGTGAAGAGCGGGGTGTACAAGCCCAAGGCCGGTTGGGGTGTCCTGCTGGCACGAGTGATGTTCGCCAATGCGGTCATGGCGGCGTTGTTGTTGTGGCTGGCGGGGGATACGGCGGGCTGGCTCGCCATGCCGCCGCTCCATCGCGCGATGCGGCTCGCCATGTGCGTCATCGGTGCGGCCGCGGCATATTTTGCCTCGCTGTACCTGTCGGGACTGCGGCTGGCCCAGATGCGCGGCGGCCACGCTTAATCGCCATGGAATTCGTGCGTGGAATCCAGGGCCTGAAGCCCATACATCGAGGCGCGGCCATCACGGTTGGCAGTTTCGATGGCATTCATCTCGGGCATGGAGCGTTGATCGCGCGCGCCTGTGCGCTCGCCGCGCAGACGGGCGCGCCGGCGATGATGCTGACCTTCGAACCGCTGCCGCGCGAATACCTGTCGGCCCAGGCAGTACCCGCCCAGGTTCCGCCGGCTCGCCTCACCGATCTGCGCGAACGCTGGCGCGTGCTCGAGCGCTCGGACCTGGCGTACCTGTGCGTGCTGAGGTTCGACGAAAAATTGCGGCAGTTGTCCGGTGAGCAGTTCGTGAACCTGCTGGCGGAGCGTTTCGCCGCGACCGCGGTGGTGGTCGGGCAGGACTTTCGTTTTGGGCGCGGTGGCGCTGGCAGCGTCGCACTGCTGCAGGCCGCGGCGGATGCCGGACGGTTCGCGCTCGAGCTGGTGCCGTCGGTATGCGTGGACGAGACGCGCGTGAGCTCGAGCGGCGTGCGCGCCGCGCTCGCGGCTGCGAATTTCCCCGCCGCCCGTGATTTGTTAGGGCGCGCCTATTCGATGCGCGGACGCGTGGTCACGGGCGAGAAACTCGGCCGCCGCCTGGGGTTTCCGACCGCGAACATCCGCATGCGGCGCCGCCTGCTGCCGTTCACCGGCGTGTATGCGGTGCGCGTGCGCGGCATAGACGGTAACCTCGCGCGTGACGCGGTGGCGAGCCTCGGGTTTCGGCCCACGGTGGCCGGTAGCGAGCCCTTGCTCGAAGTGCATGTTTTCGATTTCTCCGGCTGGCTGTACAACCGCGAGCTGGAAGTGGAATTCGTCGCGAAGATCCGCGACGAGGAGAAGTTCGACAGCCTCGATACGCTGGTGCAGCACATGCGCCAGGACGCCGTCGCGGCGCGAAAACTCTTGTCTCATCTCTAGGGCGCATGGTTAGTTAGAGGACCTCATTCAAGTGGCAGATTACAAGAGCACCATCAATCTTCCCGAGACCGGTTTTCCGATGAAGGCCGATCTCGCGCAGCGCGAGCCGAAGCAGCTCGTGAAGTGGGAGGAGGCCGATCTGTACGGCAAGTTGCGCTCCATTGCGCGCGGCCGTCCGCGCTTCGTGCTGCATGACGGCCCGCCGTACGCCAACGGCGCGCTGCATCTCGGGCACGCCGTGAACAAGGTGCTGAAAGACATCGTCGTGAAATCGCATGGCTTCGATGGCTATGACTCACCGTATATCCCGGGCTGGGACTGCCACGGCCTGCCCATCGAACATGCGGTCGAAAAGAAAGTCGGGCGCGTGGGCGCAAAAATCTCCGCCAAGGACTTCCGCGCCGCCTGCCGCAAGTTCGCCACGGAGCAGGTCGACCTGCAGCGCGGTGAATTCAAGCGTTTCGGCGTGTGGGGCGACTGGAATCGTCCCTATCTCACGATGGACCCGCGATTCGAAGCGCAGCAGATCCGCGCGCTGGGTCACATCATCCGGAACGGACACTTATATAAGGGCGCCAAGCCCGTGCACTGGTGCCTCGATTGCCGCTCGGCGCTGGCAGAGGCCGAAGTCGAGTACGAGGACAAGATCTCCTCGGCCGTCGACGTCGAATTTCGCGTCGCCGACAACGGCGATCTCGCGCGCCGCGTCGGCGTGAATGCCGACGTCATCGGTGCATTCCCGGTGTCGATCCCGATCTGGACCACGACTCCGTGGACGCTGCCCGCGAACGAAGCCGTGAGCCTCGGCCCCAAGATCGAGTACGTGCTGCTCTGGGTGTCGCGCAACGGTCAGTCCGAGTTGTTAGTGCTTGCGAACGAGCTGCTCGATGCCAGCCTCGCGCGTTACGGCCTCGGCAAGGGCCAGGTGCTGGTGCAATTCGAAGGCGCCACGCTCGAGCACCTGTTGCTGCAGCATCCGTTCCTGCCCAAACACGTGCCGGTGATCGTGGGCGATCACGTCACGCTCGAGGCCGGTACCGGCGCCGTGCACACGGCGCCCGCGCATGGCCAGGACGACTTCATCATCGGCCAGAAATACAGCCTGCCCGTGGACAACCCGGTGATGGGCGATGGTCGCTTCCGCGAAGGCACGCCGTTCGTTGCCGGCATGAAAGTGGACGAGGGCGGCGAGCTGCTGATCAAGGAGCTCGAGAGCCGCGGCCGGCTGCTCAAGCACGAGCAGATCAAACACAGCTATCCGCATTGCTGGCGCCATCACACGCCGGTGATCTTCCGCGCGACGCCGCAATGGTTCATCAGCATGGACCAGAAGGGTTTGCGCGCGAACGCGTTGCGCGACATCAAGAAAGTGCTGTGGACGCCGGCCTGGGGCGAGCAGCGCCTCGCCGGCATGATCGAGAAGCGGCCGGACTGGTGCCTGTCGCGGCAGCGGACCTGGGGCGTCCCCATCGCGCTGTTCGTGCACAAGCAGACCCAGGAGCTGCATCCGCGCACGCAGGAGCTGCTGGCGGAAGTGGCCAACAGGATCGAGAAGGACAACATCGAGGCTTGGTTCGACCTCGACGCGCGCGAGTTGTTAGGCGACGATGCCGAGCACTATGAGAAAGTCACCGACGTCATGGACGTGTGGGCCGACTCCGGGCTGTCGCACGAGTGCGTGCACCACACGCATCCCGATGACGTGAAACCGCCGGTCGACCTGTATCTCGAAGGCTCGGACCAACATCGCGGCTGGTTCCATTCTTCATTGCTCACCTCGGAAGCGTTGTATGCGCGCGCGCCCTACAAGGGCGTACTGACCCACGGCTTCACCGTCGATGACAAGGGCCGCAAGATGTCCAAGTCGGTGGGCAACGTCATCGCGCCGCAGAAGATCATGTCGACGCTCGGCGCGGACATCATGCGGCTGTGGATCGCGGCCACCGACTACGCCAACGAGATGAGCCTGTCGGACGAAATCCTCAAGCGCATCGCCGATTCGTATCGCCGCATGCGCAACACCGTGCGCTTCCTCCTGGGCAACCTCGCCGGCTTCGACCCCGCGGCGGACGCGTTGCCCCTGGACAAGATGGTTGCCATCGACCGCTGGGCGCTGACGCGCGCCGCGGCGCTGCACGAGGAAATCGCCGAAGCGTATCGCAAGTACGAATACCACTCTATCTACCAGAAGATCCACAACTTCTGCGTGGTGGATCTGGGCGGGTTCTACCTCGACCTGCTCAAGGATCGCCTGTACACGACCGGGAAAAAGAGCGTGGCGCGCCGTTCCGCGCAGACCGCGCTGTTCCACATCGCCGAGAGCATGGTGCGGTGGCTGGCCCCGATCCTGAGCTTCACCGCGGACGAGATCTGGAGCTTCCTGCCGGGCAAGCGCAGCGAGTCGGTGTTCCTCGAAACCTGGCACGCGCTGCCGGCGCCTCCGTCGGGTTCCGCCCCGGAGTCGATCGACTGGAACATGTTCATCGCGCTCAAGGCCGCGGTCGCGCTCGAGATGGAGAAGCTGCGCGTCGCCGGCACCGTCGGCGGTTCGCTCGATGCCGAGGTCGAAGTGTTCAGCAAGGATGAGCATCTCGAGAAGCTCAAGGCGCTGGGCGAGGAGCTGCGCTTCCTGCTCATCGTCTCGCAGGCGCAGGTCAAGCGCGTCAGCAATGCCGCGGGTCCTCCAGTGGGCGCGATCAAGGTTGCCGAGATCGCCCAGGAAGGCGGCGTGTGGATTCGCGTTCAGGCGTCGAGCGCGCCGAAGTGCGAACGCTGCTGGCATCACCGGCCCGAGGTGGGCTCGAACGCCGAACACCCGACCATCTGCGGCCGTTGCGTGGACAATGTCGCGGGTCCCGGCGAAACGCGGACCTTCGTATGAACAGCGAGGCGAAAATGGCAATCAGGGTGCCCATGAGCGCGAGCGGCCTTCGCTGGCTGTGGATTTCGCTGCTGGTGATCGTCGCCGATCAGCTGAGCAAACTCTGGATCGAGCGCAACATGCTGCTCGGGGATACCTTTGCCGTGCTGCCGGTGCTCGACATCGTGCGCGCGCACAACAGCGGCGCGGCATTCAGCTTCCTCGCGGACGCCGGCGGCTGGCAACGCTGGGCGTTTTCGATTCTCGCGGTGGTCGTGTCGATCGCGCTGGTGGTCTGGCTGCGCCGGACCGTGCTCGCCACGCACGCGCTGCTGACGGTGGGCGTGGCGCTGATTCTCGGCGGCGCCATCGGCAATGTCATCGATCGCATCGAACACGGTTACGTGGTCGACTTCGTGCATGCGCACTGGGGCACGGCGTATTTCGCGGCGTTCAACGTCGCCGACTCCGCCATCAGCATCGGCGCCGTGCTGGTGATCCTGGACGCGCTGCTCGAGGGACGGCGCAAGAAGGGCGCATGAAAATCCTGCTCGCCAATCCGCGCGGCTTCTGTGCCGGCGTCGATCGCGCCATCGACATCGTCGAGCGGGCCATCGGCATGTTCGGTGCGCCTATCTACGTGCGCCATGAAGTGGTGCACAACGTGCACGTCGTCGACCGCCTGCGCCAGCTCGGCGCGGTATTCGTCGACGAGCTGGACCAGGTGCCCGACGGCGCCACGGTCATTTTTTCCGCGCACGGCGTGCCCGCGGCGGTCGAGAACGAAGCCGCGCGGCGCGGCCTCACCGTCTTCGATGCAACCTGTCCGCTCGTGACCAAGGTGCACATGGAAGTTGCGCGCTATGCGCGCGAGGGTCGGGACGTGGTGCTCATCGGCCATGCCGGTCATCCGGAAGTCGAAGGCACGATGGGCCGGTTCGACAGCGCGAGCGGCGGGCACATGCATCTCATCGAAAACGTCGAGCAGGCGGCAAAGCTCAGCGTTCGCGATCCGGCGAAGCTCGCGTTCGTGACCCAGACCACGCTGTCGGTGGACGACACCGCGGCGATCGTCAACGCGCTCCGGCAGCGCTTCCCGACGCTTGCGAGTCCGCGCCGTGAAGACATCTGCTATGCCACCCAGAATCGCCAGGACGCGGTGAAAGAGCTCATCGCCGGCTGCGACGTGCTCATCGTCGTGGGTTCGATCACCAGCTCCAACTCGAACCGGCTGCGCGAGCTCGCCGAACGTGCCGGGCGTCCCGGGTATCTCATCGACGACGCGTCGTTCATGAAGCGCGAGTGGTTCGAAGGCAAGAATGCGGTTGGCGTCACGGCGGGCGCGTCCGCTCCCGAGGAGCTGGTTCAGCAGGTCGTGGCGCGGTTGCGCGAGTGGGGCGGCACACAGGCTGCCGAGCTTCAGGGCCGTGAAGAACACGTGGTGTTCTCGTTGCCGCGCGCCCTGCGCGGTCCGCAACCGCGTAGTTAGTTGGCGCTCCAGCAGTCGGCGCTTCGATCGACGCCCTCGGAGTCGACCGCGAACCGCCGGCCATTCTGGTCGATGCGCATTTCCACGCAGCGCGTGTCCGCGGTTTCATCGCCGACGCGTCGCACGCGCGCGCTGGCCCAATACGTCAGGTTGTCCGCGCTGTTGCGCAGCGTTATCTGGTAGAACCCGCGCCTGGAGTTGGGCGCGATCCCGAGGCCGGCGGGCCCACTGGCGCCGAGCTGCGATTCGTCGGCATAGCGCGCATTTTTTCCAAAGTACTGGTCCTGGGCGGCCTGCACGGCCAGCAGCGCTTCGACGGCGTCGTCGCGTCGCGCGCGCAGCTCATGGGTGCGCCACATCGGTATCGCGACCGCGGCAAGCACGACGAGCGCGACGACGGCGGTGAGCACTTCGCTGAGCGTGAATCCGGAAGTGTTGCGCATGCGTCGACTACCGCGGCAGGCGCTGCCACGAAAGGCGTACGAGCTCGCCGAGGGTGTGACAGTGCACCCCGGTGATGGCCGGCGCGCACTCGGCGGTCGCGACGATGCTCCTCGCCGGCACCACCAGCATGACGCCCACGCGCTGGCGGTCGAGGGCACGTTGTGAAAAACCGGTGCTGGTGATTTCGAAATGCGCGCCGGCCAGATGCGCGCCATTCTGCTGCGGCAGGGATTTCTCGTAGCCCACGAAGCGCGTGACGGTTTCGAAACGATCGGCTGCGCCGGGCAGGGTCGCGCCGGCGTTTACGGGCGCGGCTTCGGGCTCGTTGTCGATTCTGGTCACGATTCGGCTGATGGCGTACTCGATGCCGGCACTCGCGGCGGACGCGGCATTCTCGCGAAACTGGTCGTTTCGCGCCAGCTGCCGTTCGACCTGCGCACCGCCGGCGCCCGCCAGTCCTAACAGCGTAACCGCCGCGAGCAACAGCAGACCGACCACCAGCGTGGTGCCGGATTGCCGGTGCGGACTCATGGCGGCCGCGCGTTGCGCAACGCGACGGTGCGCTCGACGAGCAGGCGACGCTGGCGGCCTTCGATCGCCGAGGGAACGAAATGCACATTCGCATAGGTCAACCCGCGGTCGTCCTCGAAGCCAGGTTCGGTGGCATCGGCGCGGATGCGCAGCCAGATCCGCACGGCGACAATGGGCTCTTCGCGCGCACGCGGCACGTCGGGTGCGACGAAGTGCAGGCGCAATGTGCCGTCTTCGGCGCGGCTCGCGACTCCCAGCTCGACCTGGAGGTCCTCGACTCCGGGCGCCACCTCTTCATCGCGGAACTGCGCCGCACCGCCGGACTCGGTCAGCGCCTTGACACGCAGCGCTGGCCATTCCGGCCGGTCCACCGAGCTCGCGGCGATGTAGTAAGTGCGAACCTCCAGGTCACGCACCTCATGATCGACATCCACCGGTCCCGGCGCGCGTCCGTCGGCGAACAACAAGATAGGAGCAGTGGATTCGAAGCGTTGCGAATACACCTGCAGCTGCCCGGTGTGCAGCGCTGCCGTGCCTCGCGATGCGTGACGCAGCGTGAGGGTGTCCGCGCCGGGGCGTGCGCCGTGCGCGGATGCGGTCGGCGCGCAATCGCGTGCGTCGGCGCCAAGGCGAAAAAGATTGTCGGACCCCTGCGCGGCAGGCGCGAGCGTGGTGGCGAAGTTGGTGCCGCAGGCATGGATGCCCGAAGGAAGCGCGCCGATGAGTCGCGCCGCGGGTTGGTTGGTGAAGCCATAGAACCCGGCGAGCTCGATGTCGGGTACCACCACCGCAAGCGCGTTCCGCGCGGTGTCCTGCAACCGGGCGAGACTTTCGTCGGCCGCGAACACCGCGCGGCATCGTTGCAGCACGACGAGGAAGGCCGCTAACAACGTGAGGCCGAGTGCCAGCGCGATGGTGATCTCGAGCAGATTGAAACCGCGGGCGTGGCGCATGCTCACGGCTCAGCCCGCCACCGGCGACTGCGCCAGCACCTGCAGTGCGACCGCGGTGTCGTCGTCGCCTGCGTCGCGCGCATCGCGCCAGCGCAGTGTGATGACGTAGCGATCGGATGCGGCGGGGCCGATGGCGGGCTCGTATTCGACGCTGGCAGCGAGCAGTTCGTGTGGAAACAGGTCGTGCGCGGCGGCTTCGAAACTCGCCCGATCCGCCGCGGCCCGCTCGGCGGTGTCACAACCCGCAGGTTCGATGCAGTCCGCGCCCGAGCCGCCCGCGCCGTAGTGCGCACCACCTTGCGGATTGGCGCGAATTCGATCCGCCATGTCGGCGAGCAGTCGCGTGGCGCCGAGGTGCCGCAACGCGACGGCGTGGCCGCGCAGGCTGTCGAGCAGCATGGCGGCGGCGCCGAGCAGGCCAACGGACAACACCACCAGCGACAGCATGGCCTCGACCAGCGTGAAGCCGCGTGTGCGCGAGGTCAGTGGCATGCGGATTCGGCCGCCGCGGCGATGCGCGCCCGGCCGCTCAGGCTGAGCACGATCGCGCGCGGCGGCGCGACGCCCAGCGCGTCGCAGATAGTTAGAGTGCCGGTGGTCGCGCCACGCGAATCAGGCCAGAACTTGAGCGGCGAGCGCGACGCACGCACCACGATGCCGGTCGGCAGCGTGTGCGAATCGGGCGGCACCGCGGTTTCAGACGCCGAGCCTTCATCCGGCTCGAGCGAGGCGCGCCAGAACCTGGCCGACGCGGCCGGAGGCAGACAACTGCCGGCGGCATCGCTGGGGCAGAGCGATCCGGGCCGGGACTCCACGATGGAATTGCCACGCGTCTGCTGCAGGCCGGCCAGCAGCTCGAAGGTGGCGGCGCGAACCGCGGCCACCCGCAAACTCGAGCGAAATCCGGGAGCGGCCAGACCGGCGAGCACCGCGACGATGGTCATGCCGAAACACAGCTCGATGAGGGTGACACCGCGTTTCTTGCGCTGGAACATGGGTGGATTCTGTTGCGAACGCGTTCCCGTGACAGCCCCGCAAAACGGCGGTGATTGTGGCGTTTCGCATTGCTGGGCCCGTTTCGGCGCGTATACTCGCGCCATGCCTATGTCGGACCTCGATCCGGGCCTTGTCGAAAACCTGAACCAGCGCCTCATGGGCCACGGCGTCAGACCTACCGCTCAGCGGTTGCGTATCGCCTCGTTGCTCCTCGGGCGGCCCCAACACCTTTCCGCCGAACAAGTCCTGGCTGGCTTGCGCAGCGCGGGGCTACGGGTCTCCAAGGCCACGATCTACAACACGCTGAACCTGTTCGCCGCCTCGGGCCTCATCCGCCAGCTGTCGGTGGGCAGCGATCGCTGCTGGTTCGATTCGAACACCGACGCGCACTACCATTTCCATGACCTCGACACGGGCGCGCTGCTGGATGTAAGCGTGCGAGACGTCGAGTTTCAGCGCCTGCCCGAGCCTCCGCCGGGCATGCAGGTCGACGGCATCGACCTCGTGATTCGACTGCGTCGCAGAACCGAAGCCTGACGCCCCCGTCCACGCGAGAAAACGGCACGGTTTGAGGGGTTGCTTGCCGCCTTTCCGGAGCTTCCCTAGCTCATCCTCCGCAATTAGAATGCGCGCCCTCGTGGAGGCATGATTCGCCCCCCGATTGTTTCGCCCTCTTAGCTCAGCTGGTAGAGCACTTCATTCGTAATGAAGGGGTCATCTGTTCGAATCAGATAGAGGGCACCAGCTTCCGGAATTGAGAAGGCCACCCCGGGTGGCCTTTCTTTCGTCGGCAGTCCTGGGACTCCGCCACTTGTATTTCATTCGCCGCGCGTTATAACGCGTGCGCTTCGTGTCGAAGCAATCATACGTCGTAGGGTAAGCCCGGTGAGTCAGAGCGGTTCAAACAGCTCAAATTCCGTCAGCAACGCGCCGGTCGGCGGTTCGCGTCCTCTTCCCGGCACCAGCTGTTCCGTCTGGATCCGCGTGTTCTCGCGCGTCCCGCTCGTCCTCTGGTATCCCATGGCGCGGTTCATGGCCTGGTGCGCCTGGCGGGTTTTCCCGTATCGCCGTCGCGTCGTCGAAGCCAATCTCAAGGCTTCGTTCCCCGAGTGGGATGACGCCACCTGCGAACGCGTGATCCGCGACTACTACCGCGGCTTCGCCGACGTGCTGGTGGAAGTCATGCGTTCCCTGCGCCTCACGACCGCGGAGCTCGCCCGTCGGGTCAGGCTCGTCAATCCCGAGCTGCCGCGCGAGGAAATCATCCGCGGCAAACCGGTGCTGCTGGTCGCCGCGCACCAGGCCAATTGGGAGTGGATGCTGCTCGGGCTTTCCACCCAGCTCGGCGTGCCGGTGGACGCGGCCTACAAGCCACTGGTGGACAACTGGGCGGAACGTGAGATGCGCAAGCTGCGTTCGCGCTTCGGTGCGCGGCTCATCCCCGCGCAGGAGTTGTTAGGCGACATCCTCCAGCAGCGCGGCGCGCCACGCGCCATCGCCATGGTGGCCGACCAGGAACCGGTGTCGAGCGAACGCAAACAATGGATCAGGTTCCTCAACCGCGACACGGCGTTTTTTCTCGGACCTGAAGAGATCACGCGCACCACGCGTTACGCGGCATATTTCCTCGGCCTGAAACGCACTTCGCGCGGACACTATGAAGTGGAATTCGTGCCCCTGGCCGCCGCCGGCGAGCTGCTGCAGCCCGGCGAATTCACCGCGCGTTACGCGCGCATGGTGGAAGCGCAGATCCGCGCCGCGCCAGCCGACTGGCCCTGGTCGCACAAGCGCTGGAAGCTGAAGAAACCCCTGTACAGCGCGTAGGGTCCATTTGACGTAACGCACCGCTCCGGTGGTTAGTCGCCCGAACCCCACGTCGCCGCGCTGCGACGACGGCCTCGCATCCGGGCGCTCCTATTCTGGAGGCCACATGACGCAACACACGACCTCCAATGAAACTCCAGCTTCGCTGCTCGCGCCGCTGGCGCGTGGCCTCATGCGCCGACAGCCTGAAATTCTCTCCCTGTCGATCCACGACAGCGCAGGGCTCGCACTCTGGTCGAGTGGCGACTTCCTGCTCCCGGAGGACTACGCGCTGATCGCGGAGGTTGTCGAGGAATCTTCGGTCAGGAATGGGCATGGCGTGCGCGGGCAAGGCTGCGGCCTGTGGTGGGAGAGCGCAGATACCGCCCGCGCACGTTGTGCTCTTCCGGTTTTCGAGGGCGGAGAATTCCGTGGCGTTGCGCTGATCGCGTTTTCGGGACTCACGACCGGCGACGACGAACGCGCGATGCGCGTGCTCGAGCTCACGCCGGTGTTGCCGGTGCTCGCCAGGGCCATGCATCAGCCAGCTTCCGAACCAGCCGCGGCGCCCGCTTCGCGCGCGTCGGCCGCGAGTCCGGACACCATCATCGCGGCGCTGCGCTTCGTCGGCGATGCGCCGGACGACGGCCTCGTGTGTGACATCGAAGCGCTGGCTCGCGAGCAAAATCTGCTGGGGTTGATCGACGCCGCGCTACGCGACGACGAATTCGCCCTGCATCTGCAGCCCATCGTTTCGCTGCGCGATGACAATTCTCAGCTCATCGTCGAGGTACTGATTCGCCTGCCCACGCAGGAATTCGGTGTCCTGGCCTCGCACGAGTTTCTCGACACGGCCGAGCGCAATGGGCGCATGCCGGCCATCGATCGCTGGGTGGTGCGCGCGCTGCTGGTCTGGATGCAGCGCAATCGCGATCGCTGGACGGATGCGAATGCCGTGTTCTCGGTGAACCTGTCGGGCAGGTCGGTGGTGCGTCCGGATTTTCGCGGCTATCTGGAACAATGCCTGGACAAGTCGGGTCTGCCCCTGTCGTCGATCCGGTTCGAAGTGGCCGAGCTCGACGCCGGCATCGCGCCGCAGGAGTTCGCGGCGCTGGCGCGTTCTCTGATCGATCGCGGGTGCGAAGTGTCGGTGGACAACGCCGGTACCGGAACGGGGCGATTCGACTTCCTGCGCGAAGTGAATGCCGACATCCTCAAGATCGATGGCTCGCTGGTGAACGGCGCATCCAATGACCTGGTGTCGCGCGCGTTGATCAACGGCCTGGTGCACATGGCCGACACGCTCGGCATGCGCACGGTGGCGAGCCAGGTGGACTCCACCGGCAAGCTGCGCGCGGTCACGCAGTTAGGCGTCGACTTTGCGCAGGGTTATCGCGTGCAGGAGCCGGAACACATCGACACCTTCGACTTCGTCGACTGCGGCATTCAACGGCCGCTCGACGCCGGCGCGCACGCCTGAGCACCGCGCTCAATAGCTCCAGCTGAGGGAGATCATCCAGTTGCGATCGACTCCCTCATGGATGAGCGGTTCGAGCAGCGCCTGTGAGATGGCGCTGCCGAGATCGACGGTCAGATTCCAGGGGCGATAGTTGATATCCAGTCCGAGGGTCAGCGATGGATCGCCGAAAGGTTTGTCGTTGCTTGCCGAACCCGTGTCACCAGAGAGATCGTAGCCCGCACCCGTGATGCGGCCGACGACGCCGCGCCGCGGCAGGGGCACTGCCGCCTGCGCGTGTGGAGTGACTCCCCAGTTTCCGAACTCGCGTGGCCACGCGATTCCGAGAAATGGCGTGAGGTGCGAATAGTCCGCGCTGTAGTCGAGCACTCCTGTCGCGCCGGAACTGGGGCCATCGAGGATCTGGAAGTCGAAGGCATAGTCGCGAAGGGCGACTCGCTGCCAGAGAACTCCCGCCGTCCATTCGTAGGTGTGCCACAACCGGAACGTGGCCGTTCGCCGCACGGCCAGGCCGAGACCAAAGTTCCGTGCCGAACCTGCGAGGCCGTTGAATCCGGCCGGCGCCGGCAAACTCAGCGGCACGCCACGCGCGAAGGTCACTTCGAGCGGCCGACGGTCGACTCCGCTGGAAAGGTTGAAATCGTCGAAGAACACGAGGCCGGTCAGTTGCCAGTCCGGCGCGATGCGCCGCCCCGCGGCGAGTGAAACCATGAGGCCGTCAGCCGCGAGTGAGCCGGTATGGGTTTGCGCATAACCGGTCTGAGCCGTCATTTGCCAGGACGGCGGTGCGTCCGCTTTCCACGGCGCCCACAGCGGTAGTGCGGCGTAGCGATTGTCCATTGGAATTTCCGCAAGATGCTCGCCGACAAATTCGATGCTTTCAGTGGCGCAGTACGCGGGTGCCGGGTGGAACAGCAAGGCGCAGGCACCAAGGGAAAGGGCGGCGCGGAAGATCCGCAGTTTGTCGTGCATGGGCATGCTCACGTGACCTGCACGTTGGACGCACCGGGAAGTCAAAGCCCGTCGGCAAGGCGAACGACTTGCTCGCGTCTCGACGTCTAACGAGCTTCATGCGATCCAGGCCGTCACGATCTGTTCCATTTCTTGCGGCGATTCTTGCCGCTGTGTCGGTGGGTTGCGCGTCCAGCCCAGTCGATGGCGTGGCGGCGATTGAAGCAGAACGTCCGAAAGAGTGGGCGCAGCCGCTCGAGATTGAAGGCGTGCCCAATCTGTATCGCATCACACCCTGGTTGTATCGCAGCGGCCAACCGAGTGCGGCGGGTATGAAGAATCTCGAGAAATTCGGAATCCGCACGATCATCGACCTGCGCGCCTTCAATTCCGATGCCACCGAAGCGCGAGATACATCATTGCGCCTGCGACGCATTGGAATGCTGACGTGGCATGTCACCGACGATCACGTCGTCGAAGTCATGCGCACCCTGCAGCGTACCGGAGACGGACCGTTTCTCATCCACTGTCATCACGGCTCCGACCGCACGGGTCTCCTGAGCGCCATGTTTCGAGTCCTCGTGCAGAACTGGAGCAAGGAAGATGCGCTGACCGAGCTGCTCCAAGGCGGCTACGGCTTCCACAGGATCTGGCGCGGCATTCCCCGCTATCTACGTTCGGCGAACCGGGACAAGTTGCGTGACGAGATCGGGGGAACGTCGACTCAGCCGCGCATACAGCCCGAGTTGCACGAACCAGACGATGGCCGCGCTCACGAGATCATGGGAGAAGAAGTGCGCGCCGCGGGCCTCCTGACCGATTGAGAAGGCCACTCCGACCGCAATCGCGACGGCCAGCGCCCAGTGACCCAGGCGGCGCGAGCGATCGCGAAGCAGGAAGTAGAAACACACCAGCGCGAATCCCGAAGCCGCGTGCGCACCGGGAAAACATTTCGCCTGCGGGAGCGCGTCCGGCCGGTCGGCGAACAGCGAGACATAGGGATTGTGGCCGCCAAATCCGAGCAGATCCCACGGGCAGTCCACATTGGTGACGGCCTTCAGGCCACCGACGATTCCGGTGGAAAGCACCATTGCCAGCAACACGAACCCTGCGGAACGGCGCCACGGCCGCAGCCGATCAATCGCGAAAGTGAGCCCCCACAGCACCAGCGCGGCGGCACCCACCGCCCGGACCAGCAGTCCGCCGCCGGTGTGCAGGAGGCGGTGCGCCCACCAGTCGCCGGCTCCCGCGCCTAACCATTGGCCCGTCTGCACGTTGAAATACCAGTGCTCGGCGAGCACGCGGTCCAGCGAGAACACTTCCACCGCCGCGAACACCACAGCGAAGACGAGCAGCGGCCACCAGGCATGATTGCGCCAGAAATCGCGCGTGGAATCGCGCACGAGGCGGTTTTCGCGCCCCGGCAGGGCCAGCGGGCGGGGCGCAAGGACGTTGGAGCTATGGTCCATGCGCGCTTAGACGTAATCTTCAACCCGCCTCCGTCGCCGACGGGTTGCGTTGGGGGATGACGTCTAAGGTGGCGAGGTGATGAGTGTTGGATGAGCAAGACCTCGTTGACAGGATGCGTCGTGGTGAACAGAAAGCTTTCGATCAGTTTTTCGACGCTTATGCCGCGCGCCTCGGTGCGTTCGCGTCGCGGCGCAGCTCCCTCGACGCGGCGGCCCTCGAAGACGTGGTGCAGGTCACCATGATCAACGCCATGCGCGGCCTCGCGACCTTTCGCGGTGGTGCCGCGTTGTTCACATGGTTGTGCCAGATTTGCCGCAACCACCTGGCGGACGTGCGCCGCAAGGCGGAGCGTCAGCCGAAGGTGCAGAGTCTCGACGCGCTCGAGGCGGACAAATCAGCTGGGGTCGTGGTGGAACTGACCGACTTTCGCGATCCGCTCGATGAGTGCGCAAGCGATTCGACACGCGGCGAAGTGCGCCGCGCGGTCAACCGTTTGCCGGCGAGTTACGCACGCATCCTCGAGCTGCGCTACGGCGACGACCTGACCGTGCCGGAGATCGCGCGCATCCTGCAGCTGTCAGAGAGCGCCGCCGAGTCGCGCCTGGTGCGTGCGCGGCAGGCGTTCCGCGAGGGCTGGAGCGGTAACGACGCGAGCGGTGCAGAGAAAGTTCATGAGTGATTCCACCAACAACGGCAACGACGACGCGGCCACGCGTGCGCTGCGCGAAGGGTTGCGCGCCCCCAAGTTGTCGGCGGAAGCGTTGCAGCGTATCCGCGAAGCCGCGCAGCAGGAGTGGCGGCTTCAAACCCGACCGGTCAAATCGCCGGGCCGCCGGAGGTTGGCGCTCGCCGCGGCGGCAACGGTTGCGACGTTCGCCGTCGCCATCGGCTGGAACGTCTTCATGGACAGCGCGCCGGACGTGGGCGTGCTTGGTCAGCTCGCGCGTGTCGAAGCGCCCGGCATCGTCGAGGCTCGTCGCCTGCGAGCCGACATCGCGTTGACGCCGGGCGCGTCGCTGCACACCGGCCAGACTTTCGACGTGCGCGGCGATTCTCTGGTGACACTCGCCGGTGGCGGCAACCTGCGCGTGGCGCGCGCGTCGGTCATCGAAGTGGTGGCCGCGAACGCGGTGAAGCTCGAACGTGGTGAAATCTACATCGACATTCCGCCGGGCTCGCGCGGCGGCGACAAATTCATCGTGGTGACGCCGGCCGGCGAATTCCGCCACGTGGGCACGCAGTTTGCCGTGGCCATCGTCAATGGACTCACGCGCCTGCGCGTGCGCGAGGGCAGCGTGTTGTGGCACGCGACCGAGGGCGATTCCACGGTCAATGCCGGCACCGAAGTCACGATCGACCGTACTCGCACTGTGACGCGAAGGCCGATCGGCACCACCGGCCGCGATTGGTCGTGGGCCGAGTCGATGGCACCCGATATCGAAATCGAGAACCGCCCGTTGCAGGAGTTCCTGCTGTGGTTCTCGCGCGAGACCGGTCGAAAGCTGGTGCTGGCCGATGATGCGGTTCGCAAGCAGGCGGCGACCATTCGCATGCACGGCAGCGTGCGCGGGCTGACGGCAATGGAAGCCCTGACGGCCGTGATGGCGGCAACCACTCTGCGTTTCGAATTACCGGAGGGCATGATCCGGGTAAGCTCCGCGCGTGAGTCCACCGCGCCGCCCACCTAGATCCGTACTGCCGCTAGTCTGCTTCGTCCTCTGCTGCTGCGCCGCCGCCTCAGGCCAAACTACTGCGACGGCGCCAACCGTCGATGCGCTGTTGCGGGAGTTGCGCGACAGCGGTGTGGACGTGATCTACAGCTCCGAGCTGGTTACTGCCGACATGTCCGCGCCGCCTTCCGCTGCGGGTGGCACGGCGCTGCAACGCGTGGTGGCTGCGCTCGCGGCGAACGGGCTCGAGCTGCACGCCGTTGGACCCACGACCTACGTCGTCCGCCGTGCGGCCGCCCCCGTGGCAATCAGGTCGGCGGCGGACCCCGATCCGCCGCTCGACGAAGTGTCTGTGTACGCCAGCCGCTATTCGATCGACGCAGGCCTCGCGGAGCCGCGCGATCTGACACTGAGCGACATCGAGCGAGTGCCCGGCAGCCACGACGATGCGCTGCGTGCGCTGCACGCGCTGCCCGGGATTGCCAGCAATGCCTCGGCCCGGCCGTACATCCGTGGCTCGTTGAGCGAGGACGTGCTGGTGCGTTACGACGGCATCGCGCTGCTCGATCCGTTTCATCTCAAGAATTTCCAGAGTCTCATCAGCGCCATCGATCCGGCGGGAATCGAACGCATCGAAGTGTTCAGCGGTGGTTTTCCGGTGCGCTACGGAACGCGGTCGGGCGGCGTGATCGACATCAGTGCGCCCTCCACCGAGTCGGGGCGCGAGTATCGTGCCAGCGCCAGCCTGATTTCCGCCGGTGTGTCGTCCACCGGCAAGAGCGAGCGCTTTCCGCTCGAGTGGTTAGGCGCCCTGCGGCACAGCACGATAGACCTGGTGGATCCGGTGGAGGACAGCTTCGGGAAGCCGCAGTTCAGTGACACGCTGGGACGCCTGCGCTGGACGACCGAGCATGGGTTCTGGACCGCAGGCTGGCTGTTGCTCGATGACCGTCTGGACCTGGGCGAGGTCGACAGCGAAGAGCGCGCAACCGCGCGCTATCGCGACGAATACTTCTGGCTGGCGCGCGATCACAATTTCAGCGATGTGCTCAAGACTCGCGCCAGCGTGGTCGTAACGTCCACCGATCGCGGTCGCGAAGGCACGCTGCTGCGGCCCGGCGTGGCCACCGGCCACATCGACGAGACAAGCGATTTCAACGGCCTCGAGTTTGCAAACGACTGGACCTTCACGCGCAGCGATCGTTCGTCGTACACGTTTGGCGGAGCACTCTCCGCGACGCGGGCAACATACCAATATGCGCGGCACTCCGAATTCTCGTCCGAAGTGGCAGCCGCTTTCGGGCGCGGCGTGAGCGAAGACATTCAGGTGGCGATCAGACCCGAAGTGGTGACCTATGCCCTGTACGGCGCGAACCGGCGCAAGTGGTCGCGATTCGAGGCTGAGCTCGGGCTGCGGCTCGACGCGCAGCAGTATGAGGAGGGGGGCAATCACACGCAGGTGAGTCCGCGGCTCAATCTGCGCTACGACCTGGATGACTCGCTGCGGCTGTATGCATCGGTCGGCCGGTTCACGCAGGCGCAGCACGTCGAGGAATGGCGCGCGGAAGAGGGGCAGCAGATCGCCGATCCCTCGCAGGTGTCTATCCACTCGGTGCTGGGGCTCGAATACGACACGGACGCGGGAACACGCCTTGGAGTCGAGGCTTACAGCAAACGCTGGACGACCGTGGCGCCATATTTCGACAATCGCCTCGATCCGTTTTCGCTGTTGCCGGATCTGGGCCCCGACCGTGTGCGCCTCGCGCCGCACGCATCCGAAGCCACCGGGCTCGAGCTGAGCGCGCGCAAACCTTTCTCCGATGCGCTGAGCGGCTGGGGAACGTTCACCTGGGCGCGCGTCGCGGACGACTTTGCGCAGGGTGACGTGCTGCGCAGCTGGGATCAGCCGCTGTCGCTCAACATTGGCCTTGCGTGGAAAGGATCGACCGCGAGCGTGTCGGCACTCGCCGGTTGGCACCGCGGCTGGCCGCGAACGCCGTTCGCCGAGGGGCCGCTCACGCTCGGGCCCGGTAATTCGGATCGCTGGGACGACTTCTACACACTCGATCTGCGCGCCAGCAGGACCTGGTCATTTGCGAGCGGCGAGTTGTCGGCGGTCCTCGATCTGACGAACGCCACCAATCGCAGCAACGAGTGCTGCGCAATTTTGAAGAGGGAAGCCGACTCGTCGCTCGGTTCGGAAGTGGACGACTGGCTGCCGGCCATCATCAACCTCGGGGTGACTTATCGCTGGCGCAGCCGATAGCGACGGGGGGCGCGCCCCCGCGACGTCTAACGGCGCATGTCGGAATTCAGAGGGCGCGCGCACGCAGGACTCATTGGAACTGCACTAGGGACTGCCCTGATGTGCCTGTGCGCGGTGCAGGTCGTCCACGCGCGCGTCCTGCCGAGCGTCAAGGCGCGCGCACCCAAACCGGAAACTCAGCGGGCCGCGAATCTGCCTGCCGACGAGGAGCTCGAAAGCGCCGGCGCGCGCATCGGCGAGATCCGTTTCGACGCGCGCCAGCTCTTCGACGCCGAAGCCGAGGACGAAGACACCACGCTCACGCGGCTCGCGAATCGCCTGCACATCCAGACGCGCGCGTCGACCATCGAAGACCAGTTGCTGTTCAAGACCGGCGACCTCTACCGGCCCGGCCTGCTCGAAGAATCGGCGCGAATCCTGCGCGACACGCGCTATCTGCGCGACGCGCTGATCCGGCCGGTGGCATTTCACGATGGCGTGGTCGACGTCGAAGTCACGACGCAGGACGTCTGGACGTTCAACCCCGGCATTTCATTCGGCCGCAAGGGCGGCAGGAATTCGTCTGGCTTCGAACTCGAAGAGCTGAATTTTCTCGGCACCGGTACGCAGCTCGGCGTCGGGTTCAAGTCCGAAGTCGATCGCGATTCGAAATTCATCCGCTACCGCGACCGCCAGCTCGGCTCTTCCTGGTGGGATCTCTCGACGACGTACTCCGACAACAGCGATGGCCGCCTGGGCGAATTCTCGTTCGAGCGGCCGTTCTACGCGCTCGACAGCCGCTGGGCCGGGGGCGTCTCGCTGCGTGACGACCAGCGCACCGACTCGCGCTACGATCTCGGCGAGATCATCGACCAGTTCGCCACCCGCGAGCGGCAGTCGACTATCTACTGGGGTCGTTCCGGCGGTCTCGCGGACGGCTGGGCACGGCGCCTGTCCGTGGGGCTGACCTACGACGATCATGTCTTCGGGCCGGCGCCCGGCGCCGCGGCGCCACTGTTGCTGCCCGCAGACCGCAAACTGGTGTATCCATGGTTTGGCATGGAGTGGGTCGAAGATGCGTTCCGCACGGCGCGGAATCGCGACCAGATCGAGAAGACCGAGGACTACTCGCTTGGCTGGCGCGCCACGGCGCAGCTGGGCTATGCGAGTACATCGTTCGGCTCGGATCGCAGCGCGGTGATGTTCGCCGGCAGCGTCTCCAAGGGACTGTCCCTCTCGGAGCGGCAGTCATTGTTCTTCGGCATCGACACCGGCGGCCGTCTCGAGAGCGGCGCGCTGGCGGGCTCGATGGTCACGGCCGACGCGCGCTATTACTTCCGCCAGTCGCCGCGTCGCGTGCTGTTCATGAACCTCTCTGCCACGGCGGGCTCGAACCTCGATGCCGACCGGCAAATCCTGTTAGGCGGCGACAACGGGCTGCGCGGCTATCCACTTCGTTACCAGGCTGGTGAGGGACGCTGGTTGTTCACGGCCGAGCAGCGCCTGTTCAGCAACTGGTATCCGTTCCAGATGTTCAATGTCGGCGGCGCGGTGTTCTATGACATGGGAGCGACCTGGGGCCGCGACGTCCTTCGGGACTATTCAATGGGCACGGCACCGCAAGGATTGCTGAAGGACGTGGGATTCGGCCTGCGCTTCGGCAACAGCCGCTCCGCACTCGGCAATGTGCTGCACGTCGATGTGGCGTACCCTCTCGACGGAGATAGTTCGGTGCGAAAGGTCCAGTTCCTGATCGAAACGAAGAAAAGCTTCTGATGCTGAGCCTGAGTGCACGCCTACGGCCGATGCTGCGCGTGGAGACCGTGGTGCTGGTCGTCATTGCCTGGCTGGTCGCGACGATGAATGGCGCATGGTGGGGCGGGGCCGGCGCCGGCCGCGAGTGGACGGACCCGGCGAACTGGCTGTTCGTCGCTGCGTGCTTCGTCGCGATAGTCGCCTTGCACTTCGTGTTGCTCGCGCCGTTCGCGAACCGCTGGACGGTGCGTCCGCTGTTGACGCTCGTGATCATCAGCAGCGCGACGATCGCGCACTTCATGCGCAACTACTCGGTGATGATGGATCCGACCATGATCCAGAACATCCTCAAGACCGATGTTCGCGAGGCCCGGGAATTCATTTCCTGGTCGATGCTCGGTTGGGTGCTGCTGTGGTCGGCAGTGCCGCTGGCTTTCATCTGGTGGGTGCGGATCGAACGCGGGCCGTGGTTGCGGTCGTTCGCGATTCGCGTCGGCACAGTTGCCGGCGCGCTCGTCATCGCGGTGTTGTCGGTGCTGCTGATTTCGCGCGACATCACCTCGCTGATGCGCAACCACCGCGAGTTGCGCTATCTCATCACGCCGGGGAACGTCATCGTCGGGCTGATATCGCGCTCGCTGCACAGCGTACGCGACGCCGACGTGCCGCGTGAACCGGTGGGAACCGATGCACGAGTGGTCCGGCCGGCGGCGTCGGAGAAGCCTCGCGTGTTCATCCTCGTGGTCGGCGAGACCGCGCGCGCGGCCAACTTCTCGCTGCTCGGCTACGACCGGCCCACGACCCCCGAGCTCGCGAAGCTTGGCGTCATCGGATTCACCGGCGTCACTTCCTGCGGGACCTCCACCGAAGTGTCGGTGCCCTGCATGTTTTCGCAGTTCGGTCGCGCCGACTACAGCGAGCGCCGCATCCGCAACTCGGAAGGCCTGCTCGATGTGCTGGCGCGAGCCGGCTATGCGGTGAAGTGGTTCGACAACCAATCCGGCTGCAAGCGAGTCTGCTCGGGTGCCGGCATCGAGTACCAGAAGATCGACCCGAAGACCGAGGCCGATCTGTGCACGGCCGATGAGTGTTTCGACGACGTGCTGGTGCGTCGCGTCGAGGCGGAATTGGCCACCGTCCGCACGAGTACCGTGATCGTGCTGCACATGATGGGCAATCACGGGCCCGCGTATCACCGCCGCTACCCGCCGGCGTTCCGACGCTTCATGCCCGACTGCGAGACCGCTGAATTGCGCAGTTGTTCGCGCGAGCAGGTCGTGAACGCCTATGACAACGCCATCCTGTACACCGATCACGTGCTCGCCGGAATTCTTCGCGCCCTGGCGGGGGCGTCGTCGCTCGACACGGCGCTGCTGTACGTCTCGGACCACGGCGAGTCGCTCGGCGAGAACGACCTCTATCTGCATGGATTGCCGTATTCGATCGCTCCACGCACGCAGACTCACGTGCCGATGATCGCGTGGCTGTCGCCGGGGTTCGCGGCCGACAGCTTCGTGGACGAGGGCTGCGTGCGCGAGAAGGCCGGCGACAAGCTATCGCACGACAACCTGTTTCATTCGGTGCTCGGCGTGCTCGACGTGCAGACCAGGGTTTATAAGGCGGAGCGCGACATCTTCGCGACCTGCCGCCGCGCCTCGAAATCCTCGCTGGCGAAAGCCGGCTAGCCCGCTCAGCGCGAGGCGGGCTCGGCGGCGCGGCGTACGCGCGCTTCGTAGTTGCGCATCAGGTCGGTGGCGAACTCGGCGAACACGCGCACTTTCGCCAGGTGTTGCGTGGCGCGCTGGTAGATCACGCTGAGCGGCGGACCTTCGCAGGAGTGTTCCCGCAGCACCTCGACCAGCCGTCCTTCGGTCAGGTAGCTGCTCACCAGCAAGTCGAGCTGTTGCACCATTCCCTGGCCTTCGAGCGCCGACATCGTCAACGCGTCCACCGTGTTGAAGGACAGCGCCATCGGCAGCTTCACTGAGCGAGTGCCGGCGCCTTGCCTGAACTGCCATTCAGCGGGCCGCGAGCCGTCGCCGCGAAGGTGACCGATGAGCCGATGCTTGCGCAGATCCTCCGGCGTTCGCGGCACGCCGTGCTCGGCCAGGTATTTCGGCGAGGCGCAGGTCAACAGGCGCGAGGTGGCGATGCGCTTGGCGATCATGTCGGGCGAGGTCACCTTGCCGACCCGCACCGCCACGTCGACACGTTCCGCGGCGACGTCGACGTAGCGATCGTTGAAGCGCACCTCGAGCGCGATGTCCGGATAGCGCTGCGTGAACAGCGGAATCGCCGGCAGCAGGAGGTATTTGCCGAAGGCCACCGGGACATCGACGCGCAGCTTGCCCTGCGGGCGATTGCGCGCCAGGCGCAGCTGATCATCGGCGGCGGCGATCTCGGCGAGTATCCGCTTGCAATGCTCGAGGTAGACGGCGCCCTGCGGGGACACCGAGACCTTGCGCGTGGTGCGGTGGAGCAGGCGGGTGCCGAGGTGCTTTTCGAGCTGCGCGACGTAGCTCGAGGCCATGGCGCGTGAGAGGTCCAGGGCGCTCGCGGCGCGGGCGAATGAGCCCAATTCGGCGACCCGGGTGAAAACGCGCATGCCCTGCAGCTGGTCCATGGGCCGGAAGTTTAAATTCGATTGTCAAGCAGGACAAGACAATGAATTCGGTTTTGTCCGGTTTTTCGAACGGGCTGCGTCCGCTAAGTTTCACAACGTCACCGGAGCTCAAACCATGTTCGTATTCGACCGATCCGCCCTTGCCGTCCTCGTACCTCTCGCACTGCTCGTGGCCGTGGTCCTGTTCTCCAACCGCTCCGCCGAACCGGCGACGCGCAGCCAGGCGAACACCGCCGTGTCCGGGGAAGATCAGACCGTCGCGGCCAACTTGCCTTCGAGGTGACGCGACAGCTCGGCGATGGTCGGAAAGTCGAACAGCTCCGTGAGGTCGATCAGCCCCGGAAAGATGCGATCGATCTGCTCGTGGATTTCGATGAGCTTCAGTGAACTGGCGCCGATTTCGAACAGGTTGTCGTTGACGTCGATATTGCGCGCGAGCGAAGCATCGCAGATGTCCTTGATCTTCCGCTCGATCTCGTTGTGGGTAACCCGTACGCCGGCCGCATCCGCGGCGGCGCGAAGTTCAGCGAGCTCGGCGAGCTCCGCCGCGTATACGCCATTCACGTAGTCTTCTTCGAGCAGGTGGCGCTGGATCTTGCCGCTGGTGGTCTTCGGCACGCGCTTCACCGGGACCACGTGCGCGACTTCGAGCCCGGTGTGTTCGTTGACCAGCCGCGTGACCTGCGCCGCGAGGGGCATGAATTCCTTCATGTCCATGCGATGCAGCACGAAGATGATCAGGTCGTCGGTGCTGGCGCCTTTCGGCCGCACGCCCGCCGCCACGACTTTGCCGAGCTCGAGTCCCTCGGCGCGGATCGCGATGCTCTCGATGTCGTGCGGGTAATAGTTCTGCCCGTTGACGAAGATGATCTCTTTCGCGCGACCGGTGATGAACAGCTTGCCGCCTTTCATCATTCCGAGATCGCCGGTGCGCAGCCAGCGTATTCCGTTGGAATCCGCGGCGGTGAACCCTTTCGCGTTCGCCTCCGGATTTTCGAAGTAGCCCTTGGTGACGTTGTCGCCGGAAATCAAAATATGGCCGATGTGATTCTCGGGCAGCTCTTTGTCATCGTCGCCGGCGATGCGAACCTTGCTGTAGGGAATCGGTTGGCCTACGGCCATGACGGCCAGCGCGTCGGGATGTTCCTTCGGCAGCAACGCCGGTGGTTTGCCCACGTTGAGCTCGTGACGATTCACGGACAAATACTCGTACAGCTCGCCCGGTGGCTGCGGGAAGCTCACGACGAGCGTGGCTTCCGCGAGTCCATACACCGGGTACATCGCCGTGCGCCTGAGTTTCGCGGGCTCGAGCCGCGTCATGAATTCTTCGGCGAGCTCCACTGAAATGGGCTCGGCGCCGTTATAGATGAGTCGCAGCGAGGAGAGATCGAGGTCGACCGCCCGGTCGCCCAGGACCTTCAGGTAGTGGCGGAAGCCGAAGTTGGGCGAGCTGGTCACGGTCGCGCCTTTGCGCGCGGCGAAAGTCATCCACAACAGCGGGCGGCGGATGAACAACTCCGTCGGCATCACATTGAGCTGCATGCGCCGCGCGAACATCATGATGTGCATGCCGATCAGGCCCATGTCGTGGGTCAGCGGCATCCAGGTGAGGTTCACGTCGTCTTCGGTCCACAGCGACGCGTCGCCCGCGCCAACCGAATTGGCAATGATGTTCCGGTGCGTGAGCACGATGCCCTTGGGTTCGCTGGTGGAACCCGAGGAGAACTGGATGAACGCGGTATCGTCGGGCTTGACGGCGTGCAACTTGCCGGGCTTGGAAATGTCGTCGACCTGCTCGGCGAAGAAAGCGCGCGAGCTCAAGTCGTCGAATGTGGCCTGCTCGCCGGCGGGGCCGGCGAACGATCCGATGCGCTCGAGCGTCTTGCGGTCGGTATAGATGAACGGCTTGCCTAACTTCTTGGCGATGCGCAGCAGCTTGTGCTTGTGCTCGTCGCTGATCCCGAGCGCCACCGGCACCGGGACGATGCCGCCGAGCATGCCGGCCCAGAAGGCATCGAGGAACTGTTCGTTGTTGGCGAGGTAGATGATGAGCTTGTCGCCGGGACGCGCGCCGAGCTTCTGCAGGTGGAACAGGATGCCAATGGCGCGCTCGTAGAGCTCGCCGTAGCTCACCACGCGTTCGCTGCTCTCGGTTTCGAGGTAGGTGATGGATCGCTTGACGCTGCGATTGTTGGCCAGCAGCTCGGCTAGGGTTTCGGCCTTGGTCATCATCCTCGTTACCTGCGTTCCAGCTTCATCATCAATGGGTATTTGGTGCGCAGGTTGATCTGCGCTTCGAGCTCGAGGGGACGGTCCGGGACGTAGGTCAACCGGTACCGGCGCGCCACCTTATATAGGTGCATGTACATTTCATACAAGGCCAGGGTTTCCCCAATGCAATGCCGCGGGCCCGCGGCGAACGGCATGTAGGCGAAGCGCGGGCGCTCGCTCTCGTGCGCCGCATCGAAGCGTTCCGGGCGGAACGCATCCGGCTCCTTCCAGTAACGCGGATGGCGGTGCAGTAGATAGGGGCAGAGCAGCACGTCGGTGCCCGCCGGCACTTCGAAGCCGGACAGGGTGTCGGGCGCGACGTTGCGCCGCGACAGCAGCCAACCCGGCGGATATAGCCGCAGCGCCTCGTCCACCACGTTCTTCGTGTGTACCAGCTGTTCCATTTCGGAGAGGCTCGGCCCGGACTTCTCCGCGATCGCGTCGATTTCCGCGTGCAGCAGCTTCTCGGCGGCCGGGTTTTGCGACAGCAGGTACCAGGTCCAGTTGAGACCGCTGGCGGTGGTCTCGTGCCCGGCGACGATGAGCGTCATGGCTTCGTCGATGAGCTCGCGTTCCGACATCGCCGCGCCCGTCTCCTTGTCGCGTGCGTCCATGAGCATCTGCAGGAAATCGAAGTGTTCGGTCTGCTCCTGGACGCGGCGCTTCGCCAGCACGCCCACGAGTTTGGCCAGCTGGCGAAATTTGTAGGCGAACTTCAGATCGCGCGCCGGTTCCTTGGTGACGATGTCGAACGGGTTGCCGCCCATCTCCTTCGACAGGCGTTCGAGGTCCGTGCCGAAAATGGACAGCAATACGATCTCGAGCGTGAGCTCGCTCATGTCGTCGGTGACGTTCACCAGTTCGCCGCGCGCAGCCTGGGCCTCCCACCTGGCGATGAAGCGTTCATTGCAGGAGTCGATGAGCCTGGAAAATTCCGTGATCACGCGACGGTGGAACGAGGGCTGCATCATGTAGCGCTGGCGCTTCCACAGCTCGCCCTCGCTGGTCATGATGCCGTGGCCGAGCAGGATCTTGACGCGGTCCAGCCCCGAGCCCTTGGTGTAGTTCTTGTGATTCGACACCAGCACGCGCTTCACGTCGTCGGGATGGTTGATGACCCACATCTCGGCACGGCGCGCCGGCGAATAGAACCGGTAAATGTCGCCGTGGCGGGCAAACAGCTCGGTCATGCGGTGAATCGCGTCGTCGTCGCCGCCAATGTCGAACTGCACGTCGGCCAAGGGGGGCAGTCGCGCGGAGTTTGCATCTTCTTGGGGAGGCGCGGACATGCGCCGGGATGATATAGCAAGCATCGCCGTTAGACGGCGGCACTCGCGCGGACCCGTCGCGGGCCCCAGCTTTCATTGCAGCGGGCAGCCGATTCACCGACAATTCGCGCCTCTTTTTGCCGGCCTCATCCGGATGCCAACAGATCCCGAAGACGCAGGCGGCCTGCGCAACACTCTCTATAAGAAGGAGACCCGGTCAAAGCGTCGGATGACTCCCATGCGTCGTTTTGTCTGGCGCATCGTGGCGGCCGTCGGCGTTTTCCTGGTGAAGGCTTTCTGGCGGAGCTGCCGCGTGGTGCGGGTCGTCGGCGATGAGCACACGGCTCTGGCGCTTGCCCAGGCGCCCTCGCTGATTCCGGTGTACTGGCATCAGCACCAGCTGTTCTGCGCGAAGTATCTGCTCGGACAGCGCTCGCGCGGGCTGAAGTTAGGCTTTCTGATCAGCCCCTCGGTCGACGGCGACATCGGTGTGATGGTGGTGTCGCATTTTGGCGGTCATTCCATTCGCGGCTCCACCACGCACACCGGCGCACGCGCACTGCGGGATTACTACGATGCGTTGGTGAAGCAGGGCATCTCGCCGTCGATCACTCCGGATGGGCCGAAGGGACCGAGGTTCGTCTTCAAACCTGGCGCCATCCTGCTCTCGCAGATGTCACAACGGCCGATTTTGCCGATGGCGTACGCCGCAAGCCGCGCGACCCTGTTTCACTGGGACAAGTTCGTGTTGCCCTGGCCGTTTTCGCGCATCGTGATCGCCGTGGGAGCGCCGCGCCAGGTACCGCGCACGCTGCAACCCGTGGCGCTGGAAGGATTGCAGAAGGAATTGGCCGTGGAATTGAAAAATCTGTTCGACGTGGCGCGCGCTGCCTTGCAGGCCGGAAAATCGACGAGCGCCGCATGAGCATCGATTTCTCCGTGGTGGTGCCGGTCTGCAATGAAGCGGAGAACGTCGGGCCGCTGGCGCGCGAAATCGATGCCGCGCTCCATTCGCGCAGCTACGAGATGATTTTCGTCGACGACGGCAGCACCGATGAAACCGCGGCCAATCTTGCAAAGCTCAAGAGCGCGCTGCCCGCCTTGCGCGTGCTGCGCCATTCATTCCGCAGCGGGCAGAGCGCGGCGGTGGCGAGTGGCGTTCGCGCGGCGCGCGCGCCGTGGGTGGCGACGCTCGACGGCGACGGCCAGAACGACCCCGCCGACATCCCCAAGCTCATCGTGGCGCGCGATTCGCCCGAAGGGCGCGGAGTGCAGCTCATCATGGGCAATCGCACCACGCGCAAGGACACGCCGTTCCGGCGGCTGCAATCGCGCATTGCCAACGGCGTGCGCGGCGGCTTGTTAGGCGACGGGACGCCGGACACCGGTTGCGGCATCAAGCTGTTCTCGCGCGAGGTGTTCCTGGATCTGCCGCGCTTCGATCACATGCATCGCTTCCTGCCCGCGCTGTTCCAGCGCCAGGGGGCGCGCGTGATATCGGTGGCGGTAAATCATCGCCCGCGCACGGCTGGCACGTCGAAGTACGGGATGTTCAATCGCCTGTGGGTGGGAATCGTCGACATTGCCGGGGTCATGTGGCTGCGCCGGCGCTACAAGTCCGGTCTGCTGGTGCGGGAAGATTGACCGGGAATTTCGAGCAATAGGGAGCGACTCATGATGAGCGGTATTGTCGGCGTCTACTTCGGTGTCGTCGTGACCCCGTGGAAGTTGGTCGGCTTCCTGGGTGCACTGATGTTCGCGGGCCGCTGGATCGTGCAGGCGTGGGCCACGCGGCGCGCGGGCCGGCCGATGATTCCGCGCAGCTTCTGGATCATCAGCCTGCTGGGCAGCGCCATGGTCACCTCGTATTTCATCTGGGGCAAGAATGACGCGGTGGGCGTGTTGACCAATCTTTTGCCGGCCTCGGTCGCGTTCTACAACCTCATCATGGACATTCGGGCCAGCCGCGCCGGGTCCCATGCCTGATATCGGCTTGCTCCAGGGAATAACGCGCCCGCGTATCGTTCCGCCGCGCGAACCCTTGGCCGACTTCGGCGCGGCCCAGGCGCGCGAGGTCGCGGCGCCGTTCCTTGCGCCGGTCGCCGCCGGCATCCTGGTGCCGGCCGCGGTAGTTAGTACGCCGCTCGCCGGCGCATCGCCGGTGCCCTCCGCGCCGGCGCCTTCGGCGGATGGGGCGGGTGCCACCCGAATTCCGACCAGTCCCGCGAGCGTGCCGCCGCCCATCCGCGTGCGCGATCTTCTGTGGCTGGCGCTCGCGTTGCTGATCATCGTCGGCACCGGCCTCGGCATCCGCGATCCGTGGCCGGCCGATGAACCGCGTTTCGCGACTCTGGCGCGCGACATGGCGTTGTCGCACGAGTGGTTGTTTCCGCGTGTCGGAGGCGACCTCTACCAGGACAAGCCGCCGCTGTTTTTCTGGCTGCTGGCCATCTGCTATTCGTTGTTCGGCTCAGTGAAGGCGTCATTCCTGATCCCGTCGTTCCTCGCCGCCGGCGGGATCCTGTTTCTGATCTACGATTTTGGTCGCCGGGCGGTGAGCCGGGAGGCGGGGCTCGCGACCGCATTGATCACCGTGTGCACCCTGCAGTTCTTCATGGTGACGCGCGGTGCGCAGATCGATGCGACGCTGTGTTTCCTGACGACGCTGTCGTTGTACGCACTCCTGCGGCATCTGCTGCTCGGGCCGGCATGGCGCTGGTACTTCATTGGCGGGTTCGCCGCCGGCCTTGGAATTTTCACCAAGGGCGTGGGCTTCCTGCCGATGCTGCTGCTGATTCCGTTCTTCGCAATGCGTGTCACGCGCTGGCGCGGATTGCCGGCAATCGACGCCGGCGCACTTGGCTGGCGGTGGTGGCTGGCGCCGCTCGCGATGATGCTCGCGGTTTCGCTGTGGTTCGTTCCCATGCTGATTGCCGTGGCAACGAGCGGCTCCGCCGAATACGCCGCTTATCGGGACGAGCTCCTCTTCAAGCAGACTGTCGGGCGGTACGCGGCCGCATGGCATCACGTAAAGCCCTGGTATTACTTCATCGTCGAAGTGATCCCGGCCCTGTGGCTGCCCTGGAGTCTGCTGTTGTTCTGGCTGGTGCCGCGTTTCAAGGGGGCATTTCACGAGCGTAATGCGCGCGTATGGCTGCCGTTGTTCTGGCTCGCGATCGTGGTCGTGTTCTTCTCCGCCAGCCCGGGCAAGCGTGGCATCTACGTTTTCCCGGCGCTGCCCGCGCTGGCGCTCGCCGCGTTGCCATTCATCGAATCCGTGCTCGCCCGAGCGGGCGTGCGACGCGCGGGATTCGTTCTCGCGGGGCTGTTCTTCGCTGCCGCGGTGGTGTTGGTGGTGGGTTATGCCGTCGGTGCGAAATTCGCCGGAAAGGCAATCGAAGCCGCTGGTATCGGCGCCATCACGGCAATGTATGTCTACCTTGCGCTGTGCGGCGCCGGGCTCGCGTTCGCCGCCTGGCGGGTGCCACTCGCGGCCTGGCCCGCGGCGATCGGTTCGCTCGCGATCGTGTTCTCGTATTTCATCGCGCCGGCGATGAATGGCGAACGCTCCGGCAAGGAGTTTGTCGCCACGGTGCTCGCGCAGCTGAAACTCCACGAGCAACTCGCACTCGTCGATTACAAAGAACAATTCCTGCTGTATCTCGACCGGCCGACGGTGAACTTCGGCCATCGGCGCGGGTTCGAGGGAGGGCAGGAGTCATTCGATGCTTCCGCATGGCTCAATGCGGCGCCGGATCGTGTGCTGCTGGTGCCGGAAAATCTCCTGAAGCAATACCGGTGTTTTGAGGCGAACGCGGCGAGGGCGGGCCGCAGTTCCGACGAAGACTGGTTTCTGGTACGCGCTCCCGCGGTGCAAAACTGCGCGGAGAAGGGCGATGCCTCGCGTGCCATTCGCTATGCCATCGGTAGCCGTTGAGACTTAACACTGTTCGAATCTTGAGCAGTTACAAATCATTCCTTCGATGCAGCATGCACTTAGCTTGTGTTCCTAAAGACTTGTGACAGAATGCTTCGCAACTTTGGGAGGAGGCTGGTGTTGGAATCTGTGGCCCGGTTCTCCGCGGCACACGGGTCCACGCTGTAGCGTGCAAAAGAGTGGCACAAGCACCTGATCATCCTGGTGATCTGACCGCATCGGACGTCTTCTCGACTGGCGTGTGGTCGGCGCGCGGCGGAAAAGCGGCCCTCGGCGTGGATATCGCCTGCACCAAAATATCCATCGACTTGCAGAACATGCGTCGCGGCACCGTCGATGCCTGCATTCGCGAGAGTCTCAACTCCCTGCGCGATTCTTCCGGCGTCGACACCGCCTTCGTCTGGCTGTTCTCGGTCGACGGAACGACCATCGACGAGGTGTACGCGGCCCACGGTGCGCTCGCCCAATGCCGCGTCGAAGCCTGGCGCAGCGCAACGCTCGAGACCTATCCCTGGCTCAAGAGCCGTTTCGAACACCTGCGGCTCTCCGAGATTCGCGACAGCGCCGCTCCGCGCAAAGAACAGCTCATCGAAGGCCAGCGGCTCGCCGAGCTGCAGATCGGCTCGGTGCTCATGATCTGCTTCAAGGTGGCCGGTGTGCCCGCCGGCATCCTCGGCCTGGCCAACGCCCTGCCGCGCGGCGCCTGGGATGTGAACCTGCAGCTGCTGCTGAAGCTGCTCGGAAACTCGCTGGCCACCGGCCTCGACAAGCTGCGCATCGAAAAGCGCCTGCACAAGCTGGAAGAACGCCTCGAGCTCGCGCAGGGCGCGGCCAACGACGGCCTGTGGGATTTCGACATCGAGAGCAACGAAGTTCACTTCTCGCCGCGCTGGAAACAGATGCTCGGCTACCCGGTGGACGCGCAGCTCGACTCGCCCGAC
>DASYKM010000152.1:0-2289 GCA_035995425.1 Steroidobacteraceae bacterium
ACCGGCGAATTCCAGAAGGTCCGCGAGCGGCACGACGATTGAGCCGTCACTTCGCCAGCAAATGTGAGTGCCAGGTCATGTGCTGCGAAATGAAACTCTGGATGAAGAAATACCCATGGTCGTACCCTTCGCGCATCTGCAAGTAGACCTCCTGCCCCGCCGCCTTGCACGCGGACACCAACAACTCGGGCTTCAACTGGTCGGCCAGGAATTTGTCGGCCGTACCCTGATCGATGAGGATGCCACCCGGGAACTTGTGGCCCGCCTTCACGAGCTCCGTGGCGTCGTATTGCGCCCAGTCCGCGCGATAGGCGCCGAGATAGCCGGTGAACGCCTTGTTTCCCCACGGGCTCTGAATCGGCGCGGCGATCGGCGCGAATGCCGACAGCGACTTGTACTTCTGCGGGTTCTTCAAGGCGATGGTCAGTGCGCCGTGACCGCCCATCGAATGTCCCATGATGCCGCTGCGCGCGATGTCAGCCTTGAAATTCCTGGCAATCACGCCGGGCAATTCGTCCACGACGTAGCTGTACATGCGGTAGTGAGACGACCACGGCGCCTGGGTGGCATCGAGGTAGAACCCCGCGGCGACGCCGAAATCCCACGACTCCCGGTCGCCCGGCAGCGTGACGCGCGGGCTCGTGTCGGGAGCCACCAGCATGATTCCATGGCGCGCGGCGTGCTCGAGCGCGCCAGCCTTGGTCACGAAAGTTTCTTCCGTACAAGTGAGGCCGGCGAGGTAGTACAGCACCGGCACCGGACCAGTGGCGGCCTGCGGCGGTGAATACACCGCGAAGCGCATGTCGCAGTTGTTAGCCTGCGAGGGATGCTGGTAGTAACCCAGCACGCCCCCGAAGCAGGCGTGCCGGGAAAGGGTCGCGAGCAGCATCAGGCCTTGAGCGTGCCTTTCTGCTTGGCCACGTGCGTGGCGATGTGATCCATGAGCGCGGGCGACAGGCAGTCGTACGGGGCGAGCCGCAATTTCTTGAGGCGGTCGCGGATCTTCGTCATCTCCTTCGGCTTCGCGACGCCCGCTTCGATGATGGACGACACGAAGGCCGCGAACTCGGGCTTCGCCCAACCCTTGTCCTTGGAGAGCTCGACGTGCACGAAATCCAGCCCGAAGAAAGGATGGCTGGCATTCTCGATGCGGCCGTACATGTGCACGCCGCAGCCGCTGCAGGCGTGGCGCTGGATGTTGGCGCTGGCATCGACGGTCTGGAGTTTCTGTTCGTTGGCGGTGACCGCGAGGTTGTCACGCCCCACGACCGCGACCACGGAGAATTTCGCGCCCGCCGGCTTCCAGCACTTGGTACAGCCGCAGGCATGGTTGTGGGCGACGTTGCCCTTGATGGAGACGGTGACCGGATCGGTGGCGCAGCGGCAGGTGAGCGTGCCGCCCTTGAATTTCTTGGCACCGGCTTTCACGCCCTTGTCGATCGATGGATGAAGCTTGACGGCCATGGACATTCCCTCGTCGTTGTTAGTTGGTTAGAAAGTCACCACGGAGCGAATGGATTCGCCCCGGTGCATGAGATCGAAAGCGTCGTTGATCTGCTCGAGCGGCATCACGTGCGTGATCAGATCGTCGATATTGATCTTCTTGTCCATGTACCAGTCGACGATCTTCGGCACGTCGGTGCGGCCGCGCGCGCCGCCGAAGGCCGTGCCTTTCCAGACGCGTCCCGTAACGAGCTGAAACGGCCGTGTCTTGATTTCCTGGCCGGCGCCGGCGACGCCAATGATCACCGACACGCCCCAGCCGCGATGCGTGCACTCGAGCGCCTGGCGCATCACCTCGACGCTGCCGATGCACTCGAATGAATAGTCCGCGCCACCGTCGGTGAGCGAGACGAGGTACGGCACCAGATCGCCCTGCACCTCTTTGGGGTTGACGAAGTGCGTCATGCCGAACTTCTCGGCCATGGCCTTGCGCTTCGGGTTGAGATCCACGCCGATGATCTTGTTGGCGCCGGCCATGCGTGCGCCCTGGATGACATTGAGGCCGATGCCGCCGAGACCGAAGACGACGACATTCGCGCCAGGCTCGACCTTGGCGGTGTTGATGACCGCGCCGATACCGGTGGTGACTCCACAGCCGATGTAGCACACCTTCTCGAACGGCGCGTCCTCGCGGATCCTGGCCAGCGCGATCTCCGGCAGCACGGTGTAGTTAGAGAACGTGCTGCAGCCCATGTAGTGGTGCACCTTCTCGTTGCCGATGGAGAAGCGGCTGGTGCCGTCGGGCATCACGCCCTGGCCCTGCGTGGCGCGGATCGCGGTGCAGAG
>DASYKM010000153.1:0-10360 GCA_035995425.1 Steroidobacteraceae bacterium
AAGGCCCATTGCTGGACTTTTTGGTTACTCGGTTAATGTCTCCAAAGGAGTCATTGACGCGAGTCCCCACACAAATTACCTGCAAATTTTTAGACAGCAATTCGGCCGCTTAGGGCCGAATAAGGGGGCGGAATTATAGGCTTGCGCCTAATCCCGTCAACTTTTGATTCAAACACTTATCACCCACCGCTTAGGGCCCGAAGGCCGTCGGTGCGTGAGGGGGCGCATTATAGGGAGCGATTCCGGTCTGTCAACGCGATGTCACATTCACCGTCGGAATTCTCCTAAAGCATTGAAAGCCACAGGATTTTTCCTTGCCGAGTGGCCCGCTACAGCGACACGGAGACGGCCGTGTCGCTCAAAGCGCGAGCCAGGCGTCCGGTTAGGTGTTTTGCAGCTCGACCCAGCGGTATTTGTGCTTCCCAACCTGGATGAGAAAGGTGCCAGCGGACAGCGAGTGGTCTCGTCCGGCCACTTTCGTAAGGGTTTCGGCGTTCGCTCCAACCCGCACTGCCCCTTGGTCGATCATGCGATTGCCGTCGGAAGTACTCGCCACCAGGCCCGCATTTTTCAGCACATTCGCCAGGCGCTGCGGCGATCCGTCTGTAGTTAGGGTAACGCGCTCGATCTGCTCGGGCACCTGCCCTTGCTGAAACCGCGCGACGAATGCGTCGCGCGCGCGAACGCCGGCCCCGACACCGTGGAAACGCTCGACGACTTCAACCCCGAGCTCGAACTTCACGTCGCGCGGATTGCGGCCGTCCGCGACAGATTTACGCAAAGCGGCAACCTCGGGGAGCGGCCGGAAAGACAACAGCTCGAAATACCGCCACATCAGCTCGTCGGAGATCGACATGAGCTTGCCGAACTGGATATCTGCCGCCTCGTTGATGCCGATGTAGTTGCCCAGCGACTTCGACATCTTGTTCACACCGTCGAGACCCTCGAGCAGCGGCATCGTCATGACGATCTGCGGCTCCTGGCCGTAACTCTCCTGCAGCTGACGACCCACGAGCAGATTGAACTTCTGATCCGTGCCACCGAGCTCGACATCGCTCTTGAGCGCCACAGAATCGTATCCCTGCACGAGCGGATAGAGGAATTCGTGAATGGCGATCGGCTGATTGCCCTTGTAGCGTTTGGCAAAATCGTCGCGCTCGAGCATGCGAGCGACCGTGTGGCGCCCGGCAATTTCGATGAGTCCCGCCGCGCTCATGCTGCCGAACCAGCGCGAATTGAAATCGACTCGTGTTTTTTCGGGATCGAGAATCTTGAAGATCTGCTCTTGGTAGGTCTTCGCGTTCGCTTCGACCTGCTCGCGCGTGAGCGGCGGTCGGGTGGCGTTTCGGCCGGTCGGATCGCCGATCATCCCGGTGAAGTCGCCGATCAGAAATGTCACCTCGTGTCCAAAGGTCTGGAACTGGCGCATCTTGTTGATGAGCACCGTGTGACCGAGATGCAAGTCGGGCGCCGTCGGATCGAAGCCCGCCTTGATACGCAGCGGCTTGCCACGCGCGAGCTTTTTCACGAGCTCGCTTTCGACAAGAACCTCCTGGGTTCCACGCAACAGTTCCGCGAGTTGATTCTGCGATTCGCCGTCCATTCGTCTCTTCGATGTTCCGGTTGTTATTAGGAGATCGGGCAGGTTTGAAAGCGCGGTCACATTCTGATTGCGCGTCGATTGACCCGTTATCGATCCGTGGGTTACGTTGTATAGATCGTGCCGATCTTCATCAAGTCCGCCATCCCGGGACTCTCGACCCGGTCCGCTTGCCTTCTGCAGATCGGGCTCGTCGCGATCGTTGCGGCGCTCGTGGCCCTGCCGCGCGAGCCCGAGGCGCAGCCGCTCGAGGCGCAGGTGCCCGCGACCCACGCCCCGGCCGTTGAACTGCCGGCTGCGACGCAGGAGGCGAGCCTTGGCTTCTCCACCATCGAGGTGGTGGTCAGTCGCAATGACACCATGGATCGCCTGTTTCGGCGCTTCGAACTCAACCTCGGTGACCTCGCGACCTTGCGCAACCTTCCCGAGCTGCGCAGTCAGGTCGATCGGCTCAGACCCGGGGAACTGCTGCGTTTCACGCATCGCGGCGGCGAGTTGGTCGGGCTCGAACGCAAGTTGTCCGACAGCGAGACGCTCAAGGTCACTCGCGAGGCAGACGGCTTCAGCAGCGATGTTCTCGAGAATCCCCTCGAGGTTCACACCCGAACGGCGAGCGCGACGATTCAAAGCTCGCTGTTTCAAGCAGCCGCAGACGCCGAGCTCTCCGATCGCGTCGCCTTCGACCTCGCCGAGATCTTTCAATACGACATCGATTTCGTACTCGATATACAGCCCGGCGACCGCTTCAGCGTGGTGTACGAAGAAATCTTCCAGGACGGCCAGCCGCTTCGAATCGGAAATATCCTCGCGGCAAAATTCGTCAACGATGGCCGCGAATACCGAGCGGTGCGCTTCGTGGATGCCGAGGGGCACGGTCAGTATTTCTCCCCCGACGGCAGGAGTCTGCGCAAGGCATTCATTCGCGCGCCGGTACAGTTCTCACGCGTGAGCTCGCGTTTCAATCCCTCGCGAAAGCATCCGGTGCTGAACCGCATTCGAGCCCACAAGGGTGTCGACTACGCGGCGCCGGTCGGCACGCCGGTACGCGCCGCGGGCGACGGGCGCGTGAAGTTCGTCGGCCGGCAAGGCGGTTTCGGCAACGTCATCGAGCTCGAACATGGTTCCGGCGTAGTGACCGTCTACGGGCACCTGTCGCGATTCTCGGCGAAGTTGCGCCGTGGTCAGCACGTGGAACTTGCGCAGGTGATCGGCTACGTCGGCATGACCGGCCTCGCCACCGGGCCGCATCTGCACTACGAATATCGCGTCCGCGGGGTGCACAAGAACCCGCAGACCGTTCCCCTGCCGGATGCAGAGCCTATCCCGGCCGCCGAACGCGAAAATTTCCTCCTCGCCACGGCAGAGCTGGTGAATCTGCTCGATCTGCCGGCCGGACCCGCACTGGTAGCTCGTTGAGCGTGAACCAACTGTCACATTAATCCGGCGGAGGCTGTGGTCTGATAGCGCGAAACCAGCCCCCGCGCCATGGACCAGCCCGATCTCCGCTCTGCCGAGCACTACATCAATCGCGAGTTGTCGCTGCTCGATTTCAACGGGCGAGTGCTCGCGCAGGCGCTCGACGCCCGGGTACCGCTGCTCGAGCGGCTGAAATTCCTCTGCATATCGTCTAACAACCTCGACGAGTTCTTCGAGATCCGCGTGGCGGGCCTCAAGCAGCGCCTCGAGCTCGGATCGAATCAGCCAGGTGCCGACGGCCTGACCATCACCGAGCAACTACAGGCGATTCACGACCAGACACGCAGCCTGGTGGACGCGCAATATGCCTGTCTCAACGACGTGCTCCTGCCGGCGCTGTGGAATCAGGGCATCGAACTTCTGGCGCGTGCGGCCTGGGACACTGCCACCGCGCACTGGCTGGCGCGATATTTCGAGCGTGAAGTCGAACCGGTTCTCTCACCACTCGGCCTCGATCCCGCGCGTCCGTTTCCACGCATCCAGAACAAGAGTCTGAATTTCATCGTCCGCCTCGCGGGGCAGGACGCTTTCGGTCGGGACACCGGCCTCGCCATCGTGCAGGCGCCCCGTTCGTTGCCACGCGTGGTCGCCCTCCCCGAGGAAGGCGGGCGCAAACGATTCGTGCTGCTGAGCGGCATCGTGCAGCAGTTCGTCTCGCGGCTGTTTTCCGGCATGGAAGTGCTCGGCTGCTATCAATTCCGCGTGACGCGAAACAGCGATCTGTTCGTCGACGACGAAGAAGTCGATGACCTGCGCCGCGCGCTCGAAGGTGAACTCGCCCACCGCCGCTACGGCGCCGCCGTCCGGCTCGAAGTCTCGTCCGACTGTCCGCCGGATCTCGACGCGTTTCTCATGCGGCAATTCACCCTGAACGAAGTGGATTTCTATGAAGTAGACGGGCCCGTCAATCTGAACCGGCTCGACGCCATTTACGACCTCGTGCAACGGCCGGATCTCAAGTATCCGATCTTCACACCGGGCCTGCCCCGGCGCGTTGCCGGCTCGACCGACCTGTTATCGGTGATCCGCCAGAAAGACGTGCTGTTGCACCATCCGTTCCACAGCTTCGGGCCGGTGCTCGATTTCCTGCGTGGCGCGGCAGCCGATCCGCGCGTGCTGGCCATAAAGCAGACGTTGTACCGCACCGGCAACGAGTCGCCGATCGTCGAAGCGCTGGTCGCCTCCGCGCATTCCGGCAAGGACGTCACGGTCATCGTCGAGCTGCGGGCGCGGTTCGATGAAGAGGCCAATATCGAACTCTCCAACCGCCTGCAGGAAGCCGGCGCGCACGTCATGTATGGCGTGGTCGGCTTCAAGACCCACTGCAAGATGTCGATGGTGGTGCGGCGGGAATCGGCGGGGCTGCGCCGCTACTGCCATCTCGGTACCGGCAACTATCATCCACGGACGGCGCGCGGCTACACCGACTACAGTCTGTTCACCTGCGATCCCCAGATTGGCCAGGATGTGCACGAACTGTTCCTGCAGCTGACCAGTCTGACGCAGACGCCGCAACTCTCCCGGCTCCTCCAGTCGCCGTTCGGCCTGCATGAAAAGCTGCTGGAGAAGATAGACCGTGAAACGCGGCACGCGAACTCCGGACAGCCGGCGCGAATCATCGCCAAGATGAACTCACTGGTCGAGCCGAAGATCATCGAAGCGCTCTATCGGGCCTCGCGCGCCGGCGTAAAAGTCGATCTCATCATCCGCGGACTGTGCGCGCTCCGACCGGGAATTCCAGGCGTTTCCGAAAACATACGCGTGCGCTCGATCGTCGGCCGTTTTCTCGAGCATTCGCGCGTGTTCTATTTCAGCAGCGACGGCGACAGCGAGTTGTACCTGGCGAGCGCCGACTGGATGGAGCGCAATTTTTTCCGCCGCGTGGAAATCGCTTTCCCGGTGCGCGAACAGACGCACCGCGACCGCATCCTGCGCGACCTAGACTCCTACCTGGCCGACAACAACCAGTCCTGGGCACTCGGCCCCGATGGCCGGTATACGCGCCGCGAACGGGGCAACGAACCGGTGCGCGATGCGCAGGCCGCGCTACTGACCCGTTACGCCGCCGGCAGCGTGCCCGTCATCGTTCCCTAGCGGTCCCTTTACTTGGCGGTAAATACCCGCAGCCGGAAACCCACGCTCTTGAGGTTTTCGATCTCGAGTTGCAGGTCGGCGACGGTGAGCGGGTGATCGTCCAGCCAATTCGGCGGGAAACGCATTTCCAGCGAATCGACGCGCGCCGCAAGCTTGATGGCGGGCAACGACACGCTGCTGCGACCTCGATGCAACAGCACAGCCAGGCGCAACAGCAGCGTCATCGCCGGCGCGCGCTTGTCCCACGGGGCGGCCAGTTCGTCCGCTTCCTCGATGGCCGGTTTGCGCCGATGGCTACCCACCATGATGGCCAGCAGCTTCTGCTCCTCGCGTGGAAATCCCGCCATGTCGGCGTTCGCCAGTAGATAGGCGCCGTGGCGATGGTAGCCGCTGTGCGCCACGTCCAGTCCGATCTCGTGCAGGCGGGCCGCCCAGCGCAGGATCTGTTCGATCGCCGGATCGGCGAGCGGCCAGACTTCCTCCACCTGCGACAGGAAGTCGGTCGCCGTGGCCTCGACGCGCTCCGCCTGCGCGAGGTCGACGTGATAACGCTCCTGCATGCTGCGCACCGTGCGTTCACGCGCGTCTTCGTCGGTGTAACGGCCGAGGAGGTCGTAGAGCAATCCTTCGCGCATCGCGCCGTCGGCGACGCGCATCGATTCGACGCCGAGCTGCTCGAAGACTTCGGAAAGGATGGCCACGCCGCCGGCGAATGACAGCTTGCGATCGTCGGTGATCGCATTCAGCTTGAGGTCGCGGATGTGCTCGAGACGACCGAGCTCGTAGATGATGCGCTCCAGGCCGTCGGCGCCGATGTCGACCGCCGCCGGATCGAGCTCGCGGATGGTGTCGCCGATCGCCCGCACCGTTCCCGAGCTGCCCACCGCCTCGTCGAATCCGCGGCGGCGGAAGGCGGCCTGGTAAGGCTCGATGGCCTGGCGCGCCGCGACGCGCGCGCGCTGCATGCGTTTTTGCGAAAGCCGACCGTCGGCGAAGAATTCCTCGCTCAGTCGCACGCAGCCGATCTGCAGGCTTTCCAGCTCGAGCGGCTCCAATCCCTCGCCGATGATGATCTCGGTGCTGCCGCCGCCGATGTCGCACACCAGGCGCCGCCCGGGCCCCGCCGGCATCGTGTGCGACACGCCGGAGTAAATGAGCCGCGCCTCTTCGATACCGGAAACGATTTCGATCGGATGGCCGAGCGCTTCGCGGGCGCGTTCGACGAACGCCTCCTTGCGACGCGCGCGGCGCAGCGCATTGGTTCCGACCACGCGGACACTGTCGGGCCGCATGTCGCGCAAGCGCTGGCCGAATCTTTCGAGACAGGCCAATGCGCGCGCGGCGACTTCCTTGTTCAGCCGGCCGTCGGGTTCGATGCCGGCGCCGAGCCGCACCATTTCGCGCAGACGATCGAGAATGACCAGCTGGCCGTGCGTGTACCGCGCGACCACCATGTGGAAACTGTTGGAACCTAGATCGACCGCCGCCAATACGTCCGGAACGGACTTCGGAGCGCGTCGCGCCACGTCAGGGAGCGAGGATCAGGCGGAGAACGACGAGCCGCAACCGCAAGTGGTCTGCGCGTTCGGATTGCGAATCACGAACTGCGCGCCATCGAGGCCCTCGCGGTAGTCGATTTCGGCGCCGGTGAGGTACTGCACGCTCATCGGATCGATCAGCAGCTTGACGCCGAGATTTTCGACGCAGGTGTCGCCGTCCTGTTCCTGCTCGTCGAATTCGAATCCGTACTGCATGCCGGAGCAACCGCCGCCCTGCACGAAAACGCGCAGTTTGAGGTTCGGATTGCCCTCGCCACGGATCAGGTCGCCGACCTTGCGGGCGGCGGCATCGGTGAATGTGAGTGTCTCGGTATCGATCATGGTCTGCACACTACGCGCCGGATTTTGCGGCCGCAACCGCCGGATCCGGCTCTGCCGGGCTTTCCGCGGAAACGGCAGCCTTTCCGCTGCTCAATGGGATCAGTTTCCCCGTTATGACGGCGCCGGGCGCCATTTCAATCACGCCGTAATGGACATTGCCGTTGACGCGCGCGGAGCCGCCGAGCACCAGCCGTTCGCCCGCGTGCATGTCCCCGTTGACCGTGCCGTTCATCACGATGTTCGTGACCTCGACGTTGCCTTCGATGAAGCCGCTTTCGCTGACCGACAATGCGCCGCCGTCTTCGGCGGAACTGCGCACGTTCCCGTTCACACGGCCGTCGAGGTGCAGGCCGCCGGAAAATTCCAGGTCGCCATTGAGCGTCGCGGTCTTGCCGAGAAGCGTATCGATGCGCGTGGATGTCTGCTTGCGTCGACCGAACATGTATATGAGCTCCCGCTTACTGCGGATCGACCGTCCACACGTAAGACTGTTGCACCGGCGCGGACCCACGCCGGTTGGACCGGACTTCGACCAGCAATTGTTCGGGTTTCATGCCTGGAGGCATGGTGATTTCCTCTTCGATGTTCTCGAGATATCGAAAGGTGAAGGGTATCTCACGCCGCTTGCCGCCAGACAGTGTCGCGAAATCCGCACGGCCAGGCTTGCCATCGACCTCGCCATCGACCGACAAAACGACGACGCCGCTCACCACCGTATCCGGCTTCATGGGCTGGACCAGGGTGACGCGGATTCGAAACTTGTTTGCCGTGGCCGTGGCCACCATACGCGCCTGCTGGATTTTTACCTCGGCGGAGTTCGCATTTTGGGTGACTATCCCGCGGAAAAAGGCCAATTCCTGGTTGGCCCGGGCGACCTGGGCTTGCAATTCCCCGATCGTGCGCTGCACCTCTTCGCGCTCCCGGGTCTGCCCTACGGTCGAGGATTCCAGTTGCGCCACCTTGGCGCGCAGCTCGGAGATCGTCGCATCGCCGGCTTCGATCTCGCCACGCAATGCGGCGCGCTGCTTGAGTGCCGCGACGGTGTCGTAGCCCGCGCTGTAGCGGCCGAACTCGAACATGCCGTAGACACCGGCGGCCACGATCAGCAGCAACACCACGATGGTGATCCAGCGCCGGATGGGCGCGTACGTGGTGACCACGAGTTTCGGTGGCAATCCAGGCATTTCGCCTCAGCCTTCCGCGCTTGCGGAGATCTCGGATTGCCACCATTCGGGCAGCGGCGGAGCGCCGTTGGGAAACGCCACGCCGGCGAGCTCGGTGAGCATGCGGACGTACACCGGCCGCTTGAAATAGATCACCTCGCGCACCGGCTCCCAGTAGTTTGACCAGCGCCAGCCGTCGAATTCCGGCTCGGCGGTGTGCGTGAAGCTGAAGGTGACATCGCTTTCCTGCACGGCGAGGCGCAGCAGGAACCAGCGCTGTTTCTGCCCGATGCAGGTGGGTCCCCGGCCGCGGCGCACATAACGCTTCGGCAACCGGTAGTGGATCCAGTCGGCGGTCGAACCCGCCAGCGATACGTGCTCGCGCGTCAGGCCGATTTCTTCCTGCAGCTCGCGGAACAACGCCTGTTCGACCGGTTCGCCCTGGCGCACGCCGCCCTGCGGAAACTGCCAGCCACGTCCGCCCGTACGTTGTCCGAGGAATACCTCGCCGTTGTCACGCATCAACAGGATGCCGACATTTGCGCGAAAACCCTCCGCGTCGATCCAGTCACTCATGAGGACCGTTTTACCGGGTGCCACGCGGCCGAACAAGGCAGCGTTCCCGGTTTTATCGGACAATGCGCCGTGAACTCGCGCCCCTCCGTCAGCCTGCGTTTTGCCTTGCTGGTCGCGCTGGCCGCGGGGATCGCCGGTCTTGCGCTCGTCACCGGATCCACCGGGATCGGCGTGCGGGCCGGCATGGCGGCACTGCTCGGCGACATGTCCGAGCCCGCGCGCACGGTCGTCATGGAGCTGCGCGCGCCTCGACTCCTGTCCGCCTTCGGCATCGGCGCGCTGCTCGCGGTGGCCGGCGTTCTGCTGCAAGCGCTGTTTCGCAATCCGCTCGCCGACTCGTATGTGCTGGGCGTGTCCGGCGGATCCGCGCTCGGCGCACTGCTCGCGCTGCTGGCCGGCGGATCGTTGTGGTTCGTGCAGAGCTCGGCGGCAGCGGGCGCGATGCTGACCACTTTCCTGGTGCTCGCGCTGGCGCGCGGTGGCGCCACGGTCCGCGTCTTGTTGACCGGCGTCGTGGTCGCCAGCGCCTGCGGCGCATTGGTGACGCTGGTCCTGGTGCTGGCCGACAACGGCCAGTTGCGCGGCATGATGTTCTGGCTGGCGGGCGATCTGGGCTGGGCGGCGCGGCCCTGGACGATGGCCGCGGCTGCCTTGTTAGCCACCGGCGCCGTGATGCTGGTCGCGCGCCCGCTCGACGTGCTCGCGACCGGCGACACCAGCGCGCAGAGCCTGGGGCTCGACCTGCCCCGCTGGCGCGTGGTGATCGTCGCGCTCGCCGGACTGCTCACCGCCGGCGCGGTCATCCAGGGCGGCACGATCGGCTTCGTCGGCATGGTCGTTCCACACCTGGTGCGGCTCGCGTTCCGGACCGCGTTGCACCGGGTGGTAGTGCCGGCGGCCGCGCTGGCTGGCGGCACCTTGTTGGCGGCGGCGGACCTCGTGGCCCGGACGGCGGCGGCCCCGCGCCAGTTGCCGGTCGGCGCGATCATGGCCTTGTTAGGCGTGCCGGTGTTCCTGGTGCTGCTGCGGCGGCTGGAAGGGGCGCGGCCGTAGATTTCAGCCGATGACGTGCGTCGAGACCTCGACGCGATCGCGCCCGGCGCTCTTGGCGCGGTACAGCGCGCCATCGGCCTCGGCGATCAGGCGCTCGGCCAGCGCCTTGTAGTCGTGCGAACGCGGCTGCGGACGCGCCGTGGCCACTCCGATCGACAAGGTGACGGTGACATGCGCGCCACCGTGCACGCGGATCGGCGTGGCTCCGACCACGTGATGGATGCGCTCCGCGAGTTTCACGGCGGCAGGAAGCTCCGCGCCGCCGAGCAGGATCGCGAACTCGTCGCCGCCAAAACGGGACCCGGTGTCGCCGGCACGAATCTCCGCTTCCGCCCGGCGCGCGACTTCCTTGAGCGCCTCGTCACCCGCGAGGTGCCCGAACCGGTCGTTGATTTCCTTGAAGTGATCGATGTCGATCATGAGGCAGGCGAGCACCTTGCCGGAGCGCTCGGCGCGCGCCAGCTCTTCGCGCAGGCGATTGTGGAAATAGCGGCGGTTATGCCAGCCGGTCAGGAAAT
>DASYKM010000154.1:0-35212 GCA_035995425.1 Steroidobacteraceae bacterium
CGGACTCGGGATCGCGCCGCCCGTCCAACCCGCAATCAATTGCTGGCGAGCGCGGAGCCCGATTCGAAGCGAATTTCCACGCAGCGCTCAAAGGCCTGATCGTCGGCCACCGATTCGGTGCTTGCGAAGCGCTCGCCCAGGGCTTCGATGATCATGCGTTCCTTGGGAACACCCGCCTTTTCGAGTTCGCGCGCCACCATGTCGGCGCGTTCCTGCGACAGGCTCAGGTTGAGCGCGTCATCGCCGCGCGAATCCGCGAAACCGGAAACCCGGACTCGGACGTCCTTGAGATCCGCGACCAATGCACCGAGTTTGGCGAGACGAGCACGATCGTTGTCGCGCACCGCGGTCTGCCCGGTGCGGAACTGGACGGTGGAGCCGACTTCGCCCGCCTTGGTTTCAATGGTGCTCAGCGACGAATTCAGCGTCTCGAGCTCGCTCGCGAGCAGCGCCGCCTCGGCCTTGCGCTCCGCCAGCGCCTGATTCTTCTTATGACTGCGCTCGCCCATGACGGCTCCGAGCGATGCGCCGACGACGGCGCCTAACGGTCCGGCGGCCGCGCCACCGAGGATGGCTCCGCTCGTGAAGCCGACGCCGCCGCGCTTCGAGCCGCCGTCGACCGGCGGCTTGGCCAACGCCGTATTCGCCGCGAGGCTGATTGCCAGAAGGCCCGCGACAATCGCGGGTTTACGAAACTTGGTAGTCCAGATGCCCATGTGCCCTCTCCAGTGATTGGAAACTCGAAAGCTGCTTTGCTCTCGAGGTCCATTTCACCGCCGGTTCGGGCAACAGGTGAGGCAGCGGACGGGCGTTTCAGCGATGAATCGTGGCAAATCGTGATGGTTGGGGCGCACCTAGCTTTCGCTCTCTTCGTGCAGCCGCGCGAGGAACAGCTGCACCTGGGCTTCCGCTTCCTGCGGCGACATGAGCCGTTGTTCCACCAGCACTCGCGCCATGTCGCGCATCGAACGCTCGCCGTTGATCAAGGCGAGCAGGAAAGCGTGCACTCGGCTCGAGATGGCCTGCATCTCGAAAGCCGGCGAGCGCGGCACGGGTTTTTCGGGCTGAAGCAGCCAGTCGGGCAGCACCCGGGCGCGCGGAGAATCGGCGGGCGCCGCCACTTTGTTAGCGACCCACGCAACCGTACTCTCGACACGCGCATGGCGGCTGGCCGGCGAACGCATGTAAGGCATCGAGGTTTCGTGCATCCTGAATTCCGCGAACCCGGCCAGCGGCATCAGTTCGATCACCTCGTCGAGGCACACGCGATCAGCGTGCGCGGCACGCGCAAAGGCCAGCGAGCCGAAATTGACCCAGCGCCCTCCCGGCTTCAGCAGCAGATTGACGCGCGCCGCGACGCGCGCGAAGGGCTCGCCGATGATGTCGATGAACCAGGGCGTCACCACGGTATCGAACGCGCCATCCGCGAACGGCGCCTGCAGCGCATCGGCGGCCACCAGCTCGAGGCCCGGGCGCGCAGGTCCGGGCGCCGCGAGACGTCGCAACACCGCGTGGTCCTCGATCCGGCGCGGAGCAATCGGAAATTCATGGAGCTCGACGGTGCGACCGGCAAACAGCTCGCGCGCCGCAAACAGCAGCAACGGGTTGAAGTCCGTCGCGACGGTGAGCGGCGCATCACCCGCCGCGTGCAGGTCATAGGCGAGCCGCCCGGCCCCGGCACCCTGCACCAGCGTGCGGCCAAGTCCCTGCACCTGGCCCAGCACGGCGCGCAACTCCTGCAGCGCCGCCGCATTTTCCTCGTCACCCCAGGACCAGTCGCGATGCAGGTTGACGTAGTAGTTAGTGAGGCCTTGCTCCGTGGGCAGTCGAGTACCCAGGCCCCGGTGCGTGGTCTCGGCAATACTCGCCTGCTCGAGGCCGAGCGGCGCGAGCAAGACGCGCAGTCGTTCGATCTGATCGATATTTGCGGCGGCCACGTGTTCGAGCCGGCGTCGCGTGCCCGGAGTGAGGCCGGGGTCATTCAGGCCCGCGCGCATCGCCGCCGCCTCGGAGGCCAGGTGTTGGGTGAGCAGGCCCAAGCGTCCGCGCCATTCCGCCAGCGCCTGGCGCGGATCGGGGAACAGCCAGGGAATTTCGCCGATGACCGGAAAGCCGCTGCTGCAGGCTCCGCAGATCCAGCCGGCGCGTTCCAGCACGACCGGGCCGCAACCGCAACGCGGACAGGCAAGCACACTCGACAATGTATTCGGTTCGGACAAGGCAACTCGCTGGGCCGGGAGCGCCGCAATGCTGGCGGTCTGCCGGTCTGAGGTCAAATAATGCACACTGCGTCCGTATCGACTGAAACGAGGGAGAGCGGGATGGAACAGGCATTCATCACACGCCGTATGCGCGGCGATATTCTTTTCGGCCCGCTGTTCTTCATCGGCATCATCGCGGCCATCGCCATTCCGGCCTACCAGGACTACACCATCCGGGCGCAGATCACCGAAGGGTTGAATCTCGCCAGCGCGGCCAAAGCCGCGGTCGCCGAATCGTTCGCGAAAACCGGCACGTGGCCCACGGACGCGACGCAGCTCGGACTCGAGGGCATCCAGCACGGACGCTATGTGACCTCCGTGGTGGTGAGTAGAGGCACCATCTTCATCCGCTACGGCGGCCAGGCGAATGGAATGCTCGCACGCCATCAGGTGACGCTGCGCCCGACCATCACGGAACAGGGCGATGTGATCTGGAGTTGCGGCTATGCGCAGGATCGCGGCATCGATCCGCGCAAAGGTGGTGCCGCGCCGCACGCGACCAACGTCGCACGGAAATACCTGCCGAGCGCCTGCCGCGGATAAGACGGACGAAACTGCGCCACGCAGTGAGGTCACCGAGGACCAGCTGCTCCGGTTCGATCGCCGTCCGAATAGTCAGCTCGCCCCGCCGAACTCCCGCAACAGCGCGTCGACCGCGCCCCAGTCCTTGCTCTCGAGCGCCGCCTCTATCTCGAGGCTCTGCTGGTCACGCCCCATCGTGAGCACCGCGGCCACTTGCCCGTCGAGCCGGTACACCACCGTCGCATCGCGCTTCGCCAGGTTGCCGATCACCTCGATCTGCGCATCGCCGCTGGCGTGACCCACATACGAAAGCGTGACGTCATAGTGCGCGCTCCAGAAGAAAGGCACGCTGTTGAAGGGCCCGCCGAGGCCTAACATGTCGGCCGCCACGTGCTGGCCCTGCCGCTCCGCCGCCGCCCAATGCTCGATTCGTACTTTCGTTCCGAGCCGCGCCTCCGGGTAGCGCGCGATATCGCCCGCCGCCCAGACATCGGGCGCGCTCGAACGCAAGCGCGAATCGACCACGACGCCATTGTCGACTTCGAGGCCGGCCTCCCGGGCGATGTCGGTGCGCGGCTTCACGCCGACGCCGAACACGACGACATCGGCGGCAAGTTTTCGGCCATCTTCGAGCTCGACTTCCTGCGGGCGAATCGCGCGCAGGTTGGCGTCGAGATGAAATCGAACCCCCTTCTCTTCGTGCAGCTGCTGCACGAACCGGCCCACCTGCTCGCCCATGACGCGCTCGAGCGGGACGCGGTCGCGGCTAACTACATCCACCTCGAGATTCCGCGCACGCAGTGAAGCCGCGACTTCGAGCCCGATGAAGCTGGATCCCACGACCACGACGCGACGGCCGCTGGTGGCAACGTCGATGATGGATTGCGCATCGGCCAGCGTGCGCAAGGTCTTCACGTGCGCAAGTGAGGCGCCGTCGATCGGCGGCCGCACCGGCTCCGAGCCGGTCGCGAGCAGCAACTTGTCGTAAGCGATCTTGCGCCCGCTCTCGAACGTGATCGACTTGCCCTTCGTATCGAGGCCGACAACGGTCTCCCTGATCAACCCGATCTTCAGCTTTTCATAGAACGCGTCGTCGCGCAGCGTCACCCATTCCATCGGCGCCGCACCGGCGAGAAAGTCCTTGCTCAAGTTGGGCCGATCGACGGGTCCCGGCGCTTCGTTGCCAATGAGAGTGATGGATCCCGCATAACCCAGGCGGCGAAGCTTTTCGGCCGCGGCGGCGCCAGCGGCGCCGGCCCCGGCAATGACGACGTTCGCGGGCGATTGCATGGCTGCGGGCGGAGGCGCAGGCAATGGAGACAGGGGTTGCTTCGCTCCGACCAACACCCGGTCGCCGCGTCGGACCACTTCGTAACACGCGATCGGGTCCAGTGCGGGTCCACCGAGCGCCTCGCCAGTGCGCAGGTCGAAACAGGCATGGTGCCAGGGACAGCGCAGGGTATCGCCGACGACGATGCCTTCCGAGAGCGGCCCGGAGTAGTGAGAACAGGTTGCTCCGAGCGCATGAATGACCGCTCCCTTGCGCACGAGGATGACGGGGGCGCCTTGTGCATGCCCGAGCAGCGGGAGATTCTCCGGGATTTGATGGGCTTCGATTCCCACCGACAGATCGGGTCCGCTCAGCTTGGGGGCCTGTCCCATCGTTCACTCCTGGTCGTCCGCGACGCACTGCTAATGATCGGGATCATATGCATGTTCCCGATCCAGGAGAGCCGCAAGCGGTGAAGAAGTTACCGAAGGACGCCGCAGGGTATGCGGGAAGGCCGCGGCACGTGCGTCGTGCCGCTCCACTACTTCAGCAGGCTTTCCGCGTGGTCGAACGAGACGCCCGGTCCTTTGCCAAAACCGAAGTTCACGCTGATCGTTGCCTGAAGGTCGGCTTCGTGCGTCGGCGTCGCCAGCCCCTTCCCATAACTCGCCACGAGGCGCAGCGAATCACTGATGGGATACTCGAGCACGCCCAGAACGGAAGTGCTGCTATCCCCGTTCTCGATATCGCGATACATGACTTCCATCGACAGCGACAGCGGCATCTGCGAGGACTCATAGATGAGACGCCCGCCCAGGTCCGTCATGCGGACATTGGCCTCGCCCGTTCTATCCTCGAGGAACCGCGCCGCGGTGAGCAGCGTGAGTGATTTGGGATCACGAGCCTTGTAAGAAGCCGTCACCCAGGCACCGACTTGACGCGCGTGACTGGCGGCACCATCCGCGCTCGGATAGTCGCGCGAGGCCGCGAGTGCCGCTTCGACGACCCACCCGGTACGCTGCAAATCCAATCCGCGGATACCGTCGCCCACCTTTCGCATCTTCGCATCGAACGCCGCGAGTTCTTCCGGCGTGCAATTCGAGGGTTGTTCCGCACCACCAGGGTTGTCTGGAATGTCCGGAACGCATTTGTCGAGAAACTCCACCTGGATGTCCTTGAGTTGCTGTACCGTGGGTTGCAACTCCGGGGACATCTTGCCGGGCACCAGAAGGAAACGAATTCCGACGCCCATCGTCGTTCCCTCGACAGCGTCATCCGGAATCTTGGAGCTCGCCACGGATACGGACAAGGAACGCAGGATCGTCTGGCCAATATTGGTCGGTTGGTAGTACTCGAAAAAGTTGAGCTCGGGATGACTCGCCAGCCAATATGGGGCGATTTCCAATGCCAGGTCGCTCGGAAACTCTCCGTCGCCGCGCTCCTTCGCCGACAACAATTCCACTGCCAACTCGCGCGGCGTGTTCGGGCGAATGACGTTCGTTGGCGCAATGCCGAGGATCGTGAATGCCGGCGAGGTCGGCGAACGCAACTCATCGATGGTCACTTTCTTGCCCGCGCCCGCGGTCTCCTGCGCCCAGGCACCCGTCACCGCCATGACCGCCAGAATTGCGGCCGTGAACCGGAATTTCGAGATGATCCGCATGCTCATACCAGCCTGAACAGCGCGCGATAGATGATCGAGTCGCCGTTCGAGTCCACGGTCCCGAGTGATGTGAATTCCTGGTTGCGCTTGCCACCAGTGAGGCGATAAGTGACCGAGGTCTTGTTGGTCTTGTCATTGACATCGGTGACCACCGACTTCGTCTTCAGGGCCTTGCCCTTGATCCTGGGCCCGGCGCCGATCACCAGCTTGTCGATATCGCCGCGACCTTTCTCCGTGCCGTCGAGTTTGACTATGGAGCTGCCGATTTGCGCGTCGCCGATCTCGATCGTCAGCACCACGTCCTTCGAATCGACCTCATAGTCAGCCCTTAGATCCACCGTTTTCATCTTGCCACCTCAATTGGTGCTGCAGCGCAGTCGCGGGAGTGGGGGTCGTTCGCGCCATTGTTAGTTGTTCTGGGCGCGACTCGAACCGTCGTATACATATACTGTCACCACACGCCTACTTCTCTCACCTGAATGAAAGATTTTTTCATCGGGCGTCCTAAGGGACCCGGGATGGCCCGGGTCAGGCTTGCAGTTTGTAGAAGCGCAGCGCGTTGCCGCAGAAGATGTCGTTCTTGTCGTCCTCCGACAGGAAAGACGCCGACTCAACCGCCTCGATCGCAAGGCCAATGGCATCGGGCCAGAACATGTGGTCGGAGCCGAACATCAGGCGCTTGCCGAATCCGGCGCTGGTCAGCGCGTGTAGATAGGAGTGGAATGCCTCGCGCGGCAGGAGCCAGTCGATCGCGCCGAGGTCGGCATTGACTTGCGGGTACTGCATGAGGATCGCGATCGTATCCTCGAGGTATGGATAGCCGCAGTGCATCAGGTTCAGCCGAAGCTTCGGATGCTTGCTGAGCGCGTCTTCGACCAGGCCCGGATTGCCGAAGTGCGCTCGCGCGGTCCGGCAGCACGGATCCTGGGTCATGCCGGGAGGCATGCTGCCGGTGTGCAGAGCCACCGGAATGTCGAACTCCTCGGCGAGCGATAGATAGGGATCATATCTGGGGTCGCTCAGCGTGGCGCCGGCGTATTGCGCCGTGACCTCGCCGAGAACGCGAAACTTTCCTTCCGAAAAACCTTTTCGAAGCACGGCGAGATCGGGCAATGGAGTGTCTTCCGAGCCACGAATGCTTGCACCGGCGATGAATCTGGCGGGATCGTTGTCATGCCACTGGATCGCCGCCTGAAGGCGGTCGCCATTGCCGCCGCTGACGATCCCCTTGATGACATTGTGCCGCTTCATCTCGGCCACGCAGGCTGTGAAATGCTCGGCACCATTGCTGATCGCCAGTGTCTTTCCGGTGATGGGGTTCACCAGTGGTTTCGGCATTTCCGAATCGACCGGGTAGCTATGCATATGAACATCGATGATCGGCCGCCTCGTCTTGGCCGCCGCGAATTCAATGTGACCCGACGCGGCCAGCACGAGCCCTGCCCCGCCGCATTTGCGCAGAAAGTTTCGACGATGTACCAGCATTTTTTTTCCTTGCACCGGGCGCGTCCGTCGCGCACATTTCGCGCTGTATTGTAATTGCTTCCAGGCGCACGAGCGCTGATACCAGTCACGGGCGACCATGCCAACGCACAACGAGCGCTTCGCTCAGGATCATTGCGCCGCGGCGAAACCATGAGGCGCGTGTCGATTCCGCTGCTGGCACTTGGCGCGCTGCTGTTCGCGATCGCACCGCATGCGCAAGCCGCCGATGACGTGCAGCCCTGGTTGACGACGACGGATCGGAGCCATCTGCTCGCGCGCGAAACGGGGCTGTCATTCGCCAGGCGCGCGACGCTTGCGACACGCATCGATGTCGAACCGGATCGCCGCTACCAGTCGATCGTCGGCTTCGGTGCGGCGGTCACCGACGCGAGCGCGTGGCTCATCCAGACACGGCTCAACGACGAGCAGCGCGCCGCGCTTCTCGAGGAGCTCTTCGGCCGCCGTGCCGGAATCGGCTTGAGCTTCACGCGGATCTCGATCGGCGCTTCGGATTTCTCGCGCAGTCACTACAGTCTCGATGACACACCCGACGGCAAACCGGATCCGGATCTCACCCACTTCTCCATCGAACCCAATCGCGCGCACCTGCTGCCGGTGCTGCGCGCGGCACTGGCGATCAACCCCCAGCTTCGCATCGTCGCTTCTCCGTGGAGTCCGCCCGGCTGGATGAAGACCTCGGGCAGCCTGGTACATGGGCGCCTGCTTGCCGAAGCGCAACCGGCACTCGGGGCCTATCTAGTTCGCTTCAGCGATGCCTACGCCGCGGAGGGCGTGCCGTTGTACGCACTCACGCTGCAGAACGAACCGGACTTCGATCCGCCGGACTATCCCGGAATGCGGCTCGAAGCCGCCGAGCGGGCGCGCATCATCGGGCAGTTCCTCGGCCCGACTCTCGCCAAGCGGGTCGCGCCGCCGCTCATCCTCGACTGGGATCACAACTGGGACAAGCCGCAGTCACCGCTCGAGGTACTCGCCTCCGCCCAGGCGGCACGCTTCATCGCCGGCGTCGCGTGGCACTGTTACGGCGGCAACGTCGCGGCACAAACCCCGGTGCACGCGGCGCATCCGGACAAGGACGCCTATCTCACCGAGTGCTCGGGCGGCGAATGGGACCCGGATTGGGGCGGTTCGCTGCGCTGGTTCACGCGCGAGCTCATCATCGGCTCGACGCGCGGCTGGTCGCGCGGCGTCGTGCTCTGGAATCTCGCGCTCGACGAGCAGCACGGGCCGCATGCCGGCGGCTGCGGAAATTGCCGTGGCGTGGTGACGATCGACTCCGCGACCGGCGCGGTCACGCGCAATGTCGAGTACTACGTGCTCGCGCACGCGAGCCGCTTCGTGCGGCCGGGTGCGCGCCGCATTGCCTCGACTTCCGGGGTCAATGGTTTGGCGACAGTTGCTTTTCAGAACCCGGACGATTCCCTGGCATTGATCGTGTTGAACGACGCGCAACGACAGCGCCGCTTCTCGGTGCGCTCGGCCGGCGAGTCTTTCGACTACTCACTACCGGCCGGCGCGGTCGCGACCTTCGTCTGGACGCCGGACTCCGCTCACAAGCGATAGTTGAACCCGACCAGGTACTCGCGGCCGTAAGTAGTGAAGCGCTCCGGCAACGTGGCGTTCGGATTCACGCTGCCGACCGACACGCCGACCTCGGTCACATACGGCTCGTCGGTCAGATTATTGGCCTGTATCAGCAGCGACAGCCCGTTGAGCCGGCCCTCGAACGCATAACCCAGCTGCGCATCGACGATCGACTCGGCGTTGATGGCGCTCGGCACGTTTTCGCCGAACGTACCGCGCACCGTGGTGACGAACCGGCTGCGATGCCGCTGACTCACACGCGCCGAGAACCCATGGTCCTCGTAATAGACGGTGACGTTGGTAACGCGGCCCGAGAGTCCGTCGAGCGGCTTGGCCGGGTTGTTTTCTTCATGCAGTGAACTGCGCGTATCGGAGCCATTGAACTGCAGGCCGAATCCGTCGAGGGTCGGCGTGAACATGCCAAAGTCGAGCGTGAATGCCAGCTCAAACCCGGCGATCAGGCCGGCGTGTCCATTGGCCATCGTGGTGAGAGTGCCGACACTGGACGTGGGCAGGTTGATGGTGCCGTCGGGAACCGGAAAGCCCGTGAAGTCGTAGTCGATGTCCTGTGAATAAACGAAGTTCTTCAGATCCTTGTAGAAGTACGCCACCGACAGATAGCTGCGCTTGCCGAAGTATTTCTCGATCGAGAGGTCGTAGGCATTTGCGCGCCACGGCTCGAGGCCGGGATTGCCTCCACTCGCGCTCCAGCTATAGGGCGGAGTCGTCGCCACGCCGATGCCGCTGAATCCGGCGCGCATGTCTTCCACGTTCGGTCGCGCCAGCGTCTTGGCGACGCCGAGACGTGCGTACGTGTCGGCTGGCAGGTCGAGGATCAGGTTGAGGCTGGGCAGCACGTCGGTGTATTTCTTGCCGCCGCTGATCGGAACGGTCGCCGTACCATCCCAGGCCTCACCGTTCGAAGTCTGGTCGGCGCGCACCACCTGCAAGCCGATGTTTCCGTGGATGGGAAAATGCGTGTCGAACTTGAGGCCGAGCTTCGCGTACCCGGTGGTGACCTTCTCGTTCACGTTCCAGATGCGTCCCGGCGCCTGGTCGAGCGCCGCCGGGTTCACGTCGTAGTACGTCGCGAGCACGTCGTTGAAGTCAAAGCTGATGACATTACCCGGTATGCCACCGAACCTGAGCGACGTCGGGGCAATCAGCATGCTCTGCGGCAACGTCACCGGAGTCCGGCCGTTCTTGAGGTTGTAATAGACCTCCGACCGGTTCATGTCCTTGGTGCGATCGGCGTAGTTAGCTCCCACTTCGAAGCTGCTGATCACGCCCTCGAACTCGCGCGACACCCCGAGGCGCGCGGACTTGAGTGTGTCCTCGACCTTGGGAAACTGGCTGCGGCCGTCGCGGCCCCAGTTCGCGGGGTCCAGCAGCTGCACCGCGCCCGGGTTGCCGAAATCAACCGACGGGACGAGGCTGGTCCGCCCCTCGCCCGTGGCAATGTCGAGGTCGGCGAGCGAAACGGTTCCCGGCACACCGGCCTGCAGCTCGGCATTCTGCTCGTCGCGCTTCGCCTGTGAGTAGCTCAAGTCGGCGACGGCAGTCCAGCTGCCGAGGGCCAACTGGGCGTTCCAGCCGGCCGCCCTGATGTCGTCCTGTCGCTTGTTGAGCGAAGTGAGCGCGACCGGATGCAGACCATCGATGGTGCCGCCTGTGACGATGGTGTCGCCGTTCAGATTGGTCGTCGAAAAATCGCTGTAGCTAGCCCCACCCCAGGTGTCCATGCCGGACATCAGCGTGCGGCGGATTTCGTCCTGGTCGAATTTCGAGAAGTACAGATCGAGCGTGCTGCGGAGATTGTCGGTGGGCTTCCACTCGAGCACCGCCATGGCACCGGTGCGTCTCTGCTCCGTCGAAGCGGCGCCCGCTTCGAATCCTTGCAGTGCGATGGACCCCGAGGGCGTTCCGGCGAGTGGTGAATTCCAGCCTGGCGCGCCCGTGTCCGCCCACCACCAGGACTTGTAGTGCTCTTCCTGGTTCGGCTGATCCAGATAGGCGAATCCGACGGCGATACCGAAAGTGCCATCGGCAAACTGGTCGACGTACGAGGCGCTGTAGCGGCCGCCGCGATCGTCACTGTCCGCGTTGAGCGAGCCATTCGAATTCTTGTCGAAACGACCGTTCAATGCGATCTGCCGTTCACTGAACTCCAGCGGCCGGATCGTTTGCATGTTCAAGGTGCCGGACAGCCCCTGCCCGACCAGCCCGGCATCGGGCGTCTTGTAGACGGTCGCGGAGTTGATGAGCTCGGAGGGGAACTGATCCAGCTCGACCGAACGATTGTCGCCGGTGCTGACGATCTCGCGACCGTTGAGCAGCGTTGCGCCATATCGCGGGCCGAGGCCGCGAATCGAAATCACCTGCGCCCGGCCGTTGACGCGCTGCGCCGCGAGGCCGGGCAGCCGCGCGATCGACTCGGCAATGCTGGTATCCGGTAGTTTGCCGATGTCCTCGGCGGTTATGGATTCGACGATCGAATCGGAGTTTTTCTTCACGGCAATCGAGTTCTCGATCCCGCGACGGATGCCGGAGACGACGATTTCGTCGAGCGCATCGCTGCCGGCTTCCTGGGCGCGTGCCGCGCCGGGAGCGCTGCCGAGAACCGCGGCGACCGCCGCCGCCACCGTGTTGACCGCCGCAAAACGGGACCGAAGCCGCGACGTGCGGCCGCTGAGACCGGAACGGATTTTCATTTTGTTCCCCTCAATCGCTGATTGGTTTTCGTTTCCGCGCCACGGACATCTGAAATGTCGTGCGCTTTCACGCGGCTTTTCGCCGTGCTCTTCGCGAATCTAGGAGCGCGATCCAGACGTGTCAATCAACCGGCCATCGGCGGTTGTGCGACAGCAACACTATCGATGGTCGAGCGCTAACCTCTGAAGGTTTTCTCCTACAAACGTGTCGACCCGGTACCGCGATCACTCAGGGAAGAATGTCGCCCTCGATCCGGAATACTCGCGGGCCCGCGAACGGCAATTCGCCGTCCTCGATCGTCGGCACGGTGATGACGACATCTCTGGACGACTGCCGCCAGGCGATGTCGCCGTGATGCGAGCCGAGCAGACTCACCCGCGCTCCCTTGCCGACGCGCAAGTCGTGCACGGTCAGCTTGCCCGAGGGATAAAGCGGCAGGATCGCGTAGAGAGTGCCGCCCTTGCGTGTGAACAGGATTTCCTTGCGGGCCTCACCCGACGCCGGGTGCAACGTGAGTGTCTCGACGTCGTACCGCGCACGGTAGTTAGTTGACGTGTCCACTTCCTGCCTTCGCCCGGCAGTCCACTGCGCCCCGTCGCGAAAAGTGCGCGTGCCGTAGATCGCCTCACCATTGTATTTCAGCCACTCCCCGAGATACGCCAGCCGATCCTGCATGATGACGGGAATGCGCCCATCCGCAGTCGGTCCGACATTGAGCAACAGGTTGCCGCCGCGGCTCACCGTGTCGATGAGCGTCAACAGCAGCCGCGGCGCGCTCGCGTAATCGGCCAGGTCTTCGTTGCGGTTGAAGCCGTAGGAATGGCCGAGGCCGCGATTCTCCTCCCACGCGTGACTCGCGCCCGGCAGACCCGCGCCGTACTCGGTGGTGTAGTAGCCGCCGTGCCGATGCCGCGTCTCGCGACCCCAACGATCATTGACCACCACGTGTTGCGCGACCGGGCTGTCGTTGAACAACCATGCCAATAGTTCGGGCGCCCGCCATTTGTCGGACGGCAGCCCCCACTCGCCATCGGAGAATATGATGGACGGCGAGTAACGCGTGACCAGATCCTTGAATTGCGGAAACAGGTGGCCTTCGACGTAGGCATCCGTGTCTCCGGACAGCCAGCGCGGGTTGAACCACTCGTACAGCGAAAAATAGAAGCCCATCTCGAGGTTACGGCGCCGCACCGCGGCGGCGAGCTCGCCGACGAGATCACGTCGAGGCCCGACATCGACTGCATTCCACGGGCGACCCCAGCTGGCATTGGCTTCGCGCGACGGCCACAACGCGAAGCCGTCGTGGTGCTTCGAGACCATCACCACGTATTTCGCGCCCGATCGCTGGAAGATGTCCGCCCACTGGTCGGCATCGAACATCTCGGCCGTGAATTTCGGCGCGAAGTCCTGGTAGTCGAAGTTCTTGCCGTAGACGCGGTCGTGAAACGCGCGCGTTTCGCGCCGGATTCTCGCCTCGTTGGGCGAGGAGTCGGGATTTCCCGGGTTACGGAGACGCTCCCAGTACCACTCGGCGTACTCGCCCTTCGGCGCAAAAGCCGGCACCGAATAAACGCCCCAGTGAATGAAGATGCCGAATTTCGCGTCGCCCCACCAGGCCGGCGTCGGGCGAGCGTCGACCGATTCCCAGGTTGGCTCGAATCGTTGCGCCTGTGCCGCCGACGCGAAGATCAGGGCCAGGGAAGCGAGCGCGAATTTTTGCAGCATGACCTGGACGCTCACGCGAGATGGAACACTTCGGTCATGCCCGACCACCACTCTCCTGCCCCGGCGGTGGGCCACCTCTCCTGCATGGGCTCCATGAGCGCCCACCAGCGCTGCGTCGCCGGATCCGCCGCCATGGCGCGCATGTCGGCGGCGAAGTCGTCACCCACATACTCGAAATACGCGAACAGGATGCCGTCGCGCAGATAGATGGAGTAGTTGCGGATGTTCGAGCGGCGGATCTGCTGCAGCACTTCCGGCCATACCTGCGAGTGGTGATGGACGTAGTCGTCGCGGTGTTCGGGGCGGAGTTTCAGGACCTGACCGTAGCGTTTCATTGCGCGAGCTTAAGCCGGCCACGTCGAATACCGCGATATGATTCTACCGCCCGCCGCTCAAAAATGAACTTCCCATTTCGATGGAGGAAACGCCTGCGCCCGATCTGTAGGGTGCGCGCCCATGAACACACCTACCCCTTCGGTTTCCATGCAGTTCTCCGGCTACCAGAAAGTGGTGGTCGGCATGCTGGCCTTCCTGCAGTTCGCCGTCATTCTCGACTTCATGCTGATATCGCCGCTCGGCGCCGTCATCATGCCGGCGCTGTCGGTCACGCCGGCACAATTCGGCACGGTCGTGTCGGCCTACGCGTTCGCCGCCGGCATCTCGGGCCTGCTCACCGCGGGATTCGCCGACCGCTTCGACCGGAAGAAGCTCCTGCTCTTCTTCTATACCGGCTTCATCGCCGGCACTGCCTGGTGCGGCGTCGCGCAGAGTTTCGAATCGCTGCTGCTGGCGCGCATCGTCACCGGATTGTTCGGCGGCGTCATCGGCTCCGTCGTGCTCGCCATCGCGACCGACCTGTTCGCGCCGCAGATGCGTGGCCGCGTGATGGGGTTCATCCAGACGGCATTCGCCGCCAGCCAGATCCTCGGCCTTCCCATCGGCATCTATCTATCGGCGCGCTGGAACTGGCACGTGCCGTTCCTCGCGCTGGTGGTGCTTGGCCTGGTGGGCGGATTGCTCATCGCCGTATACATGAAGCCGGTCGCCGATCACCTGAAAGTGCCGCAGGAACACAGCGCCTTCAAACACCTGTTGAATACAGTCGCCGAACCGCGCTACCTGTTGTCGTTCGTCTCGGTGCTGTTCCTGGCAACCGGCGGCTTCATGCTGATGCCGTTCAGCAGCGCCTTCACGGTGAACAACCTCGGTATCTCGCTGCACGACCTGCCCATCATCTATCTGGTGACGGGAATCGCGACGATTTTCGTGGGTCCGCTCGTGGGCAAGGCTGCCGACGCATTCGGCAAGCTGCGCGTGTTCTTCATCGGAACCTCACTGACCATCGTCATGGTGCTGATCTACACGCACCTGAGCTCCTCCACGCTGGTCATCGTGACCTTGATCAACGTCGTGCTGTTCATCGGCATCTTCTCGCGCATGATTCCGTTCCAGGCGCTGATGTCACAGGTCCCCGCGCAAACGCAGCGCGGTTCGTTCAACGCGATCAATGCGTCCATTTCGCAGCTCGCGGGCGGCCTGGCGTCCTTCGTCGCCGGTCACATCGTGCGGCAAGGGGCCGATGGCAGGCTCCAGCATTACGAGGTTGCCGGCTATGTCGTCGTCGCGACGTCATTGCTGGCCTGCTTCCTGATGTGGCGCATCCAGCGCGGAGTCACGGCGATCGCGACGGCGCCTGCGTGAGGCACCTCATTCGCCGGGCAGCTCATCAAGAATCACCGTACGCCCGCCAAGCTTCCAGGCGTCGAATCCGCCGGCGAGCGGCCTCGCCTTTGCGTAACCCTTCTCCTTGAGGCGTCGCGCCGCGACCGCGGCGCTGACGTCGTTAGGACAATCGCAATAAACCACGATTTCCGACAGGGCATCGAGCTGCAGCGTTTCGATATCCATGGCGGAAATGCTTCCCGGAATCCACCCTATGCGCGCGCGGCGTTCCGCCGCACGCACATCGAGGATCGTGAGCGCAATTTGCTGCCGCATGAGTGCTTCCAGCTCATCGGGCGTAAGCCGCGCCATCTGCAGCTGCATCAGAAACCGGCGGCGGTTGCGCCACTTGATGGCGATGAACAGCACGAGTGACAGCGCGAACAGCAGGAGCGCGTAGCTTCCGAGCTGCTCCAGGGCTAACAGCACGTCACCGACCGCGTCGTGAAAAATCGCGCCGAGCGCGACTGCTCCGGCCGCCCACAGTGTCGCGCCGATCCCGTCATAGATGATGAATCGCACGACGTTGATACGTGACTCGCCTGCCAGCGTCGTGGCCACCGCCGCGAGCCCCGGAACGTATTTCGCGAAGATGAGCGACTTCGCGCCCCAGCGGCCGTAAACCTTTCGTGTGGCGCCCACGCACGAATCAGGCGACAGCGAGATCTTGCACATCAGCCGGATCATCGCTGCCCCGAATCGCCGGCCGCACAGGTACCACAGCACGTCCGCCACCACCGCCGCGAGGATCGCGACGAACAGGATTTTTGCAATCGATCCTCCGCGCTCGAATGCGAGGGCAGTCGTCACGACGATCGGTGGATAGGCAGGGGTTGGCAGACCGCCCTGGTCGAGCAGAACGCAGACGAACACGACCCACAAACCGTAGATTTCGATGAACCGCAGCAAGGCTTCCATCGGCGCATTGTGCACCTGACCGAATGCGACGGCGTACAGCCGAAGGTGCCTCCCTCCTTTGGGCTAGGTGCGACTGCATCGCAGGTGCATTGTTGACCACCTGCCCGGATCCGAAGATAGGCGCACCGAAATCTGTTCGAGCCTGCAATGAAGGATTCCGAAACACCATCTGCTTCCATTCCCCAGCACGACTATGGCCTGGCGCTGAAGAACGCCGTGTCCTGGCTCGGCGACCGGTATCTGCTTGCGGACCCGCTGCCGCGGCGCCGAGACTCGCGAAGGCAGTACAGCTCGTCGAGCGACAGACCCCAGGGCATCAGGGATCGAGCGCCGCAGGATTCCACCCATCTGTCCGGGCAAGCACCGATTGGGCATTAATCGCCGCGACCTGGGAGCTCGAAAGCAGGTGCGACCAGCTCACCCGCGCCGACGTGCTCGAGCCGGGCCCGGTGTTACCAAACTCCGAGTACCGCGCCGTCACCTCGTTCGCCGCATCGCCCCAGTTGTTCCAGCCCGCGGGGCGGATGTGCGTGTCCATCCAGCTGTATAGATAGCTGACCGAGCTGTACGGCCGCCACGGCCGGCCGAGATCCGTCGTGTCGTCGAGCGATCCCGAACGGGTCAAACTACTGTTGATGAAGACGTAGCCGTACGGATTCGTCTGATCGGTCGAAGCGGCCGTGACGGCGACGCCGGACGCGAGGCTGCGGATCTCGCAGCTCTCGAACACCGCGGTGCCCGATCCGAAGATGAAATCGACGTGGCCTTCGACGTAGCTGTCACGGTAGTACTGTCGCCCGCTGCCATTGGCGTACAGCGTGTCCTGCCAGCCGAGCACGCGCACGTTGTAGAACGCATCGCGATCGCCGCTCACATACAGCGCCACCGCCTGCCCGGCATTTTGTCCGGCGTTGTTGCGGAACGTGATGTTCTTCGCCGTGAACCCGTTGCCGCGCACGAAGGTGCACGAGCTGCTCGTGGTGCCGCCCGCGCTGGCGGAGGTGTCGTTGCAGCTCAGGATCGTGCCACTGGCACTCTGGCCGATCAGTGTGATGTTCTGCTTGTCCGCCGGAAAGTTGAGCCGTTCGTTGTACGTGCCGTTCTTCACGTAGACGGCGCGTGGCGTCGTATTGTTGGCCGGAATGGCCGCGATGGCCGCGCCGACCGTCATGTAATTGCCCGTGCCGTTGAAGTCGACCACCGCCGCCCCCGCCGGGATCGCGGTGGAAACCGATTTGATCACCACGTCATCGAGGTAATGAGAGCCGGTGCTGGTGTTGGGCGTGAATGAATCGAAGCCGTCGATCGACGACACCACGCTGAAAAACGCCGCCGCCGTGACCTTGCGTAAGCCGTTGACGTAGACGTCGGCGGTGTCGCTCGCGGGATTCGCGACGACGCGCAGCGAGTACCAGCGGTTGGCGACATACCCGCTGAGAATGTTGACGTACACGTTGTTTGGACCGCGATATTGGAGCGCACCGCCGATGGTCTCGATCGAAACGGCAGCCGTGGTGCCGCTCAGCAGCCGGAACACTTTCGTGTTGTTCACGAGCGTGGTCTGCATGAATTTGAACTCGGCATCGACGACACCGCTCTGCGCCGTGAAAGCCTTCTTCGCCGACACGAGCGTGGTCGTACTCGTGTCGTTGAGAAATACGCTGCGGTTGGATGAGCTCGGCGTGCCGGCGATACGCACCGTGCCGCCCGCCTCGGATACCGTGTAGGTAGACGGCGCGCTGCCCACCGACGTGCTGTTGAAATTGGTGTCGGTGAGCACCGCAGCCGCCGCGGTTCCCGCGCCGAGTGCGAATGCCGCGCCGACCGCCACGCGAACCAACGTGAGATGAGACATGACCCCTCCTCGAGCGATACGGAATCCTTTCCGGGCACGCCATTAAGGCCAGGGGAGCAACTGTGTCAAGCCGGAGCTGGCGCGCCGGACTCTGGCGCGCCCAACTACCGTATTCTCATGGACACCGGCGCGGCCGGCAGTCGCTCAGGGCTGCGACTGCAGTACCAGCACGGCGTCACGCCCGGAAGGCGACGCGAATGCACGGCTACCGGTGTTCGTGAACGGGGAACCGCTGATAGTTGTAAAGGCACCTGTGCCGGGATTAAACCAGCGCGCATTCACATTGGGACCAGAGAGCTTCGTCATGTCGATGGTGAGTGTCTTGCTCACGGGCGTGAATGCCAGCACGGCGCTGCCATCGCTCGAACGCGCAGCGACAGCGCGACCGATTCCGCTCCCCGCGCTCGAAGTGAGCACGGTGCCATTGGTGTCGGGCACGAGGTTCGTCCACGCGATGGAGGCTAAGCTGAAGAGTTCCGACAGGTGGCGCACCGTCGTCGCGCCCGTCGTGTTGAGGGAGGACTGCCAGCCACTGCTCAAGGACCAGACAGGAGAGTTGCCCATCATCTGGCCCATCGCGCCGGACAGCACCGCCTGGTACGCCTGCGCGCGGACTCCCGCGCCATCGATCTCGTTGTTCTCGTAGCCCGCTTCGATCAGAAAGAACGGCATCGTCGAACCGGCATACCGGCCAAACGCTTCGCTGACGACGGTGCTGCTGTCGGTGTAGATGTCGTTGACGGTCAGCCACGGATCCGAAGTGGTGTTCAGGAATTCCAGCGCGCCCGTGCCGCGGTTGCCGTGAAACGTCTGCAGCCACTTGCCGGCCGTGTCGACATCACGAATGCCATTGGCAACTGCACGGGCGAGGGTCTTGTCAGGCGGGTCGTAGTCGCCGCCCTGAACCCACATGATGTTGTCATAGGCGCGGAAGCGGTTCGCCACATACTGGCCATAGGCACGCAGCTTGGTAGCACCGTTGGCGCTCATTTCCTTGTACCAGCCCTCGCTGCCACCGTCGTATCCCATGTAGGCCGGCGCGAGCAGCACCAGCATGCCTTTCTCGTTCGCCTTGGCGATCACGTACTCCGCATGCGCGAAATAGGCCTCGTTAGGTGTGCTGAAATCGCCCGCCTTGGTGAACGGTGCAATGTTGTAGGCATTGTTTGGCGGGTTGTCGGCGTACTGATGTTCGATCAGGTTGACCATCACCGTGTTGAAACCCTGTTGGCGTCGGGTCTCTAGATACAGGTCCACGTTCTCGCGCGTCAGCCGCACGATCAGTGACCACGGAGAATCGCCCTGGATCAGGAACGGCCGGTTCTGTGCGTCCAGCAGGTATCGCTTGCCCGCCTCGACATGCAGTGGATAGGTGCCGGTGGCGCCCACGAGGCTCACGGTGGCGCTGGCCTGGGCCGTGCCCCCGGTACCGGTGCAGCTCAAAGTGAAACTGGTGGCGTTGGTCAGCGCATCGGTGCTCTGGCTTCCGGCGGTCGCCTTGGTCCCGCTCCAGCCTCCCGACGCCGTGCATGAGGTTGCGTTCGTCGAAGTCCACGTCAGGGTGCTGCTGCCACCGCTGCTGACGGAAGTCGGCGACGCTGACAACGTGACGGCCGGCGCTGGCGCGGAGCTCGTGACCGAGACGGACGCACTGCGCTGAGCTGTGCCGCCGGCGCCAGTGCAACTGAGCGTGAATGTGGCATCGGCATTCAATGCGCCGGTGCTTTGATTTCCGGCGACCGCCTTTGTGCCGCTCCAGCCGCCCGACGCGGTGCAAGACGTCGCGTTCGTCGAAGTCCACGTCAAGGTGCTGCTGCCACCGCTGCTGACGGTGGTCGGTGCCGCTGACAACGTCACCGTCGGCACTGGCGTCGAGCTCGTGACCGAGACGGAAGCCGTGGCTTGGCCCGAACCGCCGGCACCCGCGCAACTGAGCGTGAACGAAGCATTGGCATTCAATGCGCCGGTGCTCGCGCTGCCTGAAATCGCCTTCGTGCCGCTCCAGCCGCCCGACGCGGTGCATGACGTCGCGTTCGTCGAAGTCCAGGTCAAGGTGCTGCTGCCACCACTCGCGACGGTGGTGGGCGACGCGGACAGCGTGACGGTTGGCCGTGGCGTCGAGCTCGTGACCGCAACGGAAGTGCTCGCCCGAGCCGTGCCGCCGGAACCCCTGCAAGTGATCGTGAATGTGGTACCGGTAGTCAATGCACCGGTCCTTTCGCTTCCTGAAAGCTCCTTTCCGCCGCTCCAGCCACCCGATGCAGTGCATGACGTCGCGCGAGTGCTGGACCAGGTCAACCTGGTCGTGCCGCCGGAACTGACGGAACTCGGATTGGCGGAAAGCGTCGCGGTCGGCGCCCGCCTGTAGTTAGCCGCATCGGCATCGGCAGCACCGCCGCCCCATGCTGACAGGATGACTGCCAGCGCCAGCGCAATTCGCATTGTGGATTTCATGGCGGCGATCATAGGCAAGTGCGGCGCACACCGTGTGCCTCCAAATCGCGACATGTTGCCAGCGCATTCCTACGTAACGTCTAATGCTCGCGCTCGTTAGAGGCGAGCTTGCCTAAGGCGATCCCTAACGAACCCTGTTAGCGATCTTTTCGCTCGTGGCTAACAAACCGCGGATACGGGGCGCAGGCATTGTGAGAGCGGTCGACCGATGTAGCGAACTTTAGAAATCAACCACTTGCCGCGAGCGGCCGTTGCCGAACATCCGGCTGCGCGCCGGCACGTGCAGTGCACCAGTGCGACTACTCGTACGCGATCTGAGCGCGCAGATCCTGTCCCACGGCTTGCGCGAGCGTGCGCAGCTCGATGTAGTCGTCGGGCGTGCACGTCGGGCGCGGATATTCGAGCGTCAGCGCGCGCGTCGCGACGACGACCGCGCCCGTCTGCTCGTAATCGGATTCATAGACGCCGAATTTGCCGGTGAGCTTCACGGATTTCGGCAGCGCCTTCACTTTCAGGTTGTCGGGAAGCTGCACGCGCGTGACCTCCGTCTGACGGCCGCTCGCCGGACATGTGAACGACACTTTGCGGTCGGGCTGGTTTGCAAACGCCGTGAACGACCGAATCGAATTGCCGACGCGCACCACGGCCGGAATCGACATGGCACCCGGGCCCGGTAGCTGGACGTTCGCCGGCAGGCTCACGGTGGTCGAGGCATTGAACGGTTTCGAGAAGTCGCGTGGGTCGCCAATCTCGACTTTGCCGGTACCGCGGCCTTCGAGCATGCGGTTTACGACCTGGGTCAGCTGGTCCTTCGGCATGGAGGCGAAGGTCGCGCGTTCCATCACCTGGTAGAGGCCGGCGGTCTCGGCGGTCGTCTTGCCGTCCACGGCGCCGTCTGCGGCGACGGTGAATTCGCTGCGCACGGACGTCCAGTCGGTGGCCGCTTTCGGCAACGGCAGCGTGCGGAACGCAGGCTTGCCGTCGCCCGCATCGATGACGAGCGTCTGCTTGCCCGCTTCGGCCGGCGTGATCGAGCCGAAGGGCAGGAAGCCCGGCGTCGAGTCCACGAAGAGGCCGAGATCCGGTAGATAGGTGATTACGTGGTTGAACGCCCTGGGCGTCACGACCTTCGGCACGAAGTAGCTGTCGCCGGCGTGGACCAGTGCGACGCTGCTGCGGATCTTCTTCGCGGCGAGCAGCGCCCCGAGCAGCGTCGCGTGATCCTTGCAGTCGCCGTAACGCGCGGCACGGATGTCCTCCGCCGCGTGCGGGACGTAACCGCCATGCTCGAGGGCGATGCCGACGTAGCGGACGTTCTTCGTCACCCACTCGTAGAGCGCCGCCACCTGTGCGCGCGGATCCTTGATGCCCTTGGTGATCTCGTCGGCGAGCTGGCGTATCTCCGGCGACGGCTGCTCCATTGGCCGCGCACGCGCATCGTATGCCTGCGCGAGTGCCTCGTACGAGTCGAGCGTGGTCGCGATGACGTAAGAGGAGTCGTCGCGCGCGCTGACCTGCCGCGGTTCGACGGGTTTTCCCTTCGAACCCGAGAACGTCCACTCCCATTTCCGCAGTGCCGGGTCGGGGCTCGCGACTTCACCGCCACCAGCCTCGCGCGTATCGATGTGGAGCGCGAATTCCTTGGGGGCGGTGAGCGAGATCGTTGCCTTCTCGACGTCCATCGCCCGCCGCGGCGATTCCCAGAACGCGAACTGTCCGGGGAAGTCGGGTTTCAACTGCGTGCGGCGGTAATGCAGCGTGATGATCGAACCGACCTCGACCTGCGGGAAGATGACTATCTTCACCTTGTAGTCGCTGAACATCGGTGCGCCGCTGCTCTGCGGCAGCTGTTGCTCGATGATCTTGTCGGGTGTGACCTCGAGGCGTTGTCCGTCTTTGGTCGTGGTGTATGCCTCGAGCATCTCGAGCGTCTGCAGCGAGCTGCTGTAGGGCAGCGGCACCTGGCCCGCCGCGCGCACGGCGGCCTGTTCGTCGATGCGCAGGCGGACGACGTTCTCTTCGACGTAGGTCGCATCGCTGTTCAGCGTGTACGCCGTGTTCGATTCGAGCTGCGTAACGGGTGCCGCGAGAGTGGTAGTGGCGAACGCTATGCAAGCCAGCATCCCTGCAAGGGTTTTCATTGTTTTCTCCTGATTTGCCGGAAATAGATCCAATCGATGCCCTTCCAGCGCCATGACGCGAGGGTGCGCAGGGCGAGGAGGATGAGGAAGAGGACGAGGAGCAGCTCCGGCTCGACGCGGCCGATCGCCTTCGAGCTCTCGCCAAACGCGTCGAGCCAACGGAACGAGAGCAACGTGACCGCACCGACACCGAGGACCGCGCAGATCACCTTCTGCCACCACGCATGGAACGTCGAGAATGCGAGCGCGAGGTAGATTGCCGCGACTGCGGCGCTGATGTGCGCCGCGAGCATCTTGAGAGCGCCCGGCGCGTCGATGGGGATGCCACGCAGCCAAGCGAACAGGGTCACCGTTCCCCAGGCGATGGTGCAGAGAATGGTGGCATCGAGAAACAGCATTCGCTCGGCGAGCCGGAAGAGCTCCCGGCGCGAGTCGCCCCATCGCAACCACAGAGTGCGCGCCGCGGCGCCGACGTGCTCAGACACCACCACCACGAGGAAGACGGTGACCCATAAAACGCTGGGGTAGATGAAGATGAAGTCGCCGCTCCCAATCCGCCCGCCGACGATCAGTTGCTGAAATGCGGCCCAGCTCACGACGATGAGCGCGGCAAAGGGAAGCCCCGTGCGGGCGCCGCGCCGGGAACGCAACAACACCCGCGCGGGCGAGTCCGCAATGAACGGCATCCGGATCCGCGCAAACGCGACCGTTGAGCTGGCGGGGCGGTCGTGCAGACGCCGCCAGAGGGTGTCCGCGCGCAGAAAGGGCAGCTTGCCGAACGATGCGTATAGCCACGCCGCGGCGCACAGCCCGGCCGATGCGAACCAGAACGGCGGGTTACCCGCGAAGGCCGCTACCAGGTAGTGGAGCGCCACGAAGCAGCCGAATAGATAGGCGAGGATGACGAGGCGCGGCACCCGCCGCCCGATACCGGCGAGCAGCAGCACGCTGAGAAGCGTTAGAACGATGACATTCGCGAACAGGCCGCCGAACGGCACGCCCGAGAGCGGGCCGGGCACGGCCCGATCGCCGATCCTGCCCGGTAAGAGCGTGATCACCAGCATGATCAGCCCGATCGCGCGGATGATCGTGCGAAAACCATTCGGCAACAGTCGCCAAACGCCGGTGTCGAGGACCTTCGCGATGCGCATTGCCAGCATCGCGAGTCCGACGATGATCGAAAGGCCCGCCAGCCCTTGCAGGGGGAATTTTGGCGCCAACGGCATCAACCACAGGAACCCGTAAGCGCAGGCGAGCACGAGCACGGCGGGCACGCTCAGCAGGGTCCATGCCGTACGCAGCACCGAGCTCACGAGTGCAGCTCCAGGAAGATGTCCTCGAGGCCGAGCCATTCGATCTGCGCGTCCGCGCCCGCCTTCACCGCGAGCGCGGACCAGTCCTCATCGGGCGCGCGCAGCGCGACGAGCGTGGTGCGCGACGCGCTGGTGCGCTCGACAACGACACGACGCAGCGCCGCGCGCGCGGCATCCGCGGAGATGGCCGGGACGTGCACGCGCACGACGGATTCCTTGAGCGCATCAAGATCGCCTTTCCACAGGAGCTTGCCCGCTTTCAGGATCCAGATGACGTTCGCGAGCCGCTCGACGTCCGAGACGATGTGCGAGGAGAACAGGACCGCGCGGCGTTCGTCGACCGTCAGCTCGACGATCTGCTGCAGGAACTGCCGGCGTGCGATGGGATCGAGGCTCGCCACCGGCTCGTCCAGGATCAGGAGGTCCGGCTGGTGCGCGAGTGCGCTCACGATCGAGAGCTTCTGGCGCTGGCCGAGCGAGTAGTTGGAGATCCGCTTCGACTGCTCGATGCCCCAGCCGGCGACGAGGCGCTCGACGAGCTCCCGGTTCCAGGTGGGATAGAAGCTTGCGATGAGGTCGAGGTACTCGCCGCCGCGGATCCCGTCGATGAGCTCGTCGCTCTGCGGCACGAAGCCGATGCGCGTCTTGGTCGCGGTATTCGCTGCGATCGCCTCACCGCCGAAGAGCTGCGCGCTGCCCGTTGTGGGCGGCGAAAGGCCCGACAGCACCTCGAGCAGCGTGGTCTTGCCCGCGCCGTTGGCGCCGAGCAGCCCGACGACATCTCCCGGGCGCACGTCGGCGTCGATGCTGTCGAGCACCAGCCGGCCTCCGAACTTCTTGGTGAGGGCGTGGGCCGAAACGTATGGGTCCGTCATTTTTCCTGGCTCCATTTCTTCCGAATGGCTTTGATGATGTCGTCCGGCGACAGCTCGAGCTGGCGCGCCGCGAGCACGAGGTGATCGAGCTGTTCGTCGAGTTGTTCGAGGCGATGCGTGCGCGGCGCCTGCACGCGCGCCTGCGCGGCGACTGCCATCGGCTTGCCACGCTGCCGTTCGAGCACGCCCTCGGCCTCGAGCAGGCTGTACGCCTTCGAGATCGTCATCGGATTCACGGCATGCTCGAGCGCGAGCTCGCGCACCGACGGCAGCTCCGCGCCCGCCGCGAGCTGACCGCTCGCCACCATGCGGCGGACCTGGTCGATCAGCTGCCGGTAGATAGGCGTGCCGGATTGGGGATTGAGGATGAACAATGCGTATGACTCGAAGTGCCTATGTGTATTAGTACAACTATACACATGATCGAGTCAACTGCCCGTCCAGTACCGATGTGACCGGAATGGACCCTTGTAAAAATGGTGGAAAGGGAGGGAATCGAACCCTCGACCCCGGCATTACGAGTGCCCCCAAACGACCAAGCGAACTTTAGCAATCAATCACTTGCCGCGAGCGGCCGTTGCTGAACATCCGCACCGAGCACCACTGAGCAGAGCTGGCCACGCAAAAGTCCCGCATCGAATCCCCCTGATTGGAAATCTCAGCCCTGCCGGTCGCTCGCTGACGTTGACTCCGACTGCGTAGATAGGCATGGGGCGCTGCGCAGAGTGGCGTGAATAGTCCGCCCAACAAGCCACCAGAGATGGCGGGGTGCCCTGCCAGCGAATCAGGGAGCCGCGCGCGTTGAGCGAATCATCCGGCCGGCCTCCCGCCGGCAACGACGATGAGCTCGCTGAGCGCTCGCTGATATTCCTCCTCTCCAATCGCATCGACGGACCGCAGCTTTGCCAGCAGGTTGTCGATCAGCAATCGCAGACCAGGCCCGGGCGTGCCGCGCGCGAATGAGCGCTGGTACTTGATCGGTCCTGGGATGATCGCGACCAGGAAGGCCATCTGGGCCGGCGTCAGCGCCTCGGGTTCGCACCCGAAATAGTGGTGGGCCGCGGGCCGCAGTCCCCGCAGCTCCGGTCCCCACTCGATGATGTTCAGGTAGATCTCGAGGATACGATCCTTGCCGAGCGCCGACTCGAGCAGGAACGTAATCGCCAGTTCCTGCAGCTTGCGTCCGACCTCCTTGTCACGCGACAGGAACAGGTTCTTGGCCAACTGCTGGGTAATTGTCGAAGCGCCGCGTGCCGCGCCCCCGCGCGACCAGTTCGTGAGCAGCGCGGAGGGTAGTTCGCGAAGGTCGATGCCCCGATGCCCGTAGAAGCCCGCGTCTTCAGCAAGCAGCAGAGTGCGCACGAACAGTGGCGGAACGTCCTGCAGGGCGATGAAGTCGGGGGATGAAGGCGAGACATCGATGGGCCGTTGCGGGCCGAGTCCGCTGTCGGAGTGGAAAACAAAGTCGCCGCGCAGTCGCGAAATCGCCGGCGGCATCCGGCGTGGCGGACTGAAGTCTATCTTCTGGCTCACCGCGAGAGCGGCAGGCTCTGCCGGACTTCCGCGCACACCCACTTCTATCGTGGCCGATCCAAGATCATGGCTGCCGCCGGGCGCCATTCCCAGGCTTTCGGGCACCGAGAGGCCGGCTGCGCCCAGCAGCCGACCGAACTCCAGCTGCCGAACGCCGAGCGCGAGATCGACTGTCGGATTGGTGTCGATGTCGCGCAGCGTGATCGAGCCCGACAGGTCCGCGCCGGCCAACGTTCCGTGGACCTCGGGGATTTCGATCGTGCCCTTGGCACGCTGCAAGTCGCCGTCGAATCGCAGGGTCACGTCCGTTGCATCGCCGAGCTGTGGTTCGTCGCCGTCGTTGTCCGCCAGCGCTCCGAATCGCGCACCGCGCGCGCCGATGTCGACGTGGAAACGGAGCGCATCGGTGCTCGACTGTAGATTCACGCTGCCGTCCGCGGTACCACCATCGAGGAGCGGATAACCTTCGCGCCGCACCTCGAGCAGGCGGCCGATGTCGAGCCCCTTCGCCTCGACGTTCCACCCTTTGCTCACCGAATCCGCTTGCTGGCGAATTGACAGGCCTGCCTGTGGTTCTATCAGCGTGAGTTGGAAATCCTCGCCGCGAATCCCCGTCACATACCATGCAGTGATTGGCGAGCTGACCTTCAGGCCTGCTGGGCCGACTAGATTGGCCGCCTGAACTGCGAGTCGCAGGCGGCCGGAATACGTGGCTGCAATCATGTCGGCATGCAGTCGCACTCCATGGCCGAGATCGAGATCGAAGCCTGTAAGGCGCAAAAGCGGCCATACGCCGACGCGAACCGAACCGATTCGACAAACCATTCCATGGCGTACGGCTGAGGACTCGATTCGCTCGCGGACCGCGCGCTCGAGCATGGGTTTCAGCAACACCGCGGCCAGACTTGCGACCAGCGCGGCGGCGATTGCTCCTGCGAGCCACCTTCGTCCGCGGGTTCCAAACGACATCGCCGCAGGATGCCACACCCGGACAGCGGACCGGCTGGCGGGGGTCCGGCCACACTCGGCGTCGATCAGGTCCGCTTAAGTTCGTCGCTTTGGAAAATGGTGGAAAGGGAGGGAATCGAACCCTCGACCCCGGCATTATGAGTGCCGTGCTCTAACCAGCTGAGCTACCTTTCCACACGCCCGAATCGCCATTGCGAAGGGGCCGCGATTCTCCCGGCGGCCCGCGCCACTGTCAAGGCAATTGCTACGAAAACAATGGCTTAGCAGAGGCGGCAACATCTTGCCGCCCAGAGGCCTGTCAACACCTGGCAAAAGCGCTCATCAGGGCTGGGATACAGCTCTCAATTCACCCGCGGTCGAATCAAGAGTTGGCGGAATCAAGCCGATAGGCCTCATGGGGCGCTCTCGGTCGGGCGCCAGGATGAGTACCGCCCATGAACAGGCTGCAATTCGCACACCTGCCGTTACGAACGAAGCTCGTCGCCGCCAGCGCGCTGACGGCGTCGATTGCTCTATTGATTGCGGCCATCACGCAAGGCATCTCCTCGTATTGGTTCAGCCACAGCGAGGCTTACGAACATCTGAACGCGGTGGCGCGGGTCATCGCGGGTCGCAGCACCTCGGCCATCCAGAGCCAGGATTTCAGCCAGGCCGAAGCACTGGTCAGCGCGTTGCGCGTCGAACCCAACGTCGAAGAGGCGCTGCTCATCGATTCGCAGAAGCGCGTGCTCATGCACTACGCCGGCAGCAAGACGCTGCTCATGGGAACCACCGGCGGCGAGCTCTCGCCCATCCAGAAATGGCAGCAGCAAGCCATCGAGAGCGGCACGCACCAGCATCGTTTCGACGGCCTGACGGCACTTCACCTGGTCTATCCGATCACCGACAACGGCAAGCTCATCGGCCATCTGTACGTGCGCGCCAACCTGCTCGAGCTCAAGGAGGCGATGCTGGTCCAGCTCGCCATCCTGCTCGGCAGCTCGGTGGCGGCCTTCGCTCTGGCCTATCTACTAGCGCGGCGCGTGCAGCGGCAGATCGCAGCTCCACTGCTCAACCTGGTGGACACGATGCAGGCGGCCGAGCGCGGCGATTATTCCAAACGCGCAGACGTCACCTCGGACGACGAAATCGGCACGCTGATGCGCGGCTTCAACGTCATGCTCGGCCAGGTCGAAACCCGCGAGCAGGAGCTGGCGCGGCAACACGAGTTGCTCGAGGGCCAGGTGGTCGAACGCACCAAGAGCCTCGCCGAAGCCAACAAGACGCTGCGCCAGGCCATGAACGACAGCGTCGAAGCCTGTCGCACGGCCGAAGCCGCCAGCAAGGCCAAGAGTGAATTCCTCGCGCGCATGTCGCACGAGATCCGCACACCGATGAACGGCGTGCTCGGCATGACCGAGCTGCTGCTCGATTCGAAGCTCGATCCGCGCCAGCGCCGCTTCGCCGCGACCATTCAGAGCTCGGCCGATGCTCTGCTGGCCATCATCAACGACATTCTCGATTTCTCGAAGATCGAGGCCGGCCGCCTGCGCCTCGAGGCGCAGGACCTCGACATCCGCCAGGTAATCGAAGAGGTCATCGACCTCTTCGCCCAGCGTGCGCATCAGAAAGGCATCGAGCTGCTGCTCGACATCGATCCCTACCTGCATCGCTGGGCCACGGGCGATGAGCTGCGCATCCGCCAGATCCTCATGAACCTGGTGTCGAATGCGCTCAAGTTCACCGCCAGCGGTCACGTGCTGATTCGTGCCCGTGGCGTCAACCCTTCTGAAACTCACGTGTCGCTGGTGATCGACGTGGTCGACACTGGCACCGGCATTCTTCCCGAGAACCAGGCGGCGATCTTCGACGCCTTCGTGCAGGAAGACGGCTCCACCACGCGCCGCTTCGGCGGCACGGGGCTGGGGCTCGCGATCAGCCGGCAGCTCGCGACGCTCATGGGCGGCGACATCACAGTAGTCAGTCAGCCGGGCGTGGGTTCGACGTTCTCGCTGGCGGTCACGCTGCCCGCGGCGCCGGCCATCGCCGCGGACGTCACGCAGGGACTGATGCTGGCGCCCGGAACCCGCGTGCTGGTCGTGGATGACAGCACGATCAACGTCGAGATTCTCGCCTCGCAGCTCGAAGCCTGGGGCTTCGTGGTCACGACCGCGGCCAGCGCCATGGAAGCGCAGGCACATCTGAATGCCATGCAGGCGTCGAACACGCTGCCGAAGATCATCGTGCTCGACTGGCACATGCCCGAGCAGAACGGCGTCGACTGGTTGTTAGGCGTCCGACGCCGCAGCGAATGGAAGTCGATCCCCGCCATCATGGTGAGCTCGGTCGCCGATGACCTGGAAGTCGCGCTGGCGACGCAGCTTGCACCGATGCGCCGTCTCGCCAAGCCGGTGCGCCAGAGCATGTTGCGCCGCGCGCTGCACGAAGCGTTGCAGGCCATTCCGTTCCATGAAATGAGCTCGGCCCCCGCCATGCTCGCACCGGAGAACGAACCCGTGCTCGATCACCTCTCGGTCCTCCTGGTCGAGGACAACATGGTCAACCGCACCCTCGCACTCGAAATGCTGCAGCGGCTCGGCTGCGACGCGATGCACGCCGGCAACGGCGTCGAGGCGCTGGACGCGCTCGACAAGCAGGAATTCGACGTGGTCCTCATGGACTGCCAGATGCCGGTCATGGACGGCTTCATCGCCACGCGCAAGCTGCGCGAACGCGAGGTTGCCAAAAAGCTCGAACCGACGCGCGTCGTGGCGCTCACCGCCAACGCGCTGGCCGGCGATCGCGAAGCCTGCCTCGCGGCCGGCATGAACGACTACCTCGCCAAGCCCTTCACGCTCGCGCAGCTGCGCAACATCCTGCTGCCTAGCAAGGTGTCGCGTTCGGCGGCTAACAAGGTGACGCTCGATCATTCGGCCATCGAGGCGGTGCGCCAGCTCGATCCGGACGGCCAGGACCGCCTGCTGTCGCGCCTGATCGCCCTCTATCGCGACGACTCCTCGCAGTTGCTGGCCGACATGGAGAACGGCCTCAAGGTCGGCGATGCCGAAGTCGTGGCCCGCGCCGCGCACACGCTGAAGAGCTCGAGCGCCAATCTCGGCGCGACCAACGTTGCCGCCATCGCCCGGCTCATCGAAACCTCCGCGCGCACCGGCGACATCGCCGACCTGCCCGGCTCCATGACCAAGCTGCGCGCGCAGCGAACTGTCGCGTTGTCCGAGCTCGAAGCGCTCGACAACTCCTCCAAGGTCGCCTGACGTGCACATGAGCGGGGGAACACCGATCCACGTCCTCATCGTCGACGATGATGCGGGGTCGCGCCTGCTCATGCGGCGGGCGCTCGAGCGCAGCGGCTTCGTGATCTCCGAAGCCGCGGATGGCACCGCGGCGGTCGCCGCGGTCGAAGCCGGCGAGTGCAACGCCGTGCTGATGGATGTGGAAATGCCGTCGATGAACGGCTACGAGGCATGCAAGAAAATTCGTGCGCGCCCGGGCGGCGCGCATTTGCCCATCATGATGGTCACCGGCCGCGACGACGTGGCCTCGATCAACCAGTCATACCAGGCTGGCGCCACGGACTTCCTTGCCAAGCCCATCAACTGGAACCTGTTAGGCCATCGCGTGCAGTACCTGGTGCGCGGCGGGCGCCTGGTGCAGGAGCTCGAAGAGAGCGAAGGTCGCCAGCGCGCCATGCTCGACGCCCTGCCCGACTTGCTGCTGGTCGTCGATGCCCACGACCGCATCGTCGATCGCCTGGGCGCCACTGACAATCATCCTTTCCTCAACGGCGGCATGAAGCTCGAGCAGAAGCTCGCCGAGCTGGTCAATGGCGACGCGGCGCGCGCCATTGCGCATGCGCTCGACGACTGCCGCGTGCGCAACGAGCGCACGGAAGTGGAATTCGAGTGCATCCGCGACGGCGTCGAGCGGCGCTTCGAGACGCGCATCGTGCCCTACGACCGCGGCCGCCTGCTGCTGGTGTTGCGCGACGTGACCGAGCGGCATCGCGCCGCGAATCGCATTCGTGAGCTGGCGTTCTTCGATCCGCTGACGCAACTACCGAACCGCCAGTACCTGCTGCAGTTGCTCGAAGAGGCGCGCCGCGAAGCGGCCACCACCGGTGAACGATTCGCGGTGGTGCGCATCAACCTCGACCAGTTCAAACGCATCAACGACAGCATCGGCCATGGTGCCGGTGACGCGCTGCTGCAGGCCGTGGCGCTGCGCCTCGGCACGTTCCTCAAGCTGGAGCGCGATGGCGCGGTCACCATGCCACTCGCGCGCCTGGCCGGCGATGAGTTCGCGGTGGCGATCCGGCATCTGCAATCCGATGCGGATGTGCAGAGCGCCATCAACAACATCACAGCCGCGTTCGCCTCGCCCTACCTGATCCGCCATCGCGACTTCTTCGTGACCTGCACCATCGGCATCGCGATCTTTCCCGATCACGGCAGTTTCGCCGATGAGCTGCTGCGCACCGCGGGTCTCGCGCTGCACGAGGCAAAGACCTCCGGTGGCAACCGCGGCGTCATCTACAGCGAGCACATGCGCGCGCGCTCGGTGGCGCGCCTGGAGCTGGAAACCGAACTGCGGCGCGCGCTCGAACAGAACGAGCTGTTCCTCGTCTATCAACCGCAGATCGAGGTGGCCTCGGGCCGCATCGCCAGTGTCGAAGCGCTGGTGCGCTGGCGCCATCCGACGCGCGGCATCGTGCCTCCGGATGAATTCATTCCCGTGGCCGAAGAGTCCGGCCTCATCGTGCCGCTCTCGGACCTGGTGATGCGCCAGGCGCTCAAGCAGATCTCCGAGTGGTGGCAACAGGGCTGCCGCGATTTGCGCGTCGCAGTCAACGTGTCGGGCGCGCAATTCGAAGCCCCGGGATTCCCGGACTGGGTGTTCGCTCACCTCGACGAAGCCGGCCTTCCTGGAGCCTGCCTCGAGCTGGAGATCACCGAGAGCCTGTTGATGGTCGACGAAACCGCCGCGGCGCTTGCGGTGCGCGCCGTGCGCGAGCTCGGTGTCCACGTGGCCATCGACGACTTCGGCACCGGCTACTCATCGCTCGCCTACCTCAAGCACTTCCCCATCGAGGCGCTGAAGATCGACCGCTCATTCGTCGCCGACCTCGGCCGCGATTCCAACGACGCCGCGATCTGCGCCGCCATCATCGCCATGGGCCGGCAGTTGGGCCTGAAGATCGTGGCCGAAGGCGTGGAGACCAAGGAACAGCTGGAGTTCCTGGCCACGCACGGCTGCACGCTCGCGCAGGGCTTCTACATCGCCCGGCCGGTCGAAGCGCCGGAGATGGCCAAACTACTGCGGATTGGTGAAGACGCCACGGCGATCATCCAGATCGCCGTGCCGTCCGCCAAGAGGCCCGGCACCGACGTGCCGCTGGCCGACTACGAAGCCGAGATGCTGATCAAGGCGAGTCGTAGTACGCGCGCGAAATGATGTGAGATCCGGATGGGCGGGGATCACACGTTGAAGCGGAAGTGCATCACGTCGCCTTCCTTGACCAGGTATTCCTTTCCTTCCAGGCGCAGCTTGCCGGCGTCCTTCGCGCCTGCTTCACCCTGGTACCGGATGAAATCGTCGTAGCCGATGACCTCGGCGCGGATGAAGCCGCGTTCGAAGTCGGTGTGGATGACCCCGGCGGCCTGCGGCGCGGTCGACCCGCCGCGCACCGTCCAGGCACGCACTTCCTTCACGCCGGCCGTGAAATACGTCTGCAGCCCTAGCAAGTCGTAACCGGCGCGAATCACGCGGTTGAGGCCCGGCTCGGCGAGGCCAAGGTCGCGCAGGAAGTCGGCGCGATCGGCCTCCTCCAGCTGCGAGATCTCCGCCTCGATCGCGGCACACACCGCGACGACCACCGCGCCTTCGGTCTTGGCGCGGGCCGTGACCGCATCGAGATGCGCGTTGTTCGTGAAACCGTCTTCCTTGACGTTCGCCACGTACATCACCGGCTTGGCGGTGAGCAGGTGCAGTTCCTGGCTGTCGGCCTTCTCGTCTTTCGTGAGGCCCATGGAACGCACCGCTTTGCCATCGTCGAGGTGTTTGCGCATGCGCTCGAAGAGATCTTTCTTGCGCGCCGCATCCTTGTCGCCACCTTTGGCGGCCTTGGTATTGCGGTCCACGGCCTTTTCCACCGATTGGAGATCTGTCAACGCCAGCTCCGTGTCGATGATGTCGATATCGGAAATCGGGTTCACGCGACCCGACACGTGCACGATGTCGGCGTCTTCGAAACAGCGCACCACGTGTGAGATCGCGTCGGTTTCCCGTATGTGCGCGAGGAACTTGTTCCCAAGCCCTTCCCCCTGCGACGCGCCGGCCACCAGGCCCGCGATGTCGACGAACTCGACGGTGGTCGGCACGATCTTCTCGGGCTTCACGATCTTCGACAGCGCGTCGAGCCGCGGGTCGGGCACCGGCACGATGCCGACGTTCGGGTCGATGGTGCAGAAGGGATAGTTCTCCGCCGCGATCTGCGCGCGCGTCAGCGCGTTGAACAACGTGGACTTGCCGACGTTGGGAAGTCCCACAATGCCGCACTTGATACCCATCCAGCTACTCCGTTTTCGCTGCAGGCGCGGGTTTGTTGCGCGCGTGCAATTTGTTCATGGCGATCTGCGCTCCCGAGCGCAGCATCTCTTCGATCGCGTCCGCGCCCGCAACGATGGTCTCGTCGATGGCGCGTTGCTCGTCCGCGCCGGCGCGCGTCAGCACGAAGTCCACGACTTCGTTTTTCGTTCCGGGATGACCGACGCCAATGCGCAATCTCCAGAAACCGTCGCCCTGCGCCGCGATGACGTCGCGCAGGCCGTTGTGTCCGCCGTGGCCGCCGGCTTCCTTGAGCCGCACGGTGCCGCCCGGCAAATCGATCTCATCGTGAGCCACCAGCATCTGCGCCGGCGTCAACTTGTAGAAGCCGAGCACGCTCGACACCGGACCGCCGCTGCGATTCATGAAAGTCATCGGCTTGACCAGCCAGATCTCTTCGCCGCCGATGCGCACCCGCGCCAGCTCCGCCTGGTGTTTGCCCTCGGAGCGGAAAGTGCCGCCGTGGCGGCGCGCAAGCTCGTCCACGAGCCAGAAGCCCGCGTTGTGACGCGTACGCGCGTACTCGGGGCCGGGATTGCCGAGCCCGATGATGATCTTGAGTGCGTTTGCGGCCATGTCGAACTTGCAGCGCGATAAAAAACGCGGCGCGACGATTCATCGGCGCGCCGCGTGAAGTAGTTAGTGAAGGGCGCGGGTGATGCACCCGCGCCCTCCGGACTCGACTCTTACTTCTTTCCGCCTTCCTTCTTCGCGGGAGCCGCGGCTGCGGCACCCTTGGCAGCGCCGCCCTTGGCATCTGCCTTGGCATCGCCAGGCTTCGCGCCCGGCGCTGCGGCCGCACCTTCGGCCGGAGCAACAACAGCGCCTTCGGCAGGCGTCGCGGCAACGGCTTCGGCGGTCGGTTCCGCTTCTTCGGCACGCGGCGGATGCACCGTGACGACCACGGCGTCGCCCTTGGCGATCGACGGAATCGTGACGCCTTCCGGCAGCGGCAGATCGGACAGATGCTTCGACTCGTTCATCTCCATCTTCGAGAGATCGAGCTCGATGAACTCGGGCAGATCCTTCGGCAGACAGGAGATTTCCACGTCGGCGATGCGATGCGAGACCACGCCACCCGCGGACTTGACCCCGGGGGCCGCCGCTTCACCCTTGAAGTGAATCGGAATGTGGATGCGGATCTTCTCGGTCTCGACCACGCGCTGCAGATCGACGTGCTGAATCGCGTTGCGGGCCGGATGCATCTGCATGTCCTTGAGGATCGCAGCCTGCTTCTTGTCGCCCACGACGATGTTGATGATCGAGGAATAAAACTTCTCGTTGTCCACCAGCGTCATCAGCTTCTGGTGATTGAGAGTGATGGCACGCGGTTCCGCGTGACCACCGTAGAGGATCGCCGGCACGCGCCCCGCATGACGCAGGCGGCGGCTCGCACCTTTGCCCTCCGTCTCGCGGAACTCTGCCGTGAGTTCAAAAGAAATACGCATGAGAAACTCCAGTTACAACTAACAACCGGCGGACACCGCGACCAGTGCCGCCACCTAAGAGAGTGGTGCCGGGTCGCGATTCTCGCGATTGAGTGAACGCTCGCAGGAACGCAAACGCAGACTCAATCGCGAGAATCG
>DASYKM010000155.1:0-29679 GCA_035995425.1 Steroidobacteraceae bacterium
CTTGGGTTGTCCACAGTGCGTGTGGATAAGTCTGTGGATGGTGTCGGTTGAAACCTACAAAAACGCTATGTTTTTGCAGTTTCGTGTTTCCCTGATCGAATCGTGAGCACATACGCGCGTATCTAAGCAAAACAATCAGTTATGGAAACGGGCCGACTCGCCGCCTTGCCTTATTGCACATACGTGACACTGCTTCTCCGGGAGTGTTCGTAAGTTCCTGATTCACGGAATCGCAATGTGCGGGGCGAGGCGGTCAACGATCGGAGCATGGGCGCGTTACACCCCCTATGACCGCGTTTGTTACGCTCGCCGGCGTTTATAACACGCCCGATATCCCCGCCAATTTTGGGGCTGAGCGGAGTCGGGACCAGGAATTAATGACGACGAGCCGCGCCCTCGATCAGTTCCTTTCCAGCGTCGAGAAGCGCGCGTTCAAGATCGCGCAGCTCGGGCTGCGCAATGACGACGACGCGCTCGACGCCGTGCAGGATTCGATGATGAAGCTGGTGCAATCGTATGCATCGCGCAGCAGCGATGAGTGGCGGCCGCTGTTCTACCGCATCCTCGCGAACCGCATTCGCGACATGCAGCGGCGTCGCACGGTTCGCGGCCGCATCATGGCGTGGCTCCCGGTACGCGTTGACGAGGATGAGGAATTTGATCCAATCGAGCAGGCGCCGAGCCAGGATGCCGGCCCGGCGAAGCGGCTCGAGCTCGATGAGGCGATCGGCGCGCTCGAGATCGCGGTGGCCGCGCTGCCGCCGCGGCAGCAGCAGGCCTTCCTGCTGCGCAATCTCGAAGGCCTCGACGTGAACGAAACGGCGAGTGCCATGGGCTGCTCGGAAGGCAGCGTGAAGACGCATTACTTCCGCGCGCTGGAAAACCTGCGCGCCAAGCTGGGCGATGTGTTCTGAGAGCCAGTCTTCGATGGAAAGCACATGACCGATGAATTCGAAAAACGCACGCAGGAAATTCTCGAGGAAAGCGCCGGGCGCCTCGACGGACGTACACGCTCGCGCCTGACGCAGGCGCGTCATGCGGCGCTGGCGGAGCTCGAACGGCCGGCACGCAACTGGTGGCGTTCGTATGTGCCTGCCGGTGCCGCCGCCGCGGTTGCCGTACTCGTGGTGGTGATGTGGTCGGGGCCGAACACCGGACCCACGCCGCTGCCTGGACCGAGCGCGGACGACGACATGGAGCTGCTGGCCGACGCGGAAGCGGCGGACTTCGTCGATGACGGCGAAGACCTGGAATTCTATGAATGGGCCGCGGGTGAGGTGGAGTCTTGAGCGATCCAAAGAAGGCCGATCCCGACGAGGAACTGCTCGAATTCCTGGGCGGCATCGACGAAGTGAATGATGAATCGCAGGAAGACGATGTCTCCGACGTCCTGGCCAACACCGATGTCGACAAGGTCGCAGGCCTGAAACCGAAAGCGCCTGCGAAGGATGAGAAACAGTGAGCGACTCTCGCTATACCCGCCGCGCCGCGCTCGCCGCCGTGCTGGCGGTCGGCATGCATTGCGCGATCGTTGGCCGCGCGCGCGCGGAAAATGCGCCGGTGACCGCTCCGGCTCCCACCGCCTGGGAGTCACTCAAGCCCGACGAGCAGAAGATGCTCGGCAAGTACCGCGAGAACTGGGACTCCATGCCGGCCGAGCGTCAGCAGCAGATCCTGCGCGGCACGCGGCGCTGGATGGCCATGACGCCGGAACAGCGGCAACACGCGCAGGCGCGCTTCGAACGCTGGCGCGAGCTCACGCCGGAACAGCGCGCGCGCGCGCGGGATAGCTACCACCGTTTCCGCACCCTTCCGCCCGATCAGCAGGAGCGGGTGCGCGAGAATCTGCACCGCCTGAAGAAGCTGACACCCGAGCAGCGGCGCCGGCTTCGCGAACGCTGGCAGAACGCGACGCCCGAAGAACGCCAGCGCATGCTGGAGCGCCGCCGCGCGCGCCAGGAGCACCGGCAGTAGCTAACTACTGCGCCGTCGAGGGCGCCGGTTTGGCGGGAATCTTCTTGCCGACGGCCGCGGAGGCCGGCGTCCCCCAGTTGATCACGTAATACGTCGCCGGCGTGTCGCCGATGTTCTGCACCGCGTGCGGCTGCATGGAGGCATAGAACAGCACTCCGCCCGCGGTCACCACCACTTCCTTGCCATTCACGTGCGCCTGCAGCGTGCCTTCCTTGACGATCACCATCTCTTCGTTCGGATGCGTGTGCGGCGGATGGGACGCGGTGTGCGGATTCAGCGTGCTGATGTGCATCTCGAGCTCATCGAGCGTGCGCGTGGGCTGGCGCACCACATCGCGACGTTCGCCGACCTCGGTCTTCTTCACGGTGAAACCGCTCCAGTTCCACGCCGTGGAATCGAGAACTTTCGCCGGCTCCTCGGCGATCGACACACAGGCGAGGGTGATGGAGGCGGCGATGCTGGCGGCCACGAGATCTCGGCGCGTGATCATGGATATTCTCCTTGCAGGGCGCCGGAGACTACCAAGCAGGTTCCTTTGGCTACAATACGCGCGGCCTCATACCTTCGGAGTAGTCACGTGGGTTCCAAACTGGAAGAAGTTACCGAGAAGGCGCTATTCGCTTCGCGCTGGATCCTCGCGCCTATTTTCCTGGGCTTGTCGCTGGCGCTGATCGCGCTGGGCTTCAAATTCTTCCAGCAGGCCTGGCACATCTTCGGCGACCTGATCGACATGTCGGAGTCCAATCTCGTACTCACCGTACTTGCCATGATCGACATCGTGCTGGTGGGCAGTCTCATCATCATGGTGATGTTTTCGGGTTACGAGAATTTCGTTTCGACCATCGACTCCAAGGGCACGGATTCGCTGAGCTGGCTGGGCAAGCTCGATGCGGGGACGTTGAAACTCAAGGTGGCGGCGAGCATCGTCGCGATTTCCTCGATCCACCTGTTGCGCATCTTCATGCAGATCGGCGACATGAAAGAGCAGACGTACTCGAACAATCAGGTCATGTGGTACGTGATCGTGCACATGACCTTCGTCGTCTCGGCCGTATTGTTAGGCGTGCTCGACAAGATGTCGTTCGCCAAGCACCGATAGCCAGAGGCTGCCGTCGTCAGGGGCTGCGCCCCACAATGGAAAACGGCGCCGTCCATGATTGGAAAGAGCCGGGCTTTATCCTGGTCAGCCGGCGGCCTTGATGGCGTTGACGAGCTCCGCCACGGCCTTCTGTCCGTCGCCGTACAGCATGCGTGTGTTGTCGAGGAAGAACAGGCCGTTCTCGATGCCGGAAAAGCCCGCGCCCTGGCCACGCTTGATGACGATGACGTTCTTCGCCTTGTCGGCGTTCAAAATCGGCATGCCGTAGATAGGGCTCGACTTGTCGGTGCGCGCCACCGGGTTCACCACGTCGTTCGCACCGATCACCAGCGCCACGTCGGCGGTCTCGAACTCGGCGTTGATCTCCTCGAGATCGGAAATGAGGTCATAGGGCACGCCGGCCTCGGCCAGCAGCACGTTCATGTGCCCGGGCATGCGACCCGCGACCGGGTGAATGGCGAATTTCACCTGCACGCCTTTTTCGATCAGCAACTGGCACATCTCCCACACCTTGTGCTGCGCCTGCGCGACGGCCATGCCGTATCCCGGCACCACGATCACCTTCTGCGCGAAGGCCATCATGACGCCGACGTCCGAGGCCTCGATGGGCTTCATCGAACCCGATACCGCGGTGGCTGTGCCGCCGCTCGCCGAACCGAAGTCCGAGAACAGCACGTTCGCGAGCGATCGGTTCATCGCCTTGGCCATGAGCTGTGTGAGCAGCGTGCCGGCGGAACCGACCACCGTGCCGGCGATGATCATCGCGGCGTTGTCCAGCACGAAGCCTTCGAAGGCAACCGCAAGGCCGGTGAGCGCGTTGTACAACGAGATGACCACGGGCATGTCGGCGCCGCCGATGGGCAGCGTCATGGCGATACCGAACAGCAGCGCCAGCGAGAAGATCAGCGTGACATGCAGCGGATCCTGACCGTGGTGAAGCACCACGATCACCCCGACCGTGAGCGAGCCGAGGAACAGCAGGCCGTTGACGAACTTCTGACCTCCGAACCGCAGCGTCTTGTTGATCACGCCTTGCAGCTTGGCCCAGGCGATCAAACTACCGCTGAACGAGATGGCGCCGATGATGCCGCCAACCACCGCCAGCGACATCACCACGGTGCTGTGACTGGCCGCCGCGCCCGCTTGGGCGGCATACGCCGCGCGATACAGCTCCACCGCGGCGATGGCCGCGGCCGCGCCGCCGCCCATGCCGTTGTAGAGCGCGATCATCTGCGGCATGTCGGTCATCGCGACCTTCTTGCCACTCCACCACGCGACGATCGAGCCGACCACGATGGCGGCGATGATCAGCTCGTAGTTGGACATTCCCGGATAAAGAAACGAGACCAGCGTGGCCACCACCATGCCGGCGCCGGCCCAGACGATGCCGCTGCGCGCCGTGACCGGCGAGCTCATGCGCTTGAGGCCGAGGATGAACAGGCACGCGGTGAGGAAGTAGCTGATGTCGATCAGCAGCCGCGGCGAGAAGAAGCCGGGCGTGTTCGTGACGTCCATCAGTGACCGCCTCCGGTCTTCTTGCGGGCACCCGAAGACTTGAACATCTCGAGCATGCGCTCGGTGACGACGTAGCCGCCGACGGCGTTACCCGCGGCCAGCAAGACGCCGACGAAACCGATGATTTTCTCGAGCGGCGTCACCGCGCCGCCGAGCGCCACCATGGCGCCCACGAGCACGATGCCGTGGACGAAGTTCGAGCCCGACATGAGCGGGGTGTGCAGGATCACCGGCACCTTGGCGATGATTTCGTAGCCGGTGAAGGCCGCGAGCATGAAGATGTACAGAGCAACGATTCCGGTCATGACTGATTAACCTTCCACCGCTTTGCGGGTGGCTTCGTGTTTGATGGCGCCGTCATGCGTGAGGACGGCGCCCGCGAATACCTCGTCAGCCCAGTCGATCTTCAGATCGCCGGCCTTGTCGATCGCCGGTTTGAGGAAATTGAGCAGATTGCGCGCGTACATCTCGCTGGCGTTGTAGGCGAGGGAACCCGCGACATTGACCGGCCCCAGGATTTTCACGCCCTGGTGGACGACGGTCTCGCCAACCTTGGTGAGCTCGCAATTCCCACCCTGTTCGGCGGCGAGATCGACGATCACCGAGCCGGCGCGCATGCGCTCGACAGCGGCCCTGGAGATGATGACCGGCGCCTTGCGGCCGGGCACCGAAGCGGTGGCGATCACGGCATCCGCGGCAGCGATGCGCGAGTCCAGCGCCTCCTGCTGTTTGGCTTTTTCCTCCGCGGTGAGCTCGCGGGCATAGCCGCCGACTCCGTCCGCGCTGACACCCGTTTCCACGAACTTGGCCCCCAGCGACTTCACTTGTTCGCGGGTTGCGCTACGGACGTCATACGCCTCGACCACGGCACCCAGGCGCCGCGCCGTGGCGATGGCCTGAAGACCGGCCACGCCGGCGCCGATGATCAGTGCCAGCGAGGGCCGGATAGTGCCGGCCGCGGTGGTCAGCATGGGCATGAACTTTTCGAGGTTGTTGGCGGCAATGAGCACCGCTTTGTAGCCGGCCAGTGAGGCCTGCGACGATAGTCCGTCCATCGATTGGGCCCGCGAAATTCGCGGGATCAGCTCGACGGCGAAGCTGGTGATCTTGCGGTCGCGCAGCGCTTTTACCTCGTCCTTGCGCGCGTGCGGCTGCAGGAAACCCACCACCACGGCACCCGGTTTGAGCTGGCCTATCTGCTCCAGGCTGAGCGGGGCAACGGTCAGCAACACATCGGCGCTGGCCAGAACCGCAGCCTGACTACCGAGCCATTCGCCTTTCTTGTACAGGGCGTCCGGAAACTGCGCCCGCGTTCCGGCTCCGGGTTCGAGCACGACGCGCGCGCCCGCGGCCAGGAATTTGTCGACCACCTCGGGGACGAGGCTGACGCGCGTTTCACCGGGCGCGCTCTCACGCAACGCGCCTATCGTAATCGGCATGAGGCTTGACTCCAGCTTCTTCTATGGAAGGAGGCCTGTGGCGGTCGGACCAAAGGCCTTTTTTTCCCGTGTTAAATGAATGTGTTGCGGCGTTGAATTCTCGCACACGACTGGTCTATCTTACATGCCCCATGTTGGGCATCGACCTTGAACGAGCCGACGGAGGCTTCTCCTCCGATCTGCATCCCGATCTGCAGTTGGTTGCGGGTAATAGTGCGCGCGCGCTCTCCCAACTCGTCCTGCGTGCGGACGTGTCGGGCATGCCGCTCGAATGGATCGACTACAAGGAAGCGGCGCGGCTCTATCACCAGGAGCAGGTGGCCTATACCTGCGGCAGCCCGCTGTTCAAGCTTTATGGCGGTGTCAGCGCTCGCACTGGATTCCGCACCGTGCTCGAAGTGAACTCCATCGTCGCCACCGTCGGGCACACCGGCAATCCCGGCAATACGCGCCAGGATTACGTGCCGCCGTTGAACAACCAGACGCTGTTCCGGCGCGACGCGCACTTCTGCCTGTATTGCGCGCAGCGGTTCCCGGTGCGCGAGCTGTCACGCGATCACATCCGGCCGTTCAGCCAGGGCGGTCGTGACGTGTGGACGAACGTGGTTGCGGCCTGCCGCCGCTGCAACAACCTCAAGGCGTCGCGTACGCCCGAGCAGGCGAAGATGCAGCTCATCGCGGTGCCGTTCACACCGACCTATGCGGAGTACATCTTCCTCAAAGGCCGGCGCGTGCTCGCCGACCAGATGGAATATTTGCGTGCACATTTCCCGCGGCACTCGCCGCTGCACGCGCGCATCAAGCGCTACCTGACCTAGAACGAGAAAAGGGGACATTCCTATTTTCCGTTGCGGAAAATAGGAATGTCCCCTTTTCTCGTTCTAGCTACTGCGCGCTGACCCGGAGCCAGAATCGACCCACGACTTCCTCGTGTTCGGGCGAGTGCCCGCGCACCACCAGGTCGTAGTCGCCGGCGTCGAGGCTGCCAAGATCGTGCAGCGCGAACGACAGCTGGTTGCTCGCCACTGGCACCTGCCGCGACGATCGCCATACCAGCGTGGAGCCGCGGCGATTGATCAGGTCCATCTCATACTCGGCGTACGACGGAGTCTGCGGGGCGCTGCCGCCCGCGCACTCGAGCTCAACGGAGCCGTCCTCGCAGGTCAGCCTCACGACGTCCGGTTCGATCAGCAGCTCGCCGGGAGCATCGCTGAGTGAAACGGTGACGTCAGGGGAGCCCGCCACGCCGCGGATACTGCCGAGGCGCACGCTGCGCGAGTCCGCGAGATGTCTCTCACCAGTCGCCGCGACGCGGGTACCGGCTGATTGGGCGGCGTCATTCCGCGGCGTCATCACGCTGAGGACGAGACCGAAAGCCATTACGAGGCTCGCGGCCAACGCGACCTGCCAGCGGCGGTCACGGCCGGAGTGGACAGGCGCTGTACGCCGGAGCCAGCCGCGGCGTGCCGCGCTCGCGATGCCACGCCGCAGCCGGCGTTCCATCTCGACCTCACCGGCAAGTTCCGGGGATGCCACCAGCCACGCTTCGAACTCGGCGCGCTCCGAGCGTGACAGATCGCCTGCGACATAACGCGCGACGAGGCGCGTCTGCTCTTCGAGAGAATTGCGATCAATAAGCTTCATGAGTGACTTGTGTCACCAGGAGCCGAAATGTCTCACCCAAAACGTGAAAGACATCGCCAGAGGCAACAAAATTGATGTTATGCGCGGCAAAAACGCCAGGTGAGGCGCCCGTCGCTCAATGATGGTGCGAAGCCGGGTCCGCGCCCGCATCAGCACCCGGTCGAAATGCTTAGGGGAAAGTCCGAGGTCGCCGCACAGCTGCTGTTTGTCGGTCCCATCTAGATAGAAACGGATGAGCAGTTGCCGATCGCGCTCGGTCGGGAGTTCCTCGAGCAACTCGGCGACCGCCTGCGCCAGGTGACGATCATCCGAATCGGACAGATCGCCCTGTTCCATCTCCAGATTCTGGGCCAGTTCGTCGACCAGCTCGGAGTCGACCACCGTCTGCTGGCGCAGCATCTTGCGGGCCGCGTTGAGGGCGAGGTTGCGGGCCGTCGCGGCGGCGAACGCGAAGACCTTGCGCGGATCGTCGATGGTCCTGGCGCGCACGCGCTCGACCACGATATGCAGCGTTTCCTGGGTCAGATCTTCCGGGTCGATCCAGCGGTGGAAGGCGCCAAAACGCAGTACCGCCAGCACTCCGGGCCGCAAGGCAATCAGCATTCGCGTCTCGGCCGGGCGGTCTCCGGCCAGTGCCGCCGCGACGATGAGCTCGATTTCGTTGACCGGAATCGTGCTCATGCGCCACCCGACGCGCGCGGGTAGTTAGTCGCAGCCGAGTGCAACCATCGCGGTGCTGCAAGTGGCACCAGGGCCGAGTTTTGCGAGCTCATGGAGGAAATCAACATGGATCCATGGATACCGCGTGGAGTCGCTGCCCTTGCTCCTGCAGAACAGCAGACGTTTTATTTGCTGGGCGTCGCATGTATTCAGCGGCGGGCTGCCCCAGACGAGCGCCACGGCGCCCGACACGTAGGCTGCGGCGCTCGATGCACCCGCGGCCCCGGATAGCGCGTAGCCTCGCTCGGAATTCTCTGTGGTTGTCACCAGGATGTCCACGCCGGGTGCCTGAATTCGGCCGTCCGTCGCATCTGGGTGGCCCTTAGGATTGAACAATTCATGGCCGCGCATATCGGCCGGGACCGCGGCGATCACACCCGCCAGGCACCGGTAGCGCGACGGGAAGTACTCGCGCACGGTGTCATCGCCGTCGAGGCTGGTGGCATAACCGGTGACGATCAGGCGCCGTTTCCTCGCTTCCCCGCCGACCGCGACGCGGATCGATTCGGCGATTGCCCGACTGTCGACCGGCCATTTGGCGCTGATGTTGATGACGTCGGCGTTGCCGATCACGGCGGCGTCGATTCCTGCCGCTATCGTCGACAGTCGCGCCAGCATGCCGCGATCCACGCGCGTGATGACGATGGGCAGCAGGCGACTGTTCGGAGCGACGCCGGCAACCCCGATGCCATTGTCCATGCGCCCGCCAATCGTGCCCGCCATTTCGGTTCCATGCGGGAAGCAGCGCCCGCTGGTCGCGCAGCGGGCGTTGAGTCGACCGCCTTGCGACCGCCGCGGTTCGTGGGCATTGAACGCGACCGCCACACCGGTCACCAGATCTTCGTGTAACGCGTCGATCCCGGAATCGAGAATCGCCACGATGCGAGGCAGCGAGTGCGCCGCGATGGTGGAATCCCAGCCGATCTTCGAATGCCCCCACAATTCTTCGATGCAGGGATCGTTGGGAAAGCTCGCGCGTGCCGAGCGTTGCCAACAGGACGGTGCGGCGCCCGGCTCCGCGAAGAGCTCGAGCGATGTGGTCAGGAAATCGGGACCGTCGCAATCGGGCTCCGCGTACGAAACCAGTGGCGAATCGAGCAACTCCCGCAGCCGCAGGCCGGACATTCGCGAGGCGAAAGAGACGATCAGGAAGGTACGTGCGAACTCGACGTTCTTGATGAGGTGAGTGTTGCCGGCCCAGTTCGCGAGCCGCTGAAGTTCTATTCCACGCGCCGGAAACACAATGAAACGCGCCGGCAGCGGATTCGCTGCCGGCGCCTTGCTCTCACGATCTCTATTTCGACGATAGGAGATTCCTGCCCAGCGGGCGCAGGCCGCGCGCTGGTCGAATCGGCCTTGTCCCAGCGAATCGAAATACGCGGTGATCCCGGGCGGCGCGCGTTGTCTCTGCGCACCAGCGACATCACCGTCGCCGCAAATCTCCGGAACCGCTCCGCGCGCCAGGGACATTCCGAGCACAGCCGCCGCCAACAGCGGCCACGGTGAACGAATGCCCCCGACTTTCATCGCCGATCGCCTTAGCCGCCGCCGCCGACGATGATGCCGCCACCGGTCAGACGCGAGGGCGAATCAACGAGGATCGCCACCGACTGCTTGCCCGGCGGTCCACCCGCCACTGGGAAGACGATCACATCGTGCAATTCGACCGCGCCCTTGCTGGTGGCCGGCTGCAGCGCGACATCCTTGCTGCGCAGGCGATGGCACGAGGCCAGCACTTCCGCGTTGCCCGCCTTCACGTCTTCGATGGTGCAGAAGCGGTCTCCGCGCGTCAGCGTCAGAACGACGTTGCAACCCGGAGCCATGTCCATGCGCCAAGGGCCCTTTTGCGTCTCCACCTGACGCGTGCAGATGCGTACGGTGTTGGCTTCGGCATCGTACGTAAATGTGAGCTTGCCGCCGACCGGCATCAGGTCGTTCGAGCTCGCGGACTCGATGGTGATTTCCTTGCCGAGCAATCCGGCAATCGCCGCATCCGGCTCGGCGGCCACTGCGGCCGTCGTAGCTAACAACATTGCGGCCGCGAGCGCCGCCATCTCCCTCATTCTTGACGTCTGGACAAATTGAAACTGCATGTTTGCACTCCTTAGAAAAATAGAAGCCCTGTTCAATGAACTGTCTGCGGGCTACGGAAACTCGTTGGCCCGCACCACGAAACTCGACCACACCGCGGCATTGGCCGATCCGCGGGTGCGCAATTGCGCGGCGCGCAGCGCATCAGCCGCACGACCGCTGAGGCGATAGGCGCTGTAGAATTCGTTCATGAATCTGGCGGTGGCGGCGTCTTCGATGGGCCACAACGCCGCGACGACCGAACGCGAACCATTGGCAAGAAATCCATAGGCGAGGCCGAGGACCCCTTCGCCGCGCAGTCGTCCGCCGTCCCCGGTGTCGCAACCTGACAATACGACGAGGTCGGCACGCAGGCCCGCCGCCCTGATTTCGTTGACGGTCAGCTTCGAGTCCGTCAGCAATGCGCCGTCGGGCGAGTATTCGCTGAGATACAACGCGGACTGTTCGGGCGCATCGGCGCGCGCCGCGGCGTGTGTGGCGAAGTGCAGGACGGACAAATCGTTCTGCGCCAGCCGCAGCACTCGCGCGCCGGTCGCCTCGAATCCACTGATCTGCAGGGTGTCGGTCGCTCCCAAGGCACCCGACACGGCACGGGCCTCGAGCGCGGAATAGGGCAACCTCGTGAGCTTGTTAGGCGAAACCGGCAGCGGTCCGCGCAGAGTGCCGCCTTTGCCGCCCGAGGCGATCAGCCGCCGGTCGTCGGCGGCATAGACGGGATCGAAGACCACCGCCACGTGTTTGCCGCGCGACGGCATTGCATGCGTGCCCTGCAATGCCAGCGCGAGCGATGGCGAATAGCCGAGGACAAACCGGTCCACGAGCACCTCGTGATTCGTGCCGGGCAGTGGCACGGCGGCGAATGGCAAGCCATTCAGTGGTCCGTCGGGAATCACCAGCATGCGTTTCTCGGTGACGCCGTTCAGCAATCCGCCGAGCAGGCGCCCGCCGGCGTCGCGCGCGGCGGTGCTCGCGTACCGTTGTGCTTCGACGAACTCGTCGGTGACGCTGGCCAGATCCGCTCGGCCCGTGAGCACGGCGTGCCGCAGTTCATTGCGACGCAGCAGCCAGGCATGCGTGGTGGCGTCGCCCACGAAGTACGCCAGCACTACCGTGTCCGGCGGCAGACGGGATTGAAGCTCCTGCAGCGAATTGGTGAGCGTGCTGCTGCCCGCGGCCACCGAATCCTGGCTTACGCGGTGCGCATCGATTTGCGCGCGTGTTTCGACGATCGCGCGGCGAAACTCCTGGGTGCCCGAATCGTCCGCGTCGGCACTCTGCATGCGCGTTTCGAGTCGCAGCTGCTGCGAGGTGAGTTGTGCGCGCAGCGCGTCGCCCTTTGGATCGAGAGCCCGGGCACCGCGGTGCGGCTCGTCGGCGAGCAGATCGGCGAGCGAGCGTGCGCGAACGTTCTCAGCGATCTGGAATGCGCGCCAGGACTTCTCGTTGTCGTCCTTGCCGTCGGCAGCGAACTCCGCGGCGATGCGCACTTCATAGGGCAGGTAGCGTGCCGAGAGAAAGCGCGCGCGCCATTCCGGATTGGCGGACTTGACGCGGATGCGGCCGACAATCGACACGGCTTCGTCCGCGGCGGCGATGGCGCCGGATGCATCGTTCGATGCAAGCAACGCCTGAGACAGCGCGGTATTCGTGTCGATGCGATTGAACTCGAGCCCGAGCGCGACGTATTGCTTGTCGGCGGCGCGCAGATCGGCGATCGCCGCGGGAAAATTCTTCTGGACGAGTCTCAGCCGGCCGCGCTCGGCCAGAGCTTCGGCGCGCGACAGGGGATTCGCGGATTCGAGCGCCTTGACGAGCTCGGCCTCGGCGCCGCGCAGATCGCCGAGCGCGCGCAACTCGCTGGCGATCAGGGCGCGCGAACGCGCGACATTTTGCGGATTGGCGTCGATCTGCACGGACTTGCGCAGGTACTCGAGCGCGAGGTCGTGTTGACCCATTGCGGATGCCGCATTTCCGGCAACACGCAGCGCCGGTGCTTCGCGGGCGGTGTCACCGATGCGCTCCTGGACCTCGATCGCGGATCGCAATGTCTCGAGCGAACGCTGCAAGTCGCCGGTACGAAAATACAGGCCACCGAGTGCGGAAAGCTGCACCGCCTGTTCGAGCGGCCGATCCTGCGCGACGTACATCTGCAGCGCGTCGGTGTGGAGTTGCAGTGCGCGGTCGAAGTCTCCGAGAGCAATGAGGCAGAAGCCATAGTTGTTGAGTATTGCCGCGTACAGCGCCGGCTGAAGGTCGCGTTCGATCAGCGGCAGCAATTGCGAATATTCGCGCGCTGCCTCGGCGATGAATCCGATGCGGTAGTGAACCCAGCCGAGATTCGCGAGCGAGGTGACCTCTTCACCCACGTCCTTGTTGGCGCGCGCCATCTCGACGGCCTGGGTGAAAAACTTCGCGGCGTCCGCATCCTCGCCGAGATAGATCGCGCGCACTCCACGCATGTTGACGGCGTACTCGGCGTTGACCGCCAGCCCACGTTTGCCGAAGAACTCCGCCGCCTCGGCGAGACGGCGATCGGCCGCATCGTAGAGCGCACGCTGTGCCGCGCGTTGCGTGCTCGCGTTCATGGCAGACGCGATTTCAAGCTCCGACGCCGCTCGCAAGGTCGCGGCGCTCTGGATCCCAACCTCGTCATCGATGTCTTCGTAGGCTTCGGTGGCGGCCTCCGCGGCGCGGATTGCCGCCAGGCGGTCTTCGATCAGCAGATATTGCAGATGCCCGAGGGTGTACTGCGTCTGGGCCTGTGCCACGTCGTCGCGCGCCAGCTCGAAGTGTGCGGCGGCTTCGTTCAGCAGCGCCGCGGCCTTCTCCCAGGATTCGCGCTTGCCCGCCGCGGTCTGCGCCCCCGCAAGACCGAACGCCGCATAACCCAGCTCGCGTTCACCCGGTGCCGCATTCTCGGCGCGCCGCCAGCGCGCCGCGCGCAGCGACACGCTGCCGTGCTTTGCACGGTGATCGAGGCTGCGCAGCTCGATGCGAAAATCACCGGCGCTCTTCAGACTAGCTACCTGAACGTGGAGTCCGTGCCGCGGTACGGCATCCTCGATTTCCGCGTGGCCGCCGGTGCCGCCGTCGACCAGCATGCGCAGGTCGATGTCCTGCTCGCGGGCTTCGATGAGGTAAGTTCCCGGCGCCAGATGCAGCGTCACGACCGTCGGCGTGTTGCCCGCGACCGCGAGGTTCGCCGAGTAGGTGGTAGCCAGGTCGTCCGAGTCGTTTCTGGCGCAGGCTGCGAGCGCGAGTACGCAGACACCGCAGATGATTTGCAGCACGCGCGTCCGCGGATAATTATCCAGGTAGGTAGCGACGCGATCGCGCACGCACATTTGAATCGAATCCCACGCGGCGGGGGCTAATGTTTACAGGCACATGCATTGTGCCGCAATCGGTGACGGAAATAGTAGGCAGGGTTTGTAGTAAGTCCGCGCGAAAAAATATTTGCGTCGCGGGCACGCGCAAGTGGGAGAAATCGCCAAGTCGTGACACTTAATATAAATGGCCTGCGTACTCCGCAGGCCATCTGCTGGTCCGGGCGGCCGCGCCGGACGTGAAATTCGCGTGTAGTTAGAAACGGCCGGTGGGGCGCGCTCAGGGCAGCTCGTTGGCCCGCACCACGAAGCTGGACCACACCGCCGAGTCGGCTGTGCCGCGCGTGCGCAACTGGGCGGTGCGCAGCGCATCGGAAGCGCGCCCCGAGGCCCGATAGGCGGCGTAGAACTCTTCCATGAAACGCGCGGTAAGCGCGTCTTCCACCGGCCACAGCGACGCGATCACGGTGTGCGAGCCGTTGGCGAGAAACCCGTAGGTCAGGCCGAGCACGCCTTCGCCGCGAAGCTCCCGGCCATCGCCGGTGGCGCAGCCACTCAGCACGACGATATCGGCCCGCAGTCCGCTGCGCGAAATGTCGTCGACCGTGAGGCGGTCGCTGGGCAACAGCGAGCCATCGGCGGCGTACTCGGAGAGGAACAGCGCCGACTGTTCCGGAGCATCCCGCCGCGCCACGGCATGCGTGGCGAAGTGCAGCACTCCCAGGTCAGCGGACGGCAGTTCGATCACGCGCCGCGCGGTGGCGTTGAAGCCCGCGAGTTCGATGACGTCGCTGCCGGCGAAAGCCCGGACAACGGCGCGCGCCTCGATCGCCGAGTAGGGCAGACGCGCGAGCCTTCCCGTGGAACCTTCCGCGCCGCGGTAGTTCGCCGCACCGTTGGCCGCGACCGTCAAGCGGCGATCGTCGGGTGTGTACACCGGATCGGAGATGACGGCGACCCGGCTCTGCTGAGCCGGATGTCTCGCCGCGGGATGCATCGCAAGCGCGAGTGACGGCGCGGCCGCGACGACAAACCGATCGATCAGCATTTCGTTCGGGCGACCGTGCGGTATGGGCAACGCCGCGAACGGCAAGCCGTTCAACGGGCCGTCGGGAAGGACCAGCAGCCGATGGGCGTTCACCCCGGCCAGCAGATTGCCTAACAAGGGCGCGAACATCGGGTCATCGGTTGTCTTGACGCGAGTCCGCAGTCGCTCAACAAAGATGCTCACGAGATCCTGGATTGCACGACGCCCCGGAAGCGCGCTGTGCCGCAGCTCATTGCGAGTCAGCAACCAAGCGTGTGAATGCTGGTCACCGACGAAGTACGCCAGCACCGCGGTATCCGCCGGCAGGTCCGCCTGCACCGCTTCACGCGTTTCGGCGATAGCGAGCCGATTGCTCGGCTCGATGCCCCGCCGACCGAGCATTCGCGCTTCCAGGCGTGCGCGAACCTCGTCGATCAGCCGCCTGGTCTTGAAAACCTCGGCATCGTCGGCGCCGCCCTTGCGCATGCGGCGCTCGAGGTCCACCTGCAGGGCAGTCATGCGCTCACGCAGCCGATCCGAATCCTCATCGCGCGGCGAGTCGTGGGTGTTGGGCGCGTGTGCGAGCCTGTCGGCCAGCGACCGCGCGCGAATCGCTTCGGCGACGCGAAACGCCTTCCAGATCGCGGCCGGGTCCCGCGCGTTCGCGCCCGCGAGATCGGTTTCGATGCGCGCTTCGTAGGGGGCGTAGCTCGCCGACAGGAAACGCGCCCGCATTTCCGGATTGGCCGAGTTCACGCGGATGCGGGTCTCGATCTCCACCGCGATGTCCGCGGCGTCGCTGGCCCCTTGCACGTCACCGGCGGCGAGCAGCGCCAGCGCCAGCGCGGAGCTGCTGTCGATGCGATTGAAATCGAGATTGAGGCGCGCATAGATGGCGTCGGCTTCGCGCAGATCGGCGAGAGCTTCGGCGCCGCGCCGCTGCTTCTGGCGCAGCCGCGCGCGCTCGGCGAGCGCATCGGCTCGCGTCGGCTCGCTGGGCGCCTGCAACACCTGCGCCAGCAGCTTCTCCGCGCCGCGCAGATCGCCGAGCGCGCGCAGCTCGCCAGCGATGAGCACGCGGGTCCGCTCGATGGATATGGCGTTCTTGTCCTGTCGCTCGGCGCGGCGCAGGTACTCGAGCGCGATGTCGTGCGACCCAAGTTCCGAAGCCGCGTTGCCCGCGAGGCGCAGCGCCGACACGTGGCCGGACTGGTCGTGTGCCCGTTCATACAGTGGAAAGGCGCTTTCGATCGTAGTCAGCGCGCGCTCGACGTTGCCGCTGCGGAATTGTATGGAGGCCAGCGCCGCGAGCTCGCGCGCCGTCTGGCTGTCGTCGCCGCGCGCCGAAAACATTCCGAGCGCTTCGGTGTGCAGCAACAGCGCGCGGTCGAATTCACCGAGCGCAATGAGGCCGTGGCCCAGATTGCTGATGAGCGTTGCGTACATGTCCGGATTGCGGTCACGCTCGACGAGCGGCAGCACGGCCTCGAACATGGTCACCGCCTGGCCGACATTACCCTGACGCATCGCAATGGCGGCGAGATTTTGCGTCGCGCGCACTTCGAACATCTTGTCGCCGCGCGCCTTGGCGCGCGCGCGGATCACTCGATATACCTCCGCGGTCGGATCGTCGTCGCCGAGCACGGTGTCGCGGATGCAGCTCACGTTGAGCGCGTTCATCGCGTCGGTGTGCATGTCGTGCGCCTCGAAATAAGCTTGCGCTCGCTTTACTCGCGCAACCGCGGTGTCGAGCAGCGCGCGCTGTTCGGAGCGCGGAACTTCCGGGCCCATGCCCGAGGCGATGTTGAATTCGTGGAGCGCGCGCAGCACGGCGGCGCGCGCAGCACCGGCTTCATCGCCGGCCGCCAGGAAATGCGCCTGCGCAGACGCCGCGGTCCTGCGGCCGTCCTCGAATTCATAGAGCAGGTTGAACTCCACGTAACCGCGCTGGTATTCAGCCTCGGCCAGAGCCTGGATGTCGTTGGCCGCCTCGAAGTGCGCGGCCGCCTGGCGCATGGGTTGAATCGCCGCGCGCCACGAAGCCGTGTCGGTCTTCGCGACCAGTTCGTTGCCCTTGCCGAGCGCCATGTATCCGAGCAGGCGCTCGTCGGGCGGGGCGTTCGGCGCGGATTGCGGCCAGCGCAGGATGCGCAGCGCGGCGGAGCCGCGCCAGGTGCGCTGGTCGATGCTCGACAGGGTTATGCGCACCGCCGCCGACTGCTCGAGACTAACTACTGTGCGATGCAGTCCGTGGCGCAGGTAAGCGTCGGCGAGCTCGGTGTGCAGCTTGCCGGAATCGATGCGGACCCGCAGGTCGATGTCGCGTTCGCGTATCTCGACCACGTACACGCCGGCACGCAATTGGCGTACGAGCGATTGGGGCTTGCTGCCCTGGACGTTGAGCTCGGTGGAAAACTCGACCAGCGGCTCGGTTTCCAGTCCACCCGAGCAACCGAAAAGCCAAAGCACCGATAAGGCGCACAGATTCTGGAAAAATCGAGCGCTCGAATTCTCTTTATATGTCGTTGCGGCGCCGCGGCGTGCGCACATTCTGGCGAGTCCCCTTCCGTTCGGCGCCAATGTTTACAGGCACCTGCGCCGCCTCGCAATCGGCAATAGAAAAAGTAGGCAGGGTTTGTAGTAAGTCCTTGATTGAAAATACTTTGTACTTATGTCAGCGCGAGGTGAGAGAAACCCTGAAGTCATGACACTACATAGAGACCGGACCAAAAAGGCCGGCATTGACAGGGGCAGGATGAATAGCGCCGACGTATTTTCGCTCGAGTTCGACATGCTGACGCGTACGTCGCTGCTCGCGAAAGTTCTCGAACGCTTTCGATCCACTGAAATCGGCTCCAGCACCCATCGGCAGCTGCTCCTCGAATTCAACCACGTCATCAATGTGCATTCGCGCCTGCGGGAAGTCGCCGCGGATGTCGTCCCGCCCGAGGACTGGACTTCGTGGCAGGACCTGCTCGCGGTGCCGGGCCTCGCTTTCGAGCAAGGGCGCTCTTTTCTGGATGACCTTCGTGCCCTCGGCCTCAATTCCATGGACAGCGTGTCGTTGACGCCGCTGCCGCAGACCATCGCCCTGGCGGCGTACGCGCACTACCAGCTGGTCGAGCGCGCCACGGTCGGGCTGGTCGGTTATCTGTGGTTCTTCGAGCGCATGCCACGCCTGTTCTATCCGCTGTGGAGCGACGCGTGCCGGCGCGGCGGCGTCCCGGAGAAAGCGCAACGTGCGCTGGCCGAAGGCGCGGTGATCGATGGGTTGCGCGACCAGCAGATGGTGACCGCCTGCCAGCAGATCGTCAGGCGGCCGCGCGACCTGGGGCTCGCAACCCAGAGCCTGCACGATACCGCCGAATTGTTCGCGACGATGGTGGATGCAGCCCTGCAGCGGGCCGAGCGGCGACCGCTGCCGATACCCGACAGTGTGGTGGCGGCCGGTAACGGGATCGGCCAGGTCGCCTAGTCAAAGAGATCGAACGGACTGCAGTCTGTTCCCACACAGCCGCGCGAGCCATTTACTATCCGCGCGTGATTTATCTCATTGACGCGTCGGTCTACGTATTCCGCGCCTACTACTCGATGCCACCCGACATGGTGGACGGCGACGGCAAACCCGCGCATGCCACGTTCGGCTTCGCGCGCTTTCTCGGTGACCTCATCGAACGGGCCCAGCCACGCTACATCGCCGTGGCCTTCGACCAGAGCCTCACTACCTCGTTTCGCAACCAGATCTATCCGGCCTACAAGGCGAATCGCGACCCGGCGCCCGAAGATCTCAAATTGCAGTTCGAACGCTGTCGCGAGTTCTGCCGGCACGCGGGAATTCCCGCATTCAGCCATGCCGAGTACGAAGCGGATGACATCGTCGGAACCTTGATGACGCGTTGCCGACTGGAGGGCCTGCGCGCCACGCTGGTGACACGCGACAAGGATTACGCGCAGCTGATACGCGCCGGTGACGTGTACTGGGACTACGCCGATAACGTTCGGTATCGCTATGACGAAATAGAGGACCGATTCGGCGTGCAGCCTGAACGCTTCGCCGACTTTCTCGCGCTCATGGGCGACAGCGTCGACAACATCAAGGGTGTTCCCGGCATCGGTGCCAAGACCGCGGCGGCCCTCATGAAAGAATTCGTGTCACTCGAGGAGATCTACGACAACCTCGATCGCGTCGCGGATATTCCGGTGCGCGGCGCCGGCAAGCTCGCCGCAAAACTCACCGAGCATCGCGAGGCCGCGTTTTTCGCGCGCCGGCTCACCGAGATCGCCTGCAACATGCCGCTGGAAACCGCGCGGACCGATCTCGTGCGGCGCGCGCCCGATGTGGCGGCGCTGACGGCCTTTTTCGACCGCCACAATTTCGGCCCGATGCTGCGCCGGCAGGCCGAACGGCTCGCGCTGATGCCGCTCGCCGCGGCCGCCTGACTTTTCCGTTTACTCCGCGTCGGCGTCGCGTTTGTTGGACGGAACGGTGATCCTGCCGTCGATCGATTCATGCTCGATCGAGCCGGAGCTGTCCTCGCTCACGGTGAAGTCGCCGGTGACGCGCCCGGCATAGATGTCGCCGGAGCTGTCGGAATCCACGGTGACGCTGCCCTTCACGTCTTCGATGCGGATGCCGCCGGAGCTGTCTTGGGCAATCTTGACGTTGCCACCGACCTTCTCGACGTGGATGTCGCCCGAGCTGTCGACGATCACCTCGACGTCCGCGCGTACTTCCCGGATCTCCACGTCGCCGGAGCTGTCGCGCACACGCACGCTGCCGGCGCCTTCGATATCGAGATCGCCCGAGCTGTCGTTGACATCGGCGAGGCCGGCGATGCGCTCCAGCTGCAGATCGCCAGAACTGTCCTGCAGCGTGAGCGCCTGCAGATCCTCGAAAGTCGCATCGCCGCTCGAGTCGGTGGCCTCCACCGGAATGCTGACCGGAAGCGCGATGCCGATGTCGATGTACGCGTAGTCGTTGTTGAGGAAGGACCAGCCATCCTCGTTCTGCGGCAGGACCGTCTCGACGTAGACGATGTTTCCTTCGCGCCGCACGCTGATCTGGGTCGAATCCAGCAATTCCTGTTTGGCGGCACAGGCGACACCGCGTGCTTCGATGCGCACCGCATTGCCACGTCCGACGACTTTCATATCGCCGGCGCCTGTGCGAATGACGACCTTCTCGACGCCCTTGGCGTCCACCCCGCCGGCGCGATCAGCCTGGAACTTGCAGTCATCGCCCCAGGCCAGCGCGGCGGCCGGGCCGAAGGCGAGCAGTAACAACCAGTACCTGGAACGCATGAGTCATCTCCCGATTTGAATGGCGGCACTGGTTAAGACTGCCCAGGAGGCGTTTCGGTTTACAGGGCCGCGCAATTCATACGGTATCCTTTGCGCCCCCGAGCAGCCCAAAACATGAGCAGCCAAAACATCAAATCCGTTCTCATCGAAGAACGACGCTTTCCGCCTTCCGCCGAGTTCACCGCCAAGGCCCGCCTCAAGCCCGCCGATGTGCAGGCCCTGCGTGCCGAGGCCGCCGCCGACCACAACGGGTTCTGGGCGCGCCAGGCGCAGACCGAGCTGCGCTGGCACAAGCCGTTCAGCGTGACACTCGATGAGTCGCGGGCGCCCAACTACCGCTGGTTCACCGACGGTGAGCTCAACGTTTCCTACAACTGTCTCGATGTGCACCTCGAGGAGCGCGGCCACAAGACCGCGGTCACGTTCGTGGGCGAGCCCGGCGACGTGCGCCATGTGTCATATCGCGAGCTGCACGCCGACGTGTGCCGTTTCGCCAACGCGCTGCTGGCCCAGGGCGTGAAGACCGGCGATCGCGTGGTCATCTACATGCCGATGGTGCCGGAGGCCATCGTCGCCATGCACGCCTGCGCGCGCATCGGCGCAATTCACTCGGTGGTGTTCGGCGGGTTCTCGGCGCTGTCGCTCAAGGACCGCATCGAAGATGCCGGGGCGGTGGCGCTCATCACTGCCGACGGCGGCTGGCGCGGCGGCAAGCCGGTGGAGCTCAAGGAAGCGGCCGACAAGGCGCTGGCCGGCGGCTGCAAGAGCATCCGCAAGGTCATCGTGCTCAAGCGCACCGGGCAGGACGTGCGCATGCATCCGGGGCGCGATATCTGGTGGCACGACGTCATCGAAGGGCTGACGCCGGTGTGCGATCCGGTCTGGGTCAACGCCGAGCATCCGCTGTTCCTGCTGTACACGTCGGGCTCGACCGGCAAGCCCAAGGGCATCCAGCATTCCAGCGCCGGCTATCTACTTGGAGCGAAACTCACCAGCAAGTGGGTGTTCGATCTGAACAGCGATGACGTGTTCTGGTGCACGGCCGACATCGGCTGGGTCACCGGTCACAGCTACGTCGCCTACGGACCGCTCGCCGCCGGCGCCACCATCATCATCTACGAGGGCGCGCCGACCTTTCCGCACGCGGGGCGTTTCTGGCAGATCTGCGAATCGCTCGGCGTCACCATCTTCTACACCGCGCCCACCGCCATTCGCGCGCTCATGAAACTCGGCGAGGACATTCCGGCGCGCTACGACCTCACCAGGCTGCGCTTGTTAGGGTCGGTCGGCGAGCCCATAAACCCCGAGGCCTGGATGTGGTACCACGAGCACGTCGGGCGCATGCGTTGCCCCATCGTCGACACCTGGTGGCAGACCGAAACCGGCGCCATCATGATCTCGCCGCTGCCGGGAATCACCGCCACCAAGCCGGGTTCGTGCACGCTGCCGCTGCCGGGCATCGACGCGACCATCGTCGATGCGCGCGGCGACGAAGTGCAGGGCGCGGATGCCGGCGGCTACCTGGTAGTTAGAAAACCGTGGCCGGCGATGCTGCGCACCATCTGGGGCGACAACGATCGCTATCGCAAGACGTACTGGGAAACCTTCCAGAATCGCTATTACGTGGCCGGTGACTCGGCGCATCGCGACAAGGAAGGTTACTTCTGGATCATGGGCCGCATCGACGACGTGCTGAACGTCGCGGGCCACCGGCTCGGCACCATGGAAATCGAATCCGCGCTGGTGGCGCATCCGAAAGTCGCCGAATCCGCGGTCGTCGGCAAACAGCACGAGATCAAGGGCGAATCGGTGTTCGCATTCGTGGTGCTGCGCGGCGAGCGCCCCACGGGCGACAAGATCGAGTCGTTCACGAAGATCCTGCGCGACTGGGTGTCCGAGCAGTTGGGCGCCATCGCCCGGCCCGATGACATCCGGTTCGTCGAGAACCTGCCCAAGACCCGCTCGGGCAAGATCCTGCGCCGCCTGCTGCGCTCAATCGCGCGCAACGAGGACATCACGCAGGATCTTTCGACGCTCGAGAATCCCGCGATCATCGATCAGTTGCGCGGCGTCGAGCCGTTGAAGAAGTCCGCCGCCGCGAAGAAAAAGGCAAAGAAGCCGCCAGTGCGGAAGAGCAAGGCGTCCGCAAAAAAGAAGCCTCCCGCGAAGAAGAAAGCCGCCGCCGGCAAGGCGGCGCCCAGAAAGTCGAAATCGCGAAAACCGGCAGCGAAGAAGACGCCGCGCAGGCGACCCGCGGCGCGCCGAAAGAAATAGCGATCAGCCGCGGCCGCTGACGACGCTCAGCACCGCGGCGAAATGGCAGGCGACTCCGCCCAGAACGAACAGGTGCCACACGGCATGCGTGTAACGTTTCGACTTCCACACGTAGAACGGCACGCCGCCCGTGTACAGCAGGCCGCCCGCGGCGATCCACGCGATCTCGGTCGCCGTGAGACTCTCGCGCAGCGGTTTGATGGCGACCACGATGAGCCATCCCATGCCGAGGTACAGCGCCGTCGACAGGCGTGGATAGCGAAAACCCACGGTGGTCTTCGCCACCACGCCGAGTACCGCCATCGTCCAGACCACGCCGAACAGCGACCATCCCCAGGCGCCCTGCATCGCCACCAGTGTGAACGGCGTATAGGTGCCGGCGATGAGTAGATAGATCGCCGAGTGGTCGAGCTTGCGCAGCCGTTGCTTGCGCTCGGGGGCTCGCTCCCAGTGATAGATCACCGAGGTCGCGAACATCGCGAGCGCGGTCACGCCAAAGACCATCGCGCCGGCGAGCCGCAGCGGATCACCCGCGGCGGCCCAGGCCAGCCACGGAATCGCGATCGCGCAGGCGACGATGCCGAGCCCGGCGGTCAGCGTGTGCGCGAGCTCTTCGGCACGTGAATAGGGAGCGATGACTGTGGGCACGCGGCGAAGCTTATCAGCGGTTTGTAACCTTGGCGTTACTCGCGGGTGCGCCGCGGCAGTGCGGCGAAAACTCTGGGACGAGCGCGCCGGAATCCGCCATCGCCATGGGTGGTCAACGGCGTTTTCCTGGCGTCTCGCGCAAGACCATCAAACGGTTGAAAACGGCGTGTTCACGCCTTCCGCGACGCTCGCGCCCAAGCTGGCGCGCGCGCTCGGCGTGCGGGCCGAAGATCTGTTCGCGTTGCGCGCCGGCGCGGTGACCTAACTACCGGCTCGCGGTCTGCCCGCTCTGCGGAAACTCGGCCTTGGGCAGCTGCACTTCGCCGGTCAGGATGCGCTTCAGGTAATCGGGCGCGATCAGGTGGCAGTACTGGCGGCCGCTGGTCGCGCCGGCCTTCGAGCTCACGCGCAGGTTGCCGCTGCCAAGACTCTTGGCGCGGATGCGCAGGGTTCCGCCGGCGTCGGTCTGCACCATGGTGAAGGATTCCAGCCATTGCGATTCGCTGGTTGCCTGTTCATCCGGGTCGAGCAACACGCCAATCGTGCCCTTGAACGGCATCTTCTTTCTCTGGCGATCGCTGAGCGACAGCATCACGGCGTCGAGCGTGCGGCGGTTGAGCCGCGCGCAGGTGGTCGACTCGCCCGCGGCCGTGGCGCCGTATTCGGCACGGATGCGCTCCGCGCTGTGCAGCTTGCAGGAGATCATGCGCGCCTTGGTTCGCTGCGGATCGGAATAGCCGACGTATTGCAGGGTTTCGAGCGGCTTCACCGAAGGCGCGGCGCGCGAAAACGCCTGGTAGTCGGTCATCAATACATTGCGGGCCGGCACTCGCGCGGTGGCGATTTCTTTCTGCGCGATGGCGCAGTAGTCATTGAGTGTCGGCACGTTCATCGGCTGCCCGACCACCACCGGGCGCCGATCGCTCGCGCATCCGGCGACCGCGAGTCCCAGGGCGAGACATGCCACACTGCGAAAGTTAAGCTTCGGCAAGCCGCGAATGATGGATTTCATGGGCGCCATTCCCCTGGTGGAAGAACAATTTCGATGCGTCGCCAAGCAACGGGAGCTCCGCATCGCGGGTCATTCTGGCGTTACGTCACGTATGGAATCTTGGGCGCAGGTCTCATGACGGAAAGCTCGCACGCCGCCGATTCGCGGCCATTTGTCATAGCGCATCGCGGTGCCAGCGGGTATGTGCCGGAGCACACACTCGCGGGCTACTTCATCGCGATTCAACAGGGTGCGGACTACGTGGAACCCGACCTGGTCATCAGCAAGGATGGCGCACTGCTCGCGCGCCACGAGAATGAGATCGGCGGCACCACCGACGTCGCGGCGCATCCGGAGTTCGCCTCACGCAAGGCAACGAAGAACATCGACGGTGAATCCGTCAGCGGCTGGTTCACCGAGGACTTCACGCTGGCGGAGCTCAGGACGTTGCGCGCCCGCGAGCGATTGCCCGACCTGCGCAAATCGAACACGCGTTACGACGGCGCGTTCTCGATCCCGACTTTCGACGAGGTCCTCGACCTGGTGGCCGCCGCGGACGCGCAGCGTGGCGCGAACGCACGCGGCGCCGGACTGCCCGCACCGCCGCGAATCGGTGTGTACCCGGAAACCAAACATCCGAGTTACTTCGCCAACCTGGGTCTGCACTTCGACGAGCAAATGCTCGCGTCGCTGACGCGGCACGGATACAGCCGGCGCTCGGACCCGATCTGCCTGCAGTCCTTCGAGGTTGCGAACCTCAAGGCGCTGCGTCGGCGCACGGATCTGCCGCTGGTGCAACTGGTGGCGCCCGAAGGGCGGCCCTTCGACTTCACGCTCGCCGGCGACCAGCGCCGCTACGAAGATCTCATGAGCGATGCCGGCCTCGCGGAAATCGCCACCTATGCCGATGCCATCGGACCCCACAAGTGGATGGTGGTGAAGTTCGGAGCGGACGGACCCGTGGACACCGGGCTCGCGCGGCGCGCGCGCGCGGCAGGACTCGGCATCCACGTGTGGACCTTGCGCGCCGAGAACGAATTTCTGCCGGTCGCCTTGCGGTCGTCGGCCGATGCCGGGGCCCACGGCGACCTCGCCGCCGAAATCCACGCATTGCTCGACGCGGGTATCACGGGACTTTTTTCCGATCACCCCGATCTCGCCGTGCGAGCGCGCGACACGTGGTGGGACAAACAATAGAATCCCGCCCATGCCACAGCCATTTCACCTCGCGATTCCGGTTCATTCCCTGAGCGCCGCGCGTACTTTCTATGGCCAGCTTTTCGGCTGTCCTGAAGGTCGCAGCAGCGATGAGTGGGTGGACTTCGACTTCTTCGGACACCAGCTCGTCGCGCACCTCGATCCCGCGAAGAAGCAGCACGTCCATCACAACGAAGTGGACGGACACGACGTCCCCGTACCCCATTTCGGTGTGGTGATGGACTGGGGCGCGTGGCAGCAGCTGGCCGAGCGGCTGCGCACGCTGAACACGCGCTTCGAAATAGAGCCCGGCATCCGTTTCGTGGGCCAGGTGGGCGAGCAGGCGACGATGTTTCTCTACGATCCTTCCGGCAACGCGCTCGAGTTCAAGGCGTTCAAGGATCCCGCGCGGCTGTTTGCGAAATAGTCTCCGGCCGCTCTTCCGCGGTCGCGCGCAATCCCAGGCTCACCAGCTTCGCGTCGAGGCGCGCGGAAAAATTCCGCGGCGAGTCGAGCTGCAATCGGACGAGTCCGGCGCGCTCCGCGTCTTTCGGCCGGGTGAGCAGCGCGCGTCCGACCGTAAGCAGGCGCCCCCACGTTCCGCCCGTGTTTTCCTTGAGCCAGCGCAACGCCCGCGCCAGCTCGATTTCCTCGCGCGTGAGATCGGTGCCGAACGGATATTCCGAAAACAGCCCGGCGCGGCGCTGGGCGGCGAAGCCCCGGGTGACGCGCGCCGGCGTGTTGCCGCGAAACTCTTCGGGAATACGGTAACCGGCGTCGATCTTGTTAGCCCGTTTGGCCGCGGCGAGCAGACCGTCCTGGAAACGCGAGTCGGCGATGTTCAACATCGCCGCGACGCACTCGGAGTCGGTGCGGCCGCGCAGGTCGGCGATGCCGTACTCGGTGAGGGCGATGTCGCGCAGGTGCCGCGGAATGGTGGTGTGACCGTAGCTCGTGACGATGTTGGAGCTGAGCCTGCCGTCCTTGAGCCGCGTCGCGCGCGCGCACAGCACCGAGCGCGCACCGGGCAGCGCGTGCGCCATGGCGACGAAGTTGTACTGGCCGCCCACGCCCGAGACCACGCGGCCGTCGTCGAGCCCGTCCGACACCGCGGCGCCGAGCGTGGTCAGCATCATCGTGGTGTTCACGAAGCGCGCATGGCATCGCTGTGCCTCGCGCAGCGCGATGTCGTCGCCATACAGCTGGTTGATGAAACCCACGCCGCGCATGTCGAACAAGCGGCGCTCGGACTCGGGCAGCTCGCGCAGCGCCGCGTAGAACGCGCGCGGACCGAGCAGGAAGCCGGCGTGCATCACCGTGCCGCCCTGCAGGTTCAGCCCCAGGCAATCACGCGCGAGCGCGGCGCGTACTTTCGCGCTGCCGAGATTTGCCTCGATGCCCACGCCATCGGGCGAGACGATGCTGCCATCGTGGAATCGCGTCTCACCGCGGAGCACGCCCGCGGCCTTGAGGGCCGACACGTCGTGCTCATCGAGCACCGGTCCCGCGCCGGCGGCGAGCAGCGCCGCGAGCAGCGCTTCATCGACGCGGCTGCTCGAGCCGTTCGCGGCGAGCGCGCGCTGCAGCGGTAGATAGTCATAGACCCGGCGTCGCAGGATGCCGGCGCGATAGAGATCGAGCATCTGGTCGACGAACATCTCGGTGGCGCCGAAGAGCCCGGCCGCGAACGGCGCACGCCCGCCGATGCTGTCGATGAGCGCCGCGCTGCGTTCAGTGCCGGCATCGCTCAATGCGCGCCGCCAGGCGTCGTTCTGCTGGTGGCGCAGCAGCAGTGAATAGACGATGGAGTCGCCCAGTTCTCCTATGCCGATCTGCAGGGTTCCGGAATCGCGTATCAGGCTGCTGGCGTGCAGGCCGATGGCGTGGTCGACCGCGGAGAGCGAGGGATTCGGCGGCGCGAACAGATCATAGTCGTAGCGGGAATGATCGAGCAGCAGGTCGAAGGTGTCCGCACCCACATTCGCCGCGCCCAGCATGAACGGCATCTCGCGGTGGACCTGGCCGAGCAACACCCACGGCTGTCCGGCGGCGCGCAGCTTCGCGAGCGCGGGCAGCAGGTCGATGGTGACATCGGGATTGCTGCCGAGGCTGATCTCGGTGGCGCCGCCCACCACGCGCTTGGCCACCACGTGCGCGATCACGTTGACGCCGCGCGCCAGCAGCTCGCGCGCCACGTGCGTGTAGTTTGCCGAGAGATAATGTGACTGCGCGTGCGCGGAATTCAGCAGCGAACCGGGTTCGAAGAAGAATTCGATGACGCGCACATTGGCCGGCACGGTTCCCGCGCGCACCGCCTGCAGATAGTCGAGCTCGGGATAGTTGCCGAAGACCCGCGCCGCCAGCGGCTCGATGAAGGCTTTTTCGAGCGCGCTCTGGCCGGTCGGCTTGCGCAGGCTCAGCGCCGTGAAGATAGTGAGGTCGAGCGAGGAATCGCCGCGCGCGCGGCGGAAGAATTCGTTGGCGATGAGGTTGGGTTTGCCAATTCCCAATGGCAACGCCAGCACCACGCGTTTGCCAACGCGCCGCAGCGTCTCTTCCACGATCTCTCCGACATCAGCAAACATCTGCGGCATGGCGCTACACTTGCATGCGTTCTTGAAGGGGTCAATTCGAATGAATCTGAAAAAACCCGCGCTCGATCCGCTGACTCTCGAGCCGCGCACCGGGTCCGGATATCCCGAGCCCTATCGAGCGCGCGTCACGCCGCGCGAGAAGCGCCAGCTAGGCAAAGCGCTTGGACTCACCAAGATCGGCGTCAACCAGACCACGCTGCCGCCGGGCAAGGAATCTTCGATGCGCCACTGGCACACGCACGAAGAGGAATTCATCTACGTGCTGAGCGGAGAAGTGGTGCTGCGTACCGATGCCGGTGAGCAGGTGTTGAAGGCAGGAATGTGCGCGGGGTTTCCGCTGGGGCCTGACAAGGAAAGGGGCGACGGCCATCAACTGGTGAATCGCGGCACCGGGCCCGCGGTGTATCTCGAGGTGAGCAACCGCGATCCGCTCGATGAAGGCTTGTATTCGGAAGTGGATCTGCGGTGGAACGCGGCGGACGCTCGCGGAATCTTCACGCGCAAGGACGGCTCGAAGTTCTGACCGCCGTCAATTCAACGCGCGATGCGGCAGGACCACCGCTTCGCCCTCGAGCGGCGCCGCGCGCCACAGCGTGAAACGCTGGTTGACCGGCGAGCCCATGGCCGCGGTAATGTTGCCGTGATCGAACCCGGGTAGTTTGGAGAGGTGCGACAGCAGGTCGTACTTGGTGGCGAGCGTCTGACCGACCAGTACGCCCGATGTGCCCGCGCCCGCGAGCACATAGAAATATTCTTCGGAGAGGTTCACGCCCTGCGTCATGACGATGGAGACTTCGCGCAGCTCGGCCCAGCGGACGAACTCACTGTCACCGCGCGCCAGCCGGCGCAGCACGCCTTCATCGGTGATCTGCAGCGCCTCGCCGCGCCTGCGCAGCTCCCAGGTGAGCAGCCACGGCTCTAGCAGGAACACCGCGAACAATCCGAAGGCGACGCCGGGCAGCCACCAGCTGGTGCGGCCGACCCAGGCGGGATGGAACGAGAGCAGTGCGACGCTCAATGTCACTGCAATCCAGACGCGGCGCATGGAGGTCGAAACGGCCATCGCCTCTAGCCGGCGGGCGAGGGTACGAGCTGCACCTTCCACCGCAGCTTGATCTCATCGCCGACGGTGTCGGTCTTCTGCCATTCACCCTGGCCGACGCCGTAGTCGAGTCGCTTCACCGTGGCGTTGCCCGTGAGTTCCAGCGCCGGCTTGCCCGCCAACGTGATCGGCTTGATCACCAGGGGAATCCGCAGGTCGTGCGTGACGCCGCGCACCGTCAGCTTGCCCACCGCTTCGATTCCCTTGGCGCCCTTCACCAGCGATTTGGCGTGGTATTCGCCGAGCGGGAAGGAGGCGACGTCGAAGATATCGGGCTTGCGGATCTCCTCGTCGCGATCGTCGTAGTCGGTGAAAATGGAAGCGATCTGCACTTTCACGTCGAGCGTGCTGGTGGCGAGGTTTGCCGGATCGTAGGCGAAGGCGACGGAAAATTTCTTGAACGAGCCTTCGGTGACGGCGCCTTCCTGCACGTAGGTGAACGCCAGTGAATTGCCGGTGGGTGCCAGCGCATAGCGTTTCACGACTGCCGATGCCGGCGCCGCCGGCTTCTCGGCCGCGACCGCGCCGCAGGTGAGCAGCGCCAGCGCCGCCGATGCAAGGTAGTTAGTCATGGGTGGTCTCATTGGTGGCGCGCAAACGGCAGCATGCGCCGCAGCACGTCGTTCCGGTCGATGAAGTGATGCTTGAGCGCGCCGGCGATGTGCAGCGCGGCGACCACCACCAGTACGTTGAACAGCAGGTGGTGCAGGTCGTGCATGGAGGCGCCGAATGCCTTG